>CAYMME010000231.1:0-13743 GCA_964391465.1 uncultured Planctomycetales bacterium
GCCGACGACATCGTAGTGGTTGCTCGTGATTTCCTCGACGAACTCGTCGAGGGTCGGGAAATCGAGGAGGGTGCAGGGGGTCTCGATATTGGCCTGGATCAACATGAGCCCCCAGGAGCGGTGGAACATACGCAGCGAGAACGCTCGCTGCACGCGCGTCACCTGGTTGTGATACAACTCCATGGGGTTGATGGCCCGGCTGCCGTACTCGTCGTCCGAGGCATACGGGCCGAACACGCTGCTGAGCAGCACCCGAGCATTGGAACCCAGGGGGTGTACAGGATGCGCGGGGTGCACCGGGGATGTATCGGGCTCGATCGCTGGAGCCGTTACGCTTGCCGTCATGTTGTGAGCATTCCCTTATCTAACTCCGGTCGGGTGAGGAGGCTACCGGAGGATTGTCACTACCGCCCCGAGACTGCGCCGTACCCACCGCATATGATCGTCATCCGCGCCGATCTGTCAAGTCATATCATCGTGCCGGAGAACGTGTGTGTCGGCCGTTCGGCCGGATGCCGGCCATCCCAAGGTGCGTTGCGCGAGCGTATGCGGCTGCCCGGCCCTGCAAGAACTGCATCGGGCAGTGAGCGGGAAGAGGCGGAGGCGCGGCCACCTTCCGCGCACCCCGCTGGAAACCGCGCCCGGGAGGACTCGAACCTCCAACCTTCAGATTCGAAGTCTGCCACTCTATCCAATTGAGCTACGGGCGCAGACTGATCGTCCTGCCGATCAGGATTCCTCAGCGTAGCGGGCGATCGGGCGATGGTCAACCACCGATGCGCGCGCGGGTGCGGCTTGACGAGCGTAGCCCCTGGCGTAGGATGGCCGCCTGCGGTCGGCGGGCGGCCGGCTGTGGCAGTACCGTGACGCGCGCCGGATCGCGCTCGTCCACGAGACCGTCTGCCTGATGTTCGAGTGATCGGAGAGTCGGCCATGAGCGTTTCACGTCAGTCGCTCGCGCGGATCATGCTGGTTGTCGTCGGACTGGGCCTCATCACGGGGTGCAGCGAAGCCAAGCCTGAGCACGAATACATCACACTGGAAGGGAAGGCCCTTGACGTCGATCCAGAAGACGGTGTGTCGATGGAATTCAGGAACAAGAAAGGGATCACCGTACACGAAACGGGCAAGGTTGCCGAGGGCGCCGAGGTGTGGATCAACGGCCGGCAGGCCGCGGTTGACGACGTGCAACCGGGCGACCACATCAAAGTGACCCTGCGGGTCGAAGGCAGCGGCATGGGCAAGACCTTTGTTGCGACGAGGATTGAGGTCGAGCGTGACGCGTTCGAGCCGACGAGTGCGCCGGCCGCCACGCAACCGGCGGCGGGAGCGGGCAAGGCGCCGTCCAGTCAGCCGTAGTCGGGGGGAGCCGACTGCAGAGTGGCGTGTGTGATGAGCATCAGCTACCAACTGGGATTCGTGGGTGCGGGCAACATGGCCGAGGGCATCGCCGCCGGCCTGCTCGCAAAGGGGTTGTATGCGGCCGACGCGATGATCGCCTCGGATCCGGCCGCAGGGCGTCGCGACGTGTTTGCCAAGTTCGGCATCGAAGCCATCGAAGACAACCGCCATGTCGCATCCGAGTCGGCGGCTATCGTCCTCGCCGTCAAGCCGCAGAGTTTCGCCGAGGTGGCGGAAGGGCTTCGCGGCACAGTCGGGGCCGAGCAGGTGGTAATCAGCATCATGGCGGGCGTCGGCACGTCGCGGATCGCGGCTGCCCTGGGCGGCGAGACGGTCCGGGTGGTCCGCGTGATGCCCAATCTGGCGATCCACGTCGGGGCCGGTATGGCGGGCCTCTGCGGGGGGGCACATGCGGGCGAAGACGACGTGGCCCTGGCGTGCCGAATCTTCAACGCCGCCGGTGAGAGCGTGGTGGTCGACGAGGAAGCGCTCGACGCGGTCACGGCAGTGAGCGGGTCTGGTCCCGCATACTTCTACGCCTTCGTCGAGGCTATCGTCGCCGGTGGGGTGGCCGCGGGATTGACGGAAGCGGACGCCCTGAAGCTCGCGGAGAACACATGCCTCGGGGCGGCCAGGATGATGCTGGAAACGGGCGAGCCGCCGGCCGAACTGCGGCGCAAAGTCACGTCGCCGGGCGGAACCACACAGGCGGCCCTCGCGTCAATGGATACATCCGGCGTGCCGGAAGCGATCCGTCGAGCGGTTGTCGCCGCGGCGGACCGGAGCCGCGAACTGGGACAGTGAGCCGTGCCGTGTGCCGGTTCGCGAACGAGGGGGCAGGCCACGGCGCATCGGGGCGGCGGAATACCATTCGGGAGATGCCATGAAACTGTACCCTGCGTTGTGCGTCGGTTGGTGTGGTCTTGTGGTTGGCTTCATCGCCGGCTGCGGTGAGGGAAAGACGAAGCCGGTTCCAGAGAAGGCCGCGGTCGCAGAGCCGGTTGCGTCTGATGTCGAGTCGCCGGGGCGGACGCCGCCGCTGGAGGGTCTGCTGAAGATCGCCGTGATCCCCAAGTGCACCACCCACGAATTCTGGAAGTCAATCCACGGCGGGGCGATCAAGGCACAACGCGAGACGGAGGGGGTGCAGATCGAATGGAAAGGGCCGACCAAGGAAGATGACCGCGCCGAACAGATCAACGTCGTGCAGAACTTCACCACCGCCGGCGTGCAAGGCATCGTGATCGCGCCGCTCGATGATCAGGCGCTTGTCAAGCCGGTGCGCGAAGCGGCCAAGGAAGGCATCGCCGTCGTGATCATCGACTCGGGGCTGGCGGGGGAGCCCGGGAAGGACTTCATCAGCTACGTCTCGACCGACAACTACAAGGGCGGCGTGCTCGGGGCGAAACGGCTGGCCGAGGTGATCGGAGACAAGGGGAAGATCGTCCTTCTCAGGTATCAGGAGGGCTCGGCCAGCACGATGAACCGCGAGCAGGGGTTCCTGGACGAGATCAAGAAGCACACCGACATCGAGGTCATGTCCCAGAACCAGTATGCCGGGGCCACCACGGAGAGTACGTTCGCCAAGGCCGAGAACCTACTGAACAAGTTCCCTGAACTGGACGGGATCTTCTGCCCGAACGAATCGTCGTCGTTCGGCATGCTCCGGGCCCTACAGAGTGCGAACCGCGCGGGCAAGGTGAAGTTCGTCGGGTTCGACAGCTCGCCGAAGTTGGTCGAGGCCCTGCGGAAGGGCGAGATGCACGGACTGGTGCTCCAGAACCCGTTGCGCATGGGCTACCTCGGCGTGAAGACGATCGTCGCTCACCTTCGCGGGGAGCCGGTCAAGCAGCGCATCGACACCGGCGTGGGCGTGGCGACGAAGGAGAACATGGACACGCCGAAGATGGCCGAACTGCTGGCTCCACCCTTCGCAAAGTACCTGGATTGATGGTCCCACCGAGCGCATCGCGTCTTGAGATGAGCCGGATCAGCAAGCGGTTCGGGGCTACGGTGGCCCTGGACGGAGTGGATCTGTCGGTCCAGCCGGGGGAGGTGCACGCACTCATCGGCGAGAACGGGGCCGGGAAGAGCACGCTGATGAAGGTGCTGTCGGGCGCCCATCCTCCCGATTCGGGCCGCATGGCGCTGGACGGGGAGCCGTACGCACCCGACGGGCCGCTGGCTGCCCGCGGTGCGGGTGTGGCCATGATCTACCAGGAGCTGACGCTCGCTCCGCACCTGACCGTCGAGGCCAACGTGATGCTCGGCGTCGAGCAGCATCGGCTCGGCGTGTTGCGACGGCAGGAGATGCGCCGCCGGGTCCGCGAGGCTCTCGACGCACTGCATCACCCCGACATTTCACCCGACGTGCCCGTCCGGGATCTGTCGGTCGGGGCGCAGCAACTGGTGGAGATTGCCCGGGCGGTGGTGTTGCGGGCCCGCGTGATCGTCCTCGATGAGCCGACCAGCTCGCTGACGCAGGAAGACACCGAGCACCTGTTCGACCTGATCGACCGGCTACGCGGCGGTGGGGCGTCCATTGTGTACATCTCGCATTTCCTCGAAGAGGTGAAACGGGTAGCCGACCGATTCACCGTGCTGCGTGACGGGCGGGTGACCGGAACGGGCGAGGTGGCCGGCACGGAGACCGAATCGATCATCGAGATGATGGTCGGCCGGCGCCTCGACGACATGTTTCCGCGAGCGCCTCACGAGCCCGGCGACGTGATTCTGAAGCTCGATGCGCTCTGCGGTGATCCGGTGCCGAGAGACGTGAATCTGGCGTTGCATCGCGGTGAGGTTCTGGGCATCGCCGGACTGATCGGGGCAGGGCGGACGGAGCTCTTGCGGACGGTGTTCGGCCTGGCTCCGGTTCAGCGCGGGACGGTGACGGTGGCAGCCGTGACCGACCACGGGGCAACGCCGGCCCGGCGGCTCGACCAAGGCGTGGGGCTGCTGAGCGAAGATCGCAAGTCCGAGGGGCTGGCCACCTCGCTGAGCGTCGTCGACAACATGACCTTGTCGCACTTGGCTCCGTATTCGCGCGGGGGCTGGCTGAACCTGCGGGCTCGGCGAGCCGCGGCCGAGGGTTGGGTCGACCGCCTGTCGATCCGGGCTCGCGACGCCGGTCAACCGGTCGCGGATCTGTCGGGCGGCAATCAGCAGAAGGTCGCCATTGCCCGGCTGCTGCATCATGACGTGGACGTGCTGCTGCTCGATGAACCCACGCGCGGGATCGACGTGGGCTCGAAGGTGCAGGTCTACGAGTGGATCGGCAAGCTCGCTGCACAGGGCAAGGCGATCGTCTTCGTCAGCTCGTACCTGCCGGAGCTGATGGGCGTGTGCGATCGAATCGGGGTCATGAGCCGTGGGCGGCTGGTGGAGGTTCGGCGGGTCAGCGACTGGACAGAGACCACAGTCATGGCGGCGGCCACGGGAGGTGTGCTGTGAGTTCGGCCACGAGCGTCGAGCCGACCGGTCCGCGGATGCTCGGCCGGGTGATCCATGCGCTGGGGCCGCTGCTGGCCTTGGTTGTGATCGTGCTGCTCTTCGCCGTGGCGGTGCAGGTCAAGTCGGCCCGCGATCAACGTGGTTTCCTGCTCGAGCAGGCCGCGCGACTGCAGAGCGAGGGGAAGACCGTCGAGCCTGTGCCCTCGTTCTCCGAGTTGCTGTGGCAGCAGGAGAACCGGTTCCTGAAGCTCGGCAACTTCCGCACCGTCGGCAACCAGACGGTGGCCGTGGGCATTGCGGCCATGGGGATGACGCTGATCATCATTTCGGGCGGCATCGACTTGTCGGTGGGCTCGGTGATCGCCCTGACCAGCGTGATGGTGGCGTGGTGTCTGCGCGCGGGGTACCCGCCGATCGTGGCGGCGTTGGCGGGGATTCTGCTGGGCGGACTGTGCGGGTTGGCCAACGGTTCGATGATCGTCGGGCTGAGGATCGTGCCGTTTATTGCGACGCTGGGGATGTGGGGCATGGCCCGCGGGCTGGCCAAGGGTCTTGCGGACGAACAGAAGATTGACGCCCCGGCCGGGTGGCTTGGCGAGCACGTCCTGGTTCGGGTGCCGGAGCCGGAGTGGCTGATCGTGTCGCCGGGGATGTGGACGATGCTCGCCCTGACCGTGCTGACGCTGGCAGTGTTACGATACACGACGTTCGGGCGGCACGTGTTCGCGATCGGCTCGAACGAGGCTACGGCCCGGCTGTGCGGCCTGCGGGTCAACCGGATCAAGATCTACATCTATGTTGTCGCCGGACTCAGCGCGGGGTTGGCCGGCGTGATGCAGTTCTGTCGTCTCACCGTGGGCGACCCGACCACGGCCGTGGGCACCGAACTCGACGTGATCGCCGCGGTCGTGATCGGCGGCGGCAGCCTCAGCGGGGGCGAGTGTTCGGCGTTCGGGTCGCTAATCGGCGCGTTGATCATGGCCTTCCTGCGCAGCGGCTGCGACGCGATGGGGATCGCCAATTGGATTCAGGAGATCCTCATCGGGGCGGTGATCGTGGTGGCCGTAGCGCTGGACCAATGGCGCCACCGCCGGGCGACGTAGAGTGTTGAGACCTCTGCCCGCTGGATTCCGAACCGTCCCGACGTACGTCGGGATCAAGAAGCGGCGAACCGCGATTGGCTCTGGGCACAGTCAGAGAATGCCGGCTTTGCCGGCATTTCACGCTCCCTTACGGTCGCGTCTTGGTGATGCGTACGCATGGCTGTCGACGATGACACGCTGGAGCTGACCGAGACACCGGACGGTGTGCTCATCCCGGTCAAAGTCGTTCCGGGAGCGTCGCGCGACCGGATCGTCGGGGTCTTGGGAGGGGCCTTGAAGGTCACGGTTGCGGCTCCGCCGGAGAAGGGCAAGGCCAACAAGGCCGTCATCCGTCTGCTCGCCCGCGCACTGGGCGTCCGCACGAATCAGCTATCGGTCGTTCAGGGTGAAACGACTCCGCATAAGGTGATTGCGGCTTGCGGCACGACTCCGGACGACGTGCAAAGGCTTGCGGGTTGAGCGCACTTATCGGGACGACATGTCGCGTTGCATCCGCTCATGCCAATCGATAGGCTGGGACTGGGTGGGAGAGGGGAGGATTGAGGCGTATGCAATTCGCGAGACTACCCCATCGGATGGCGGCGACGTGCGCGGCACTGGCCGTGCTGCTGACGGCCTATGCGCACGCCGCTCCCTACGACGGACACAAGGTGGTTCGCGTTGGGGTGCAGAGCTCGGAGCAGCTTGACCTATTGCTGACCATGACGGACGACGTCTGGTCGGACACGGTCGGCATCGGGCTGGTGGATGTCCGTGTCACGCCGGGGCAATTCGCCCAGCTTCAGGCGTCGGATCTCGGCTTCGAAGTGCTGATCGAGGACGTGGGTCCGCTCGCGGCGGCCACGATGGCGGCCCCGGAGGATGAGGACTTCTTCACGGCCTACCACCCGCTGGCCGACATCATCGCCCGCGTCGAGCAGTACGCGGTGGACCACCCCACGCTCGCGACGGTCGTCGACTTCGGCACGTCTTTGGAGGGCCGCCTGATGCGCGGCGTGCGCATCACCGGCGTTGGGGACGGGAATGACAAACCCGGCTTCCTCATGAACGGCGGCCAACACGCGCGCGAGTGGATCAACATTCCGATGGTCCTGTACATCGCGGAATGGCTGCTGGACAACTACGGCACGGACGCGACGGCCACGCGCCTCGTCGACGAAGTCGACTGGTACATCCTGCCCTGCATGAACCCGGACGGATACGAATGGAGCTGGAACGTCGGCGAGCGCCTGTGGCGCAAGAACCGGCGGGACAACGGCGACGGTACGATCGGCGTCGACCTCAACCGCAACTGGGGTTACGGATGGGGCGGTCCGGGCAGCAGCGACAGCACCTCGGCCAGCACTTATCGCGGTCCGGCTCCGTTCTCGGAGCCCGAGACACAGGTGATGCGCGACTTCGTGCTCGCCCACCCCAACATTGCCGCGTACATCGACTATCACAGCTACTCGCAGTTGATCCTGTGGCCGTGGGGATACACGCCTGAGTTGCCTCCGGATCAGGGCGAGTTCGACACCGTCGGGTCGGACATGGCGCAACTCATTCTCGGTGTGCACGGCCAGACGTACGACTACGGCCCGGCCTACACGACGATCTACGCTGCGTCAGGCGTGTCGGACGACTGGGTGTACGGTGCGAATTGGGACGAGCGGATCATTCTGGCCCTGACGATCGAGTTGCGCGATACGGGAGCATACGGGTTCGTGTTGCCGCCCGAGCAGATCGTGCCGACCTGCGAAGAGAACTTGCCCGCCGCACTGTACCTTGCGGACTGGATCAGCGAGTCGGGTCCGGCGTTGCGGGTGCAGATTGCCTCGGAGGTTCCGGCTCTCGTGGCGCCCGGCGAAGGTTTGACGGTGACGGCGCGGGTGACGGAACGTTCCGGCACGTTCGGCAACCAGAACGTGTCGTTGTTCTACCGGGTCCTGGCCGGTGACTTCGTCGCGCTGCCCATGGTTTCCGTCGGCGGTGACCTGTACGAGGCGACGGTTCCGCCCATCAGTTGCGGCGTCGCGGTCGAATTCCACGTTACGGCGACGAGCGACGAGAGTGTGCCCGCCAGCGTGCCGCAGGACGCTCCGGCCGAGTTGCTCTCGTACATCGTCGGCTACGAAGACCCGGTGTTGGAGGATAACTTCGAGTCGGCTTCGGGTTGGTCGGTCGGCGGTCCCTACGACGATGCCACGACCGGCATCTGGACTCGCGTGGACCCGGTCGGCACGGCGGCCCAACCCGAAGACGACCACACCGCGGACCCGGGCGTGACGTGCTTCGTGACCGGCCAGGGTTCCGTGGGCGGCCTCCTCGGTGAGAACGATGTGGACGGCGGGAAGACGACGCTTTTCTCGCCCAGCCTCGATCTTTCCGCCGGCGACGCAAGGATTGGCTATTGGCGATGGTACTCGAACACGGCCGGCGCCTACCCGGGTACCGATTCGTTCCACATCGACATCACGAACAACGGCGGCCAGTCATGGTTCAACGTGGAGACCATCGGTCCGTCCGGTCCGGGCACGTCCGGCGGCTGGGTCTATCATGAGTTTGCCGTCAGCGACTTCGTCGCGCCGACCGCCAACGTGCAGGTACGTTTCGTGGCCTCCGACGAGGGCGGAGCATCGATCGTCGAAGCCGCCATCGATGACTTCCGAGCATTCCAGATCGACTGCACGTTCCCACCGGTTCCCGCGGTGTCGCGGTGGGGAATCGCGACCGCGGCGGTAGGCTTGATGGCGGCGAGCATTCTCGTCATCCGCCGGCGCCAAACCGTGAATTGTCTCAAGTGATGCCTCTGAATCGCGCGTGGTAGCGCCTGACCGTGCACACAGGGGTCGGGGCGTGCTCGCGTTGCGCCGGGCATTCCGCTTATACTTTCGCCCCAACACGATTGTGGGACGCACTGCATCGCCGCGGCCTGCCGGTCGCCGGCGAGGACTCGAAGTGCGTCGAACGAAGACGAGACTCGCTCGGGGAGACGGCAAACGATGGGGACAGCAGATCAACTGGCAGTCGATGGAGGCACACCGGTCCGCGACGTGAAGGCGAAGCCGTGGCCGCAGTGGCCCGCATCCACCGCGGAGGACTGGTCCGATCGCGTCGGACCTGCGTTTCGCGACGTGTATCTCTCGCATGTCGAGGGACTTCCGGGGCCACAGGCACGGGCGTTCGCCGGCAAGTTCGCCGCGTACTGCGAGACGTCGCACGCGCGCCTCGTCGTGCACGGGACGGATGCGATTGCGGCCGCGCTCTCGGCCACGTTGGACCTGGACGCGTGGGGCGACGGCGGCGAGGTGATCCTGCCGAACTACACCTTCATCGCTACCGCCAGCGCGACGCTCGATCGCCGGTGCACGCTCGCATTCGTCGACATCGATCCGGTGACGTTCACGATGGACCCGCAGGCCGCGGAAGCGGCGATCACGCCGGGACGGACGCGGGCGATCATGCCCGTGCACCTGGGCGGGCATCCGTCGAACATGGCTGCGATCAACGCCATTGCGGAGAAGCACGATCTGGTCGTGATCGAGGACTGTGCCCAGGCCCACGGGGCGGTGTGCGACGGCCGCAAGGTGGGGTCGATCGGGCACGCCGGGGCGTTCAGTTTTCAGTCGAGCAAGAACCTCACCTCGGGCGAGGGGGGTGTGGTCACGACGAACGACGCGGAGGTCTACGCTCGGGTGGCCGCGTTCATGGATGTCGGCCGGCACCCGGACGGGGCGCGGTGGGAGTATCCGCGAATCGGATGGAACTATCGACCCAGTGAATACCTGGCCGCGTTGCTGAGCGTTCGTCTCGACGATCTCGATGCCCAGAACGAGCACCGCGCTCGTATGGCCGCGTGTCTCTCGGAGTACTTGGCCGAGGTGCCCGGTGTCACACCGCCGGAACACGCCTCGTGGTGCACCCGGCACGCGTACCATCTGTATTCCATGCTGGTCGACCCGGAGGCATTCGGCGGCCGGTCGCGCGAGGCGATCGTCGAGGCGCTCTGCGCCGAGGGCGTTCCGTGCCTGGACGGCTACACGACGCCGCTGTCCGAGCAACCGGCCCTCCAATGGTTGCGCAAGAAGTATCCCGAGGCGATGCGCGTCCTGCCGTGCCCGAACACCGAGTACGTGTGTGAGCGAACGGTCTGGCTCGTGCATCAGATGCTGCTCGGGGACGAGGCGGACATGCAGACCGTCGCCGAGGCGTTCGCCAAGGTGCAGAAGGCATTCCGGGGGAGCTGACGAGCCGCTGCGCGGCACCCAGAACTCGAGGAGCATACCGTGACGACGAATCTGAACCTGTCGAGTCCTTGCCGGTACGCACGGCGAAGCCGGACGCCGTTATGGACGGTTGTCGCGGCGACGCTTCTCGGGCTGCCGCTTGCGGCGCGCGGTGCCGACCGTCTCTTCTCCGCAGAGAAGATGGCGCTCATCGACGGCCGGCCGCGGTTCATCATCGGCCTGTACGAGCACCTCAAGGATGATGCCACGCTGAAGCAGGTCGCCGACGCGGGCTTCAATCTCGTTCAATGCTCAGCCGACCCGGCCAGGATGGATCAGGTGCACCGCTTCGGTCTGCGGGCCTGGATCAACCTCGGCGGGCGGCTCGATCTGCGCGGCGACGTGGAAGCCAAGCGGGCCAAGCTGGTCGAGACCGTCAACCGGTTCAAGGACCATCCCGCGCTACTGGTGTGGGAAGCACCCGACGAACCGCTCTGGAACGTCTCGTACTCCGTCGTGAACTACCTCTACACGACGGAGTTCCCCGCGATGGGTGCGGCGGCCAAGGCCAGCGGCGACAAGGAAGCAGAGATTCGTGCCCTGATCAACCGCTGTCACAGCCGGTTTGAACGGGCGCAATGGGAAGCCTTCGAGAAGCTGCGCGATCAGGTATGGAAGCAACTCGGCAAGCAGCCGCCGCGGGCCAACGCGTCGCTATCAGACGCGGTGGCCAGAGCCCGCGACCTCGGCGACGGGCTGACACGCGGCTTCGAGGCGGTTCGGAAGGCGGACCCGGGGCACATCCTGTGGCTGAACCACGCCCCGCGAAACAGCATCGCGTCGATGCGTCATTTCAATCGAGCGGTGGACATGGCCGGGTGCGACATCTACCCGTACCCGTTCAA
Organism: uncultured Planctomycetales bacterium; assembly: GCA_964391465.1. Taxonomy (GTDB): domain Bacteria; phylum Planctomycetota; class Phycisphaerae; order UBA1845; family CAYMME01; genus CAYMME01. The sequence continues at coordinate 11,068 of CAYMME010000231.1, forward strand.
CTATCGCGTCGGACACAGCGATCTGCGGGACACCAACCTGACGTCGGTCGGAGCGTACACGGACCGGATGCGCGAAGCCGCACCGGGCAAGGGGGTAGCCATGGTTCTGCAAGGCTTCGGTTGGCGTGATCTCCGGAAGGAGAAGCCGAAAGACCCTGCGCAGGGTCGCCGGCCGGATCTGAAGTCAACGCGATTCATGGCCTACGATGCCATCGTGCACGGTGCGTCGGCGATCCTCTACTGGGGAACGGCGTACATCGAGAAGGACTCCCGGCTCTGGACGGACCTGCTCACGGTGACCCGAGAGCTGCGTGCCCTCGAACCGGCGATCGTGGCTCCGGCCGTCACGCCGAGCCCTCGATGCGCCGCTGACGAGGTTTTCGGCTCACTGGATGGCGAGGGGCCGCGGGTAGTCCTCAAGAGGGTGGACCAGGACTATGTTCTGTTCGTCGTCAACGAAGCCGTCCACGGCCAGGCATTTGAGGTTTCCGGCCTCCCGGCCGATCTGGACGGCCGGACCCTGCACCGCCTGGGCAGCGACGAAGCCCAGACGGTGGAAGGTCGGTCATTCCGCGACGGCATTCGGGCCCTCGAGGTGCACGTCTACGCCACTACCCGCACGTTTGAGCCGCCCAAGACGCCCTAGGCGAGTCCGGGCAAATGGTTATCGGATGGAGGGAAAGGGAAGCGGGACCCGCGGGAAAAGCGTGTAACAAATAAAGTGGACGCTTGGGAAGGGGTCCTGGCGGTGGTAGAATAGCGTATCAGGACCGGGGGGACGTGACTCGGTCGCAGAACATGTCGGTGCAGGGGGGCTGTGTGCCTCGCCGCGATGCGGTGAGGAACCCCGTCGTATGGCGGTGCGCCATGCCTGAAAGCGCCGGGGGCGACCGCAGGATGGACGCTTCGCCTGAGTACAAGTACGTCAACGTTGAACCGCGTGCGATTCGTGGCCGCCTCATGATCCGTTCAGCGGGGCGACCGAACCGCCAAGGGGCGAGGATGATGCGAAACGAGCAAGGTAGAGCGATGATTGGCCGGCCGGTGCGTCGGTTGGGTTTGTGGGCGACGGCATTGTGCCTGATCGTGATCGCGTGCGGGACCGAGCCGTACCCGCTGGGAAACGTTCCGCCCGCACCGAACGCCGACGTGGCCGGGCAGACGGTCGGCCTGACCGAGGACGGCGAGATCCGCAGCCCATTCGCCGAGCGTGTGCGGGTCGAGATCCGCAATGAGAGAGGCGTCAAAGTCATCGCCAAGATGCGGTTCGAGATCGTCGGGGAACGCGTGCACGTCCTCGAGATACCGGTCGAGATCGGCGAACCGGTGCTGTCGCCGTGGGACGAGGCGGACCGCGTGTTGGTGCGTTTCTACGTGGTCTCGGAGTCGGGGCTCGATGCCGGGGCTCCCTTGCCCGGTGTGAATGCCACCGAGTTCGATGCCCCGTTCTCCGACACGACGCTGCCCGTGATCGTTCTGCCGATTCCGAGCGAGCCCGAGCCGCAACCCGAGCCGGAGCCCGAACCGGAACCTGAACCCGAGCCCGAACCGGAACCTGAACCCGAGCCGGTGCCGCCGCCCGCCCCGCAACCGCCGCCGGAGCCGACAGCGGAGGACTGCCAGCCCAACGGCCGTCTCGATGAGTGCGACATTGCGTGGAACATCAGTGTCGACTGCAACGACAACGGGGTCCCGGACGAGTGCGAGGGCGTGCGCAGCGACTGTAATGGCAACCGTCAGTGCGACGATGCCGAGATCGCGGCCGACCCCTCCAAGGACTGCAACGGCAACGGCACGTTGGATTGGTGCGACGTCTCCGTGGACGAGACCAGCTTCGACTGCAACGACAACTCGGTTCCCGACGAGTGCGATGTTGATCCAGGCGACCCCGACGACAACGGGGAGTCCAGCGAGGACATGAACGCGAACGTCGTGCCCGACGAGTGCGAGCACGATTGCAACAACAACCAGGTTCCGGACGACACGGACATCGCGGACGGATTCAGCGACGACCTCGATCAGAACGGGATCCCCGACGAGTGCGAACCGGACGAGTGCGACGAGGCTCGATTGGTCGGGGCCATCGCGGAACCGGTGTTCGGAACGCTGCGCGGCGCGGGGCCCGATGGGGTTCCGCCCTGTGGGCCGGACAGCGGCGCGCCCGGCGTGTGGTACCGCGTGACGGGAACCGGCAATGCAATGATCGCCGATGCGTTCATTGAAGTCGGGGAATGGTGGGGGGAAATCTGGCTTGCGGTGTTCACGGAAGACGGTTTCTGCAGCGACCTCACCTGCGTGGTGAGCGACTACGAAGCCAACGACTGGATCTCGACCACGGGCTGGTGCTCGGCGTTGGGCACGGATTACCTGATTCTGGTCCGTGGATCGGGCGTCGACAAGTTCGGCCTCGTGGTCTGGGATGCCGAACCGTGCACGGATTGCGACTTCGACAACATCCCGGACAAGTGGGGACCGGACTGCGATGCCAACGGCATCACGGATCCCACGCAGATCTGTCAGGGTGACTACGATGACGACTACGACGGCGTCCCCGACTCGTGCGAGCCGGACGAGTGCCCGGATGCACCGTTCGTTCCGGTCGGTGGGACCGCGTACGGGACGTTAGGGTCTGCGACAAAATAAGTGTTGCAACTTAGGCCGGAAATCCGTATCCTT
>CAYMME010000232.1:0-13731 GCA_964391465.1 uncultured Planctomycetales bacterium
ACTTCAGACGGTTTCGGCAGTTTCGGTTTCGCGCAGGATGTCGTACGGCTCGGTGGGCAGCACCGTCTCGGCGTTCGTCTCGGGGTCGACGGCAACCACGTCGACTCCGTCGGGCTCGCGGCGCAGCTCGATGCGCACCGGGCCGGCAAGGTCGGCCTTGAAACGGGTCTTCGCTCCGTCGAAGTACAGCTCGACGCCCGCATGGATCCGCTTGCGAACCTCGATCGCCGCCCGCGCCGTCTCGCGTCTCTCGGCAAGGATGCGGTCGACCTCGCCGCGCCGGTCGGCGATTCGCGCCTCCAACTCCTTGATCCGCTTCAGGATCCGCGCCGCGTTCTCCCTTTCGACCCCGCGCAGGTCGGCCAGAACGCCCGCGTACGGGTTGAATTCCTTCTCCGCTTCAGCGAGCAGCCTCCCGGCATCCTCGATCTTGTGGTTCAGGTCGGAGAGAACGCCCGGCAGGGACTCGTCGATCCCGACCCGCACGGTCGTCTTGCTGTGCGTGGCGCTGCCCAGCGTTGCCACGACGGCGCCGCCCCGGCAACTGGCCTCGCCGCCGGAGAACACGGCCTCGGGCATCATCAGCGTCCCCGCGCAACGGATGGTGCTGTCGAAGCAGTACTTGGAGATGGAAACGTGGGTGCCCGCCTCGAGTCGCGCCCCGGTGGCGAACGTACACACGATGTAGCCCCCCGCCGTCACGTGCCCTTTGCGCCTCCCGAGGATGGCCCCTTTGACGGTTACATCTTCGTCGGCATCGATGCGTGCACCCTCCACGGCCCCCCGGATCACGACGCTCCGCTGGGTCTTCACCTCGAAGCGATCGAAGACATCCTTATCAATGACCACGTCGCCCTCGAAATCGACGTTGCCGGTTCTGAAGGAGATGTTCGCCCCCACCGTCACATCCGGCTCGACCGACGCGACACCGTGGCTGAACTCGAACCGGCCGCCCCGGGTGGCGTACACGAAGCGCCGGTCGTCGGACAGTGCGACGTTGTGGCCGAGGATGACCCGCGCTGTGGTCCCGATCCTCGCCGGCACCTCGCGCCCCAGCACGTTCGTTCCGGGCCGGTGGGGCGTCGGCGGTATGATCTCGAGGACGGGCGTGTCCTTGTTGACGATACGAAGCCTGTTTACCTGGTAGTAGTCCGCCCGCTCCTCGTCGTCATTGGACAATCGCGGAGGCGCAACGAGGTCGACGATCCTCCCGTCCTGGCCGTGAACGGGCGGAATGCCCTTGACGATCACGACGTCATTCATGGGGACGTCACCTCGGCGAAGCCCGCGGATGAGACTCTCGATTCGCTGCTGGTCGAGCGGACCGCAAGCCACCCGGTGCTCCTTGAGGACGCGCATGATCTCCTGCCTGGTGATCGCACCGTGGTGGGCGCCCGGAGCGATGGCCACGCTGACCGTCATGTGCTCGTCATCAACGCGGATGGTGAAAGCTCGACGGCTGGATGCGATCATCGTTACACGCGCGGCCTGGAGTTGCAGTGACACCCTGTCGAGGCGCACTCCCCAACGTACACATTGAGTAGTATCGGGTCTCCGCGGGATCGGATTCGCCTGCGGTTTCCGGCCGCCGCAACGCCGATAAGATGCGCTCGGGGAGTGTCTGTTCCCGCTGCCTATGGGGCGTTCAACGTGAACGTGCTCCCCACCGCACGATTCACAGTTCACGATTCCCGGGGCCGACGCGCAATGAAGCGGCCGAGTCGAACCGCCGCTTGGGCGATGGACTCGGCCGCTTATGTCAAACGCGTTTTGTCGGCGATCCTGCGCGGTCGCCGTAGCGGTTCACGAACGCCGATGGCGCCGGTGGCCGAACTTCATCCCGGCGAGACCCAGCAGCGTCAGACCCATCAGCGTCGGCGTCAGGGCCGGGCACACGACGATGGGCGGGGTCGGTGCGGGCGCCGGCTCACCACCTCCGTCATCGTCGGAGGGCGGCACGAAGGTCGACGACTGCACCACGATCGCCTGCGGCGTCGAGGCAATGTCGAACAACCCGGTCGAGTCGGTCACGAGTACCGATGCCGTGTAGGTACCCGTCACCGAGTAGACGTGCGTCGACGTCGGACCGGTCGCGTCCGCGACGCCGTCATCCTCGAAGTCCCACACGTAGGTGAGCGGATCGTTGTCCGGGTCCGAAGAGTCCGCCGCGGAGAACACCACCTGCAACGGTGCCGGACCGACCAACGGCGTAGCGACAAGTCGCGCGGTCGGCGCCGAACCCCGCGCATCCGCCGTAACCACGATCGGCAGGGGCGACGACACGACGCGCTCACCGGCCGCATTGGTAGCCGTCACCTGCGCGAGGTACGTCCCGACGAGCAGGTAGTCGTGGCTCTGCTCGAACGCCGTCCCCATCATGACCGGCGAGCCGTCACCGAATTGCCACTCGTACCGCACCACGGCCTCGTTCGCCTCCGCAGTGAACCGCACCGGAAGCGGTGCCGGTCCGCTCAGCGGAGTCGCCCGGAGCACGACCGCGAAATCATCCGAACCCGACTCGTCGGCGTCGCTCACCACCCGAACGGTCCGCGAGTAGGACTTGAGCACTGTACCCGCACTGATGGTCAGCTTTGCCTTGAACTGACCGAACAGAATGTACGTGTGTGGGACCTTTCCGAACGTGGCCGCGGGCCCGGGTCCTTCGCTCTTGCCGTCGCCAAAGCTCCACTGGAACGTGGCTCCGGACGGGTACTCCGACTCGGTCCCATCGAAGACCACCTCGAGCGGAGCCTCGCCGACAATGATCGGATTGCCGTCGTCGTCCGTGATCGGCTTGCCCGCATCGTCTTTCGCCTCGTCCAGGTCCTCCCCGTCGGGGTCCGTTATCGTGAACGTCGGCTGCACGTCATCAGGATCTACTGGATCCGGACCCGGCCCGCCACCGCCGGGCGAGTTCACGGTGATCGGAACGTCCCGCGTCGCGATGCCGCCGTTGCCGTCGTTGACGGTCACCGTCGCGATGAAGACTCCCACACTATTGTACGTGTGCGTGACCTGGGCCCCATCGTCAGTCGTGCCGTCGCCGAAGTCCCACGCGTACGTGAGCGGGTCGCCGTCCACGTCGTTCGCCGAGGCGCTGAAGTCCACGGTGAGCGGCACGTTGCCGCTCTGCGGGGTAGCGCTCGCGGAGACGATGTCCGGGTCGTGGTTCGCGAAGGTCAGCGTCAGGGCATCGACGCTCCTCAGGGGATCGGACACGCCGACGACGTCGGTGACCCTCAGGCTGACGGTGATCGCGTCGCCCACGGCCACCGCATAGGTGTGCTCAACCTGGTCGAACTGGCCCGGATCGCCGGGGCCGATGAGGGTCCCGTCGTCGAGGTTCCACTCGTATGTCAGCTCGTCAAGGTTGGTATCGAGCGACCCGGACCCGTCGAAGTACACGGTGATCTCGCCGGTCGACGGAAACGAGATGATCTGACCGAGCTGGATGCTGCCCGCGGTGCCGCACGGCGCCACCGCACACGCGACGATTACCGCGTCCGGGGCAGTGTTGCCCACGTCGACGGTCACCGTGTCCGTGTCCATGCCTCCGTCCGCGGCGGTCACGGTCAACACCACGTTGTAACTCCCGGCCGGCTCGAACGTGTGCGGCAGGTTCTGCACGCCGGAGGGTCCGTACGTGGTCCCGTCGCCGAAGTCCCACTCGTAGAGCGCTCCGAACAGAGGATTGCCCTCGAAGTCGGTCGAGGCGAAGGCGTCGAGCTCCACGTCCAGCGCGGACTGGCCGAAGGGCGGGTACGCGGTGATCCTCGCAATCGGGGGCTGAACGACGTCGCCTTCCTGGATGCGCAGGCGACCGCTGTACGGCGTCATCCCCGTGGTGAGGAACACGAACCGGTCGTCGACGGCGAAGTCGACAGTCCCGGCCACGATGGTGAACGTGACCTCCCCGCCGTCGGTGGTGTACGTGGTTCCCGTCATGGCCTCCGCGGCCTGCAAGCCGGAGACCGACCCTTCCACGGACCACGTCTCCGTCCCGGTGTCGTCGGTGCAGACAACTTTCCAGGTCTCGACCTTCGACTCGTCCAGATTCACATCGGACCGGGAGAGCGGGTCCACGCCGTTGGCGCCGAGCAGCAGACCGTCGCCGATGTTGTTGTTCGACAGCCGGACCAGCGAGACCGCGCTCTCCTCCTTGCCGTCGTCGTTGGTGCCCGGGTAGAGCCTGGCGTAGAGGTAGAAGTCCCCGCCGTCGGCGAACGGCGCCACGGTCACGTCCGTCTGGTGCGTCCCCTCGAGACGCCCGGGCGGCTTGGTCACGCCCCCGCCGATGGAAACGCCGTCGTACATCCCGTCGTTGATATCGTCGTCCACGAAGAACTCGATCGTGGCCCCGCCGAACAGGTCGAACACCTCGTAGCGAATCTTGTAGATGTTGCCGTTCACCTCGCCGCCGGGCGGCTCGATGAAGTCGAGCGTCGGCACTTCTCGCGGCGTCCACAGGAAGGTCACGTTATGGCCAACGGCGCCCGTGACGGTGGTAACGGGCTCGATATCCAGGATATTGATGCCGCTGCCGGCGTCGGTGTCGTCGTCGTACCACTTGTTGTTCGGGTCGGTCATGACGTTGAACGTCGTGACCCCCGAGGTGCCGGGGAAGGGGGCGCCCGCGTCCCCGCTGCTCGACCCGGCTTCGAGTGCCTGATCCCCGTCCGCCTGGACGATCCGGAACATGAACCGGGTCTCCATCCGCTGCTGGGCCGGGATCGCCTCAAGATTGTCCTCCGCATCGGTGTGCATGAGCATCATGCCCTGACCGGGCAGGTTGGAGCTGAAGCCCTGGTTGGCCACGCTCCAGAACCAGAACCGCTGGTTCGTGAACACCGGGTTGCGGAAGTAGAAGAACACGTCCTCCCGGCGGAACTCCGACGGGGGCAGGAAGATGATCTGGGAAACATTGGGGATCAGAACCGCCTTCAGATCGACGGGTTCGACCCATCCCATGAGCGACTTGAGGATCGGGGTCGGATGCACCAGGCCGCCGCTGGCCATGATGTCCCACGCGCCGACGGGGCGGTTGACCTGCCCTCCCGAGAACACGTCGTAGTCGTACAGATCCGGCAGGCCCTCCCACGTGTGCAGGTACTCGTGGGCGGCGAAGCCGGTCTGGAAGGTCGCGCCCTCATCGCTGCCGCTCTCGCCTGCGCTGTCGAGGCCCACCGCCAGATCCGAGAAGTAGTACGGATCGGGCGAATCCTCGGTCGGGATCCTGACGTAGTTGCCGAGGCTCGAGGCCGGGCGCATGAGCAAGTCGCCCACGCCGATTCCGGCCGGAAGCAGGACGACACCCGAGATCTGGCCGCCGATCCCGGAACCCGGACCGCCGCCTAGCACGAACTCGTCCCAGTCGATGGAACTGTCGGCGGCGGCAATGACGTCCTCGATCAACCGTCGCCGGTTGTGCGGGTACGTCGAGTTGTACCCGTCGTCGCGCGTCCCGCAGTATGCGTCGGCGACGTAGTTCTCGGTGCCGGCGTCGCGCACCTCGCCCTGGTCGATCAGTCCGTCCAGGGTCCAGTCGCGGAAACCGGGAAAACTGACGGGGTCGGCGAGGAGCGGGTGGGCGAGCACGTCGGACCGCAGCTCCGCCAGGGCCCGGGGGTTGAATCCGACCGGCTGCGTGAGGCTGGTACCGTCGGTGCGCCGGGTGAGCAGCTCGAGGTTGAGCATGTTGCCCGCATCGTTGGCCGCGGTCCCTTCCACACCGACGGCCCACGGCCCACCCGACGGGATCACGCCGTCGGGGAAGAACACGCCGGCGCCAACGCGATCGTGGCCGTAGTGTGCGGTGTTGTACGGCGAAGTGACCTCGCCGAGTCGCCCGTCGCCTCCGATGTGGTAGGCCGACGACGGCAGGTCGTCGAACTCCATGGGGCCGTCGTAGTACCCCGTCGCATCCGGCTGGATGGCACCCGTGGGCTCGTCCGCGTCCGCCCCGCCAGCATCCGACAGGAACGGGCGCCCGGTCTCGAGCGGCGGGTCCGGATCGCCGGGATCCGGCTCGTTGTACGGCTCCAGCACGAACGGCGTCACGATCGGGATGCCGCCAAACCCGCCCGCCGGCGCGGCCGTGCCGTAGCGGAACAGCCACCAGTCATCCAGCCAGCCCGGGCGCGTTGTCGAGAGACCGACACCCCACATCCGGATCATCTTCGTGTTGCCTTCCTCGCGCCAGCGGTCCGGCCCGTCGTACTTGCCGTTGCCGGTTCGGCCGCCCAGATCGAATACGCCGTCACCGTCGAGGTCCTGGGCGTTGACGAGCAGACGCGTGCGCACCCCCGCGTACATGGCGGGCGGGAGCCCTCCCTGGTATTCCTCGTCACAGTTGCGATCCCGGTAGTCAATCTCCCCGTCAAGGTCGTAGTCGGATGCGGGGAAACTCCACTCACCGGGCACATTGGGATCCGCTTTGTCTTCGGCACCCTCGTACGCCGCAAACCCGGGCGCCGCAACCGTGACCCGGCGCCCCAGCGTCTCCTCGAAAGAGCCCCGGACGATGATGTATTCGCCGTTATTGCCCGCGGCGGAGTTCTTGATGATGAGGTACGCCCCCTCATCGCTCTCCGCAAACACCGCGGCCGCGATGCCGGGTACGAACTCGTTACGCAGCTCAGGATCCGCCGGGTCGCTCGCACCCGGCCGGATCCGCGGCCCGTAGTCCGTCGAGTCGCTGATTGGGATTTCACGTTCGACCACCAGCGGCCCCTCGGCGACTCCGGGGAAGTCCTCCTCGACAATGACGTAGCTGCCGTCCGGCGCCACTTCGGCGATCGTGTACACGCCGTTCAGCGCATCTGCGACGATCTCCGCCGAGTCCCACCGGCAGTTGTTGTTCGCGTCGCCCGGGAACCACGTGTCGCCGGGCTCGCAGACGCCGTCGCTGTCCACGTCGTTGGCGATGAGCTCGCCGGCGTCCCAGATCCCGTTGTTCTCGCCCGCGTCGCCGGTTCCGAAGACACCGTCGGCCCCGGTGTCGTGCAAGCTGCTGACGACATCGCCCCAGAGGTCGAAGTACCCGTCGAGGTCCTGGTCCAGCCAAACCGGCTCGGGGGCATCGTAGTCGCCGTTTCCGTCCGCGTCGTCGTCCATCGGCTCGCCGTCGTCCCACTGGCCGTTGCCGTTCGTATCGTTGGCGCAGAAGATGTCTCCGTCGCCCGGATCGAAAACGCCGTCGCCGTCATCATCGTAGTCGAGCGGCTCGCCGGGATCCCATTGCCCGTTGCGCTCGGTACGATCGGCATCCCGCACACCCATGACCCCGTCGCCGCCCGTATCGTTGTCGCACCACAGGTCGCCGGCATCCCACGTGCAATCCGCGTTGAGGTCCCCGAAGTGGTCGGGGTTGGCGGGGTCGGGGTTGGGAATGGCGGGGTCGGGGAACCAGGCTGAGAGAGGCTCACGCCGTCTGCACCCATCATCTTCATCGTTCGGATCGTCCGTGAAGAAGGGCTCTGGGTTGAAAACGCTGACCCCCCCGTCCCACTCCGCGTTGCCGTTCGGGTCCAACTCCGGATCGACCTTGATGTCACCCGCCGGCTCGAACACGTCCGCCTCGTGCAGATCGACCTCGAGGTTCTCGGCGGCCACGCCGGTCTGGGCCCTGTCGGCGGAATAGATCGTGAGGGGCAGGCCGACAGTCCAATCCTTGAACTGCGAGCCGGGCAACACCAGCTTGCGAAGACGATTCTGATCGTCGTGCGTAATCTCCGCGCCGTCCAGATCGAAGCCCTGTAGTACCGACAGCAGCGCGGTCTGATTCCCGGGGTAGTTGTTGCGCACGTATTCGTCGGTGACCGGGATCCACCTTAGGCTGCCGGAGTCCCAGCGGCTCAGGTAGTCCTCGAAAGGCTCGGGCAGGTCGCGGACGTTGTTGCCGTTCGTGTCAACGTAGTTACCCGGGCAGAACAGCCCGCTACCGTCGGGGCCCGCCGGTTCGAACAGCGAGTCGTATTCGTCGTTCCCGTTCACGTCGCGGAACCGCTCGCCCGGCGTCCAGACGCCGTCCATCAGGCCCGGCACGAACTCGCCGTCGACCTTGAACATCTGGAAGTTCTCGTTGACCTCCTCGCCGGTGCCAAGCGACAAGCAGCCCCCTCGCTGCAGCTCGTCGTAGGGCACACCGCCCGTGGCCGGCTTGACCGACCAGGGGATGTCGAACCAGCCCAGCGCCTTGCCGCTGATCGTCACCTGCCCGTAGGAGATCTCGTTCCAGTACTCGGCGTACGAGTGGATGTCGTTGTCGAGGGTGTCGAAGTACTGGGCGCGGACGTCGTCACGGTTGGGCAGCGCGGCGTAGCTCGTCCCCGACTTGACCGGGTTCGCCAGCCAGACGGCGAACTTGCGCTCTTCGCCTTGGGCCGGCACCACCGGCAGCAACGTCACCAGCGTGGCCACGGCCACGGACGACATCAGCATCGTCCGAAGAACACGGGTCTGCCCTGTGGATCGCGTGCGAGCAACCATCAACGCTCCTCCTGGTCTTGCAACCATCTTTTGTAACGCCGTCCGGACCCCTGTCACTCCCCGTCCCGACCGCGTCAGCAGGCACCCCGTCCCGCCGCATTCGATTCTAGGTGAACCCACGTGTCGCGAGCTCGGGGCGGGCCCGTCTGCGACGGACCAAAGGGGGCAGGCTCGCCCGTCGGGCTCCCGCGAGACCGGGGCGGCGTCTACAGTGACGATATCTGTGCCTCAGCCCAATGTCAACCGCCCAACGGCGTCCCCCACCCCCCGGCCAGGCAACCGTTGGTCCTTATATGACAAGAGCTTGCGAAAGCCGCCGACTCGGGGCGGGGAACAGGGAACGGGGATCGAGGAACGGGGCGGAAATCCGAGCCCCGAGCGCCAGCGAGTGGGTCAGACGAAAGGAGACAGGAGGCAAGAGACAGAAGTACAGGAGGGCATCGCCCGAGCCCTCCCGACGTGCATCGGGACGAGCGAGTGGGTCCGGGAATTGCGGAGCGCGGATTGGCGTTGCGGACCGTTCGGCTGTGCCTCGATCCGAGCCCCGAGCGCCAGCTCGATGTTTCGCGGCGACCCACGGCCTTCGGCCGAGAGAGTTGAACAGTGGAGCAGGAGCGCAGGAGAGAAGAAGTCAAGCGGTGCGCCGCGCAAAAAGGGAGCCGAGTCGCGGTCCGCTTGATGGCGGCCGTTGCGACTCGGCTCTTGTCTCAAGGTGGATCGGACGGGTTGTTCACCGACGGCCGCGGTAGACTTATCCGTGTGGGCCCGCAGGAATCGAACGCGTTCCGATCCGCCGATTAATCCTATGCAGCGAGAAACTCGCCTTCCAGCACCTCTCGAAGCTTACCCAACGCTTTGTTCTGAATCTGGCGCACGCGCTCCTTGGTCACGCCGATTATCGCTCCCACCTGCTCGAGCGTCTTGGGCGAAGGTCCCTCCGATTCCGGCACGCCGAGGGCGAAACGCTCGCGAATGACCGTCATCTCCACTTCGTTCAGGTCGGCCCGGTTGGCCGAGATGATGCTCCGCACCTCGTCCACGCAGTCGTGCTCGTGGTCGTCGCGCTTTCGGTCCACGAAGTCGCTGCGCTCGAGGGTCGGGTCGAACTCGGTCGGGAACCGGCCTCGGTAGCGGCTGGCCCGCATGGCCACCCGCGAGAAGCTCTTGAGAATCGCCCGACAGGCATACGTCGAGAACTTGAAGCCCCGCGAGCAGTCGAACTTGTCGACGCTGCGAAGCAACGCCATGTTGCCCTCGCTGATCAGCTCGGAGAAATCAACGCTCGAGAGCCGCGTGCGCTTGGCCATGGCCAGCACGAGCGGGATGTTGACCCGCACGATCTCCGACCGGCCGATGAGGGCCCGGTGCTCCCAGCCCAGCAGGTGCCGGACCTTCGGCATGGGCAGCCGCTTGCCGCGGTAGGCCTCGACGAGTTGGAACACGCGGTACCGTGCATAGTTGAAACGCAGGAAGATCGCCCGCTCTTGCTCTGCCGTCAGCGCCGACACGCCGGCGTGAACGCGATCCGACGCCGGTAACGGCGGGATCGGCTGGAAGTCGGTGCTCTTGGGGTTGCGCAACTGGGCCTTGGCCCCGTAGAGCCTGACCTCGGCATTCGACTTGTCGAACAACGGGTCCTGAACGTACTCGACCGGCTCGCTCAGGACCTTCTTGAGTAGTTGCTGATCCTCCTCGGGCAGTCGGGCGAGGGTCGCCGGCGAAGGTGCCAAGATTTCCGGCACCATCTGCACGGCCCCACCACGGCGCTCCTCAGGTTTGGAATCAGCTACCCGTTCGGCTTGAGCAACGGCCATACTATCGACTCCCCCGGGGACGGCGTCAGTCCCCAATCTGCCGTGCGGAGCGCCTCCGGCACCCGCTATCCAGTACGTTCCCGGCCGATGCCGGGATCGGTAAAAGCACAATCGCCTTCACCGAGTGTTATTGAACACACTTACGCGATCCGTCCTTCGTGCGGGTTCTGCTTGGTGCCACGACGGATCACTAACACGGGTCGCAGCCCTGGGGAGAATCATGCGTACGGGGAGACCATCAAAGTATACGACACACAGACGTTTTGGCAAGCGCAAACAGCGCCTTTAGGCTTGATTTTTGGAGCTGGGAGACGTAGCGGGCAGTCCGCGCGTTAAGATAGGAAGACTATTCGTGTCGCAAGGCCTCGATCGGGTCCAGCTTGGCCGCTGCGATGGCGGGGTACATCCCAAAAAAGACGCCCACCATCACCGAGAGCCCGAACGACACGGCGATGGTCCAGGCGCGGACGATCGTGTCCCAGCCGGCGAGCTCGGTGATGACCCACGCCCCGGCGCAGCCCAGGGCGATCCCGAGCAGGCCGCCCGCGGTGGACAGAACCACGGTCTCGATAAGGAACTGGCTCACGACATGACGCTGCTTCGCGCCGAGGGCCCGGCGCACGCCGATCTCACGCGTCCGCTCGGTCACCGAGGCCAGCATGATGTTCATGATCCCGATCCCGCCGACGAGCAGCGACACGCCGGCGATGGTGCCGAGCGTGATCTGCCGGTTGGCCCGCTCCTGCTCGGCCAGCCGGAGCCGAGCGAGCGGCACCTGAACTTCGTAGTCCTTCTCGGCGTCGTGGCTGTGCTCGAGGACCCGCGTGACCATCTCCGAGACGGGGATGACGTTATCGAGCTCATCGACGCGCAGGTAGAGGTCGGAGTACTCGACCTTGCGCAGCTCTTCGCTGCCGGAGGTGATGCTGACGATCATGTCGCCGTAGCGGGCGTCGGTGGTGGTCAGCGGAATGAGGACGTCGGTGTTCAGGTCGCGCTCGCCGATGCCCCGGGCGGGCCGGCCGGCGGTCAGCACGCGGGCCATCACGCCGATGATCTCGTAGGGAATCGCGCCGGAGCCCAGGTTTGCGGCCGTGATGGTGCGGCCGATCGGGTCTTCCAGCGGGAACATCTGTTTCTTGACCTCGTCGCCGATGACGCACACCTTCGCCCGCGTGGCCAGATCGTTGGCCTGGATCGCCCGGCCCGAGGCCAGGGGCACGTTGACCGTGCGGAAGAACTCGGCCGGGGCCCCGACCACCGCGGCCGCGAACCGCTTGGCCCCCGAGGTCACCTCGAAGCACACCTCGCGCATCGGCACGATCTCCCGGATGTGGGGAATCGTAATGCCGATCCGCTCCACGTCCTTGCGGGTGACGCCGTAGCTGAGCAGCCGGTTCGTTTCCTGCGAGATCTCGGTCCCGCGGTCGGGTTTGATCGACTTGACGATGATGTTGTGCGTGCCCAGCAGCTCGATCAGTTCCATCTCGCTCGCCGAGGCCCCCTCGCTGATCGACAGCATGCAGATCACCGCCGCTACGCCGAAGATGATCCCCAGCGCGGTCAGGAACGACCGCAGCTTGTGCAGCCGCAGGTTCTTGAGCCCCAGCCGAACCGTTTCCAGGCCGAATGCACTGAACATCGCGCCGCCATTATGCCACACCCGCGACCCGGATGCACGCAACGCAGACCCACGTCCGTTCCGGGATCACCGACGGCTCGGCCCATACGGTTTGCGGTGACAAACGTGGCCCCGCCGGTTAGATTAGCCTACGTAGGGATATACTGGTGTGTGTGCGGCCCAAACACCGGCATGCGCCGCTGGCGACGGCTTCACGACCGCCGCCGGTGCTGACACCTACCACGTAGCGCGAGCAGACGGGCAAATGCTTACTCGCCTGACAGTTCGAGGATTCAAGAACCTTCTGGATGTGGACGTGCGGTTCGGGCCGTTCACCTGCGTGGCCGGGCCGAACGGCGCCGGCAAATCGAACCTGTTCGATGCCATCCTGTTCCTCCATCTGCTGACCAGGCATCCCATCATGGAGGCGGTCAGACAGCTTCGAGAGACCAAGGGACGGACGCCCGAACCCCAATCCCTGTTCACCGCGTTTGAGGGCGGCGAGAGAAGTCCAGAAATGCGGTTCGTGGCCGACCTGATCGTCGATCGCAATGTGCAGGACGATTTTGGCGTGGCAACTGTGGCCTCGATCTCGACGCTTCGCTACGAGGTGGCATTCCGCCTGAGCCGCGATGACGGGGCAGAACGTCTCGAACTGGTGCATGAATCCCTTCAGCCAATCCGGCTGGCGGATGCGAAGCGAGGAATCGGCTTCCCAAGGAGCAAGGACTTCCTCACCTCCTGCATAAGCGGGCGACGGGGTGGAACACCGTTCATCTCTACGTCAACGGAAGAAGATGCGATCGTTATCCAGGTGCATCAGGAGGGACATGGCGGAAGGAAAGTGCCCGCGCCGAAGTCGTCGCGGACCGTAATCGGCGGAATGGCGTCGGGCGACTTCCCGACCATTCTCGCCGCCCACCGGGAGATGGAATCCTGGCGCACGCTCTTGCTCGAGCCTTCCGCCATGCGCGCCCCTTCGTTCTACCAGGATGAGCGAGCTATCGACTCGCGTGGTGCGAACCTGCCCGCCGCGATACGCCGATTGCAGCAACACGAAGAACGTCCCGGCAGCACTTGTGCGGAACTCGCCAACAGGCTTGCCGAGCTGATCGAAGACATACGCGAACTGCGGGTCCGGGACGATCCGAGAACCGAAACGTTGACGCTGGAGGTGTGTGCCAAGGATGGCGTGTTTCACCCGGCTCGATCACTGTCGGACGGAACGCTCAGGTTCCTCGTGCTTGCTGTTCTCGGATTGGACCCCGAAGTACAAGGAATGCTGTGTCTGGAGGAGCCCGAGAACGGGATCCATCCAGAGCGGATTCCAGCGACAGTCAAGCTGCTCAAGAGCATCGCCGTGGACCCAACCTTCACCATCGGGTCCGACAATCCGCTCAGGCAGGTAGTGGTGAACACGCATTCACCCGAGGTGTTCCAGAACGTGGACCCAGCCACTGATGTTCTCTTCTTCGAGGAAGAGCGCGTTCGATGGGACGGCACCTGGGGGCGCGTTGCCGGCATCCGCGTGCCGCAGGCCAGTTGGCGAGAGAAGGTTGAGGAGAAATCACAACGGCTCAACCCCGGTCGCATTCAGTCGTACTTGGGCTATGCCGCCCCCCCTGAACAGCGGCAGTTGTGGTTTGACTTCCTGCCGCACGACGACCTGGGTACATGAACCCAATCACGTATACGCTGCTGGGCGACGGGCCGAGTGACCGCTGTCTCACTCGCATCATCAATTGGGTCCTCACGGGAATGCCATTAAGCTAAGCTGCATGTTGTTGTTCTAGCAGGCGTTTGCGTAAT
>CAYMME010000233.1:0-13719 GCA_964391465.1 uncultured Planctomycetales bacterium
TGGCCACGTCCCCATGAGACATGTGTAGAACGACGAGGGCGCAAGCCCTGGGGACTCGTTGACGCGCAGCGCTCAAGCCCCAGAGGGGCGACGCATCATCTCCCAAGCGCGCGGCACGCACACGGTTGCACAACACGAAGCATCGCCCCTCCGGGGCTCGATCGTTTCTGCGCCCGCCTACCCAGGGCTTGCACCGGCTGGCGCCGGGCAGCGCCCTGGGCTAACCACCCCCGACCCCTACAGGGTCGTGAAGCGACGCGTGCATGACAGAACCGGCGGCCTCGGCGCTGGCCGATAGGCCGCTTGAGCGGCCTTTCCCGTAGGGTTTCAGGCCCGCCGTTGTACGGCGGGTCGTCGGGCACCGCCATTGCCCCTTTCCCAGAATGACCCCAGCCCGTTTCAACGGGCTTCTACTGCGCCCCGTGTGGGAGAATGGCGCGGCTTGCGAGATGTCCGTCCCCCACCCTTCGCAAACGGCCGCGAAGGATGGGGCATCCGGCGCCCTGGGCCGGCCATGCTTGACCCCGTGTGCGGCGAGCGCTCGTTGGGATACACTTGCGATCACGACCCGGGAAGCCGGAGGTTCCGGTCTGACGGGCCAACCACATGATCGAAGGCGGCGGCGCTGTCGGTACCGTCGTGGCGGCGGGCCGGCGACGGGGAAATCGCGGATGATCGAACTGATCTTGACCTGCGCGGTTGCGATGGCCGCTTCGCCCGTCGCGGCGGCCGGTGCTGATCCGGCGCAGCCCTCGACGCGGCCGCGGGCCTATGCGCCGATTGACATCACCCCGCTGGCCGACGGCATTGGTCACTGGCGAATGAAGGAGGGGCGCGACCGCAACGACGAACGGTTCGATGCGTCGCAGATCGTGGCCATCGCCGACAACATGCTCCAATACCAGAACGCCGACGGCGGGTGGCCCAAGGATCTCGACTGGCTGGCGAAGATCGATCCGCGCGAAGTCCGGCGGCTGAGAGGCCGCGCGCTCGACCGCAGCACGTTCGACAACCGCAACACCTACACCCAGATGGAGTATCTGGCGAAGGTGTACGCCGTCGCGGGCCTGCCGCGCTTCCGCCGCGCGGCCGAGCGCGGGTTTGACTACATCCTCCGCGAGCAGCGCCCGAGCGGCGGGTGGCGCGGCCGGGATGCCGACGCGATCACGTTCAACGACGACGTGATGACCGGGATCATGAATCGGCTGCTGGACATCGCGTCGAGCAAGCCGCACTTCGCGTGGCTCGACCCGCAGCGTCGCGGCCGGGCCCGGGTGGCGTTCGACAAGGCTGTCGAGGCCACGCTGAAGTGCCAGATCGTCGTGGATGGGCGGAAGACTGCCTGGTGCCAGCAGCATGACCACCAAACCTTCGAGCCCGTGGGCGCCCGCGCGTACGAGTTGCCCTCGATCACCGCTCTGGAAAGCACCGGTGTCGTGCGACTCCTGATGCGGATCGACCCGCCCACGCCCCGGATCGTCGAGGCACTGGAAACCGCCGCGCGGTGGTTCGAGCAGTCGAAGATCAACGGCACTCGCCTGAAGAGGGTGAAGATCGAACCCCAGCGTTTCAAAGGTCACACCGCGCGGTTCGATCGCGCCGTGGTCCGCGATCCGAGTGCCCCGCCGATCTGGGCGCGGTTCTACGAGGTCGAGACCAACCGCCCGTTCTTCTGCAACCGCGATGGCGTGAAGGTCTACACGCTCGCCGAGGTGCATCCCGAACGGCGGACCGGTTACGGCTGGTACGGCTACTGGCCGGCCGCGTTCCTTGCGGAGGACTACCCGGCGTGGCGGGCGAGATTGAACTCAGCTTCTCGCGCGCCTGCGCTCCGGGGCGAGGCCGGTCGCAAGCCGCGCGTAGTCGTGACGACCGACGGCGAACGAGATGACCAATGCTCCATGGTTCGCTTCCTCATGTACGCCAACGAGTGGGACGTGCGAGGCCTGGTGATTTCGAGCTCCAAGCACCATTGGAAGGGAAACGAGACCACGCCGGCGTTTCGGTGGCCCGGCGAGACGTGGCTGCCGCGGTTCATCGCCGCGTACGCAGAGGTCTATCCCCGGCTCAAGGAGCATGATGCCGGCTACCCCGCTCCGGACTACCTGAAGCGGCAGGTGTTCGTCGGCAACATCGAGCTCAAGGGAGAGATGGAGAAGGAGACGCCGGGCTCCACGCGGATCGTCGAGGTGCTGCTGGATCCGGACCCGTCGCCGGTGTGGCTTCAGGCGTGGGGCGGAGCCAACACGATCGCCCGCGCCCTCAAGACCATCGAGGAGCGGCATCCCGACCGCATCGCGGCCGTATCCGAGAAGGCGCGGCTGTTCCTCATCACCGAGCAGGACGAGACGTACGCGGACTACATCAGCAAGCAATGGCCCGGCGTTCAGGTCATTGTCAGTGGTTCGTTCAAAGCGATTGCCTACGGCTGGCGGAGACTCCTGCCCGAGCACCTGCACCGGTACTTCAACGGCCGCTGGATGGGAACGAACATCGCGGGACATGGCGCCCTGAGCAGCATGCATCCGGGACTCAACAAGGGGAAGCCAAAGTTCATCTCGGAAGGGGATTCACCGGCCTTCATGCATCAGATCGACGTGGGTCTGAGGAGCACGGAGCATCCGGGGTACGGTGGTTGGGGCGGTCGATTTGCGTTGCGGAGGGGGTGCGAATGGCGCGACGCGAAAGACGACGGCGACAAGCTCAAACCGCTGCACCGCTGGGCCGTAGCCTTCCAAAACGACTGGGCCGCCCGCGCCGACTGGTGCGTGAAAGGCTACGGGGAGGCCAATCATCCGCCGATCGTCAAGCCGGCGCCCGCGTTGGACCAAACGGCGAAGCCCGGCCAACGCGTCGCATTGAGCGCGGAGGGAACACGGGACCCGGACGGGGACCGGCTCACGTACCGGTGGTGGCAATATGCGGATGCCGGTTCATGCCGCGGCACCGTGGGGATTCGCGATAGTGACGGCCCGCACGCGTCCTTCGTCGTGCCCGAAGGCACCGGCCTCGGCGATACGATCCACATCATCTGCGAGGTGACGGACAACGGCACGCCGCCGCTCACCAGGTATGCAAGGGTGCTTGTGACCGTCGGCCGATAGACCCGCCTCTGCCGTTGGCTTCCAGGCACGGAGTGCAGGGTGGTGACGTGATAGACCGCACCGGTGCGGCCGCCGCCGGCAACCCGTCCGTAGCCCTCGCTCCGGGGAAGGCAGGGATGCCCTTGGTGGGAGCAGTGTCGCCGCGCACGACGGAAACGCACCAACTGCCTCGCAAGCGGTTCGGCGCTGTATCTCCAGGGCCGGCTTGGCTCCATCGCAGGTGGGGACTACGATGCCGGACGGCTGTTTCGTCCTGCAGATGTGAGAGGACGCTCTCCGTTCGGAACGGACAGGATGATGCACGAAGGAACAAGGTGCAACCGCCCGATCGCACTCGGCGCCACGATGGGTGGGCCGGAGCGATGAAAGGATGTGAACGCATGACATTCGTCCTGTCCATCTTGATCCCGTCGCTGGTCTGCGCGGCCGGCGCGTCGCCTTCCATCAAGCACGTTCGCGTCTACGACGAGCCGGGGCGGTTCGCCGGCTGGCCTGCGAACCATGGCATCTGGACCTGGGACAACGAGATCCTGGTCGGCTTCACCAGCGGACACCACAGGGTGTATCCGAACCGCCACAACATCGATCGAGATCGCCCCAGGTACGCCCTGATGGCTAGAAGTCTGGACGGGGGTCTCACCTGGACGACCGAGAAGCCACGCGTCAAGCGGGCGCCGGGCGCCCCGGCCACGGACACGCCGGGCCTTCAGGGCGGGGACCCGATCGCGTGTCCGGGCGGAATCGACTTCACACATCCCGGCTTCGCGATGACGATCCGGGGGCCGAACCGGATGTTCTATTCGACGGACCGCGGTCGCACATGGATCGGCCCCTACGCGCTTCCCGACTTCGGAACGCCGGGTCTTCTTCCCCGAACCGACTACATCGTCGAGGCGAAGCATGCGTGCACCGTCTTCCTGACCGTCAACAACCTCGACGGGAAGGAAGGAAGACCGATTTGCGTCCGTACGCGCGACGGCGGCAAGAGCTGGAAGCTCGCGGGTTGGATCGGCGAGGAGCCTGAAGGGTTTCACATCATGCCCGCGTCGGTTCGCCTCGACGCCTCGACGCTACTTGTGGCGATTCGGTGCCGATCGCACAAGCGCGGCCTTAGATGGATCGACCTCTGGGCGTCACACGACAACGGTCAGACCTGGAAGGTCCGAAGCACGCCCGCACCCAACAACGGTTCCGGTAATCCGCCGGCCCTCATCAAGCTGCGAGACGGTCGTCTCTGTCTCGCCTACGGATACCGGGTCGACCCGCCCGAGATGCGGGCGCGGATCAGTGACGACGACGGAAAGACATGGGGGAGAGTCATCACGCTGCGCAAGGGGATCGGGAACAGGGACATCGGGTACCCACGAATGGTGCAGCGACCGGACGGGAAACTCGTGACCGTCTACTACTTCAACGACGACCCGAACGTCAACTCGTTCATCGAGGCGGTGATCTGGGATCCGTCGCAGTTCTGAGCGTGGTCGTCCGTTCCAACCGGCCGACACGCTTGCGCGGCGCGCGATTGGAGGTGAACTACTCATGCATGGACACACGTGGGCCTGCGTGGCGGTCGCGGCCATCGGCGGAATCGTGACGGCCGCGGCGCATGCACAGTCCGAGCGCGCCGCGACGTTGCTCGATGACGACTTCGGCGGGCTGAGGCCTGGGTTGTTTTCGAGTGTGGTCGGGGCGCATACCGAGTACCACTATCTGCCCGAGGCCGCAGCCAAGGGGAACTGGGTCGTGTCCACATTCCGGTCGCGGGCGGACACGCAACGGGCGTGGCGCGTGGTGGAGGCCCAGGGCGCGCCGGCCATGCAGCAGGCGTACCGGAACAAGTGGAAACACTACCACCCGATGATCGTGGCCGGTGATGCGGTCTGGGGCGACTACTCGGTCGAGATGCAGTTCACGCCCGAGAGCGATGCGGATCAGAGCGGAGTTGTCTTTCGTTATCGCAACGACCGTTGTTACTACTTCTTCGGTGTGATTGGGCAGAAGGCCGTCCTCAAGATGGTGCGTCATGCAACGGCGTTCCGGAAGCCCTACGAAAAGACCCTGGCCGCGCAAGCGTTTTCGTGGTCGGCCGGGCAGCGATTGAAGGCCGTGGTGCACGTCAGAGGTTCGGCGATTCGCGCGGAGCTGGGCGACGGTGTCTCCTTGACCGCGAACGACGACACATACGCTCGGGGCAGGATCGGTCTGACCTCCGACGTGCCGACGCTGTTCCACCGCGTGACGGTCACGACCGACCGTGCCGAGAAGAAGCGGACCGACGAGGCGATCGCAAAGCGTCAGAACGAGGAAGCGGCGTTGCAGTCCGCGAACCCCAAGCCTGTCGTGTGGCGCAAGATCAAGACCAGGGGTTTCGGCGTCGGACGCAACGTGCGGTTCGGTGATCTCGACGGCGACGGCACGATCGACGCGCTGATCGGGCAGGTGCGCCACCACGGACCCAAGGATCGCAACAGCGAGCTGTCTTGCCTGACGGCCATGACGTTCGACGGCAAACGACTGTGGCAAACCGGTGAGCCCGACCCCTGGGCCGACCACCTGACCAACGACGTGGGCTTCCAGATCCATGACTGGGACGGCGACGGTCGCACCGAAGCCGTCTACTGCATGAACATGGAGATCATCGTCGCCGACGGCGCCACGGGCCGGATCCTCCGCAAGGCGCCGACACCCGCCACGCCGCCCAACACCAAGCCGCCCTACAACAGATTCCCTCGCATCCTGGGCGACTCGCTTTACTTCTGCGACCTGCGGGGCACCGGGCGCGACGCCGACCTCATCATCAAGGATCGGTACCTGAACATCTGGGCCCTCGACGACAAGCTCGAGCTCCTGTGGCACGCCCAGTGCACCACCGGCCACTACGCCTACGCCGTCGACATCGACAACGACGGCAAGGACGAGCTCATGATGGGGTACACGCTCTTTGATGACGACGGCACGAAGCGCTGGTCGCTGGACAACCGGATTCGGGACCATGCCGACGGCGTCGCTCTCGTGCGGTTCAAGCCGGACGCCCCCGTGCGGTTGCTCTGCGCGGCCAGTGACGAGGGGATGTTCTTCGCCGACCTCGACGGCAACATCCTCAAGCATCACTACCTGGGCCACGTGCAGAACCCGGCCACCGCGGACTTCCGTCCCGACCTGCCGGGATTGGAGTCGGTGTCCATCAACTTCTGGGGCAACCAGGGCATCGTCCACTTCTTCGACGCCGACGGCGAGATCTATCACGACTTCGAGCCGTGCCAGCACGGCAGCATGTGTCTGCCCGTCAACTGGACGGGTGCACCGGGTGAGTTCTTCGTGCTATCGGCGAATGTGCGGGACGGCGGCATGTTCGACGGGTGGGGACGTCGGGCGGTCACCTTCCCGGCCGATGGACACCCCGACATGTGCAACGCGGTACTCGATATCACGGGCGATTGCCGGGACGAGGTCGTCGTGTGGGATCCGCACGAAATGTGGGTTTACACACAGGACGACTCTCCGAAAGCCGGTCGCCTGTACGCCCCGCGACGAAATGCGTTGTACAACTACTCCAACTACCAAGCCACAGTCTCGCTGCCCGGGTGGCGCGAGGGCGACATCCGGAGAAGGAAGCAACCGTGAAGTGTTCCAGTCCTCTGCCGAGCCGAACGGCAAGATGTCTTCTGCGCGCGAAAGGCATTGAGATGCGTCAGAGAACCCTGCCGGTCGTTTGCGTCCTGCCCATGTTGTGCCTCGCCGGCTGCGCGAGCGCGAACTGGGGCGACTGCCCGCGGATGACGTTCGATCCGCAGCGCACGGTCGACCTGCTCTGCGAGCGCACGATGGACGGACCGGGCAAGGTGCTGCTGTTCGAGGCCATGGCCCGCCTTTGGCTCGGGCGCGAGATCCCTGAAGCGAACGCGATGCTTCGGCAGGCGTACGACGGTCTGCTCGACGGCGCCGAAGCCATGACGCCCGAACTCGCGGACAAGAAGGCCAAATGGCAGATGCGGCTTTGGGTGCGAACGTACCAACTGTTTAACGGTCGCACCGGATGGCGCCGCGGCCGCTTGGAGCCGCAGACCGAGCGGTTGTTCCACGAGCTGTTCTGGAACTACGCCTGGACCAAGAGCACGGTGGACCGGGCCGATCTGCGGTACGTGTGGTTCATCCAGGGCAGCGAGAACCACGACCTGATGGACTTGAGCAACGCGTTCCTCGCCCTGCAGGCGATCCGGGATCTGCCGGACTACAAGGACCGCCCGTTGCGCGACGGGCGCAACCCCGGCGAGCACGTCGACGCGTGGACGCAGTACTACCGGGCATACGCTGACGAGCGGGTGGCCCGGGGACTGCTGGTGGAGTGCGCATCCAGCATCTACGGCAAGTACGCGGTTCCCGAGCTGTTCAACATGGCCGACTTCGCTGCCGACGCGGTGCTGCGGCGGAAGATGACGATGCTGCTGGACGTGCTGTGGGCCGACTGGGCCGTCGAGCAAGTGGACGGGATTCGCGGCGGCGGCAAGAGCCGCGTCTATCAGGGCAAGTACGCCCGCTTCGGCCGGTTCGATGCGTACATGCAGATGGCCAACGTCCTGCTCGGTGAAGGCGCCTGGACCGGAGGCCGCCACGGCCACACGCACGCCGGGTTCGTGCATTGCCTGGCCACGTCGCGCTACCGCCTGCCGGACGTCGTGCACCGAATCGTCCAGCAGCGGGAGGAGCGAGATGCGTACGCCTACGTCAGCCGCCGGCCCGCGAAGATGACGGGCGTCGACAAGATGCCGGACTACCTGCCGCATTCGTGCTGGTACGTGTTCGACCCGGAGGACACGCGCGCCGTGCGGTACACCTACTGCACGCCGGAGTACGTGATGGGCACGTGGTGGGTGGACCCGCGACTGACCGAGTCGGTCATCGTCAAAGACGGCGCGCATGCGTGGGGAAACGCGAACTACGCTGCCATCCATTCGCAGAACCGCTGGCACGGCGTCATCTTCCGCGGCGGCCTGAACGTCCGGCTCTATCCGCAGTGTTTGACCACGAAGCGCAAGAAGAAGGACGAGCCGTACTCGGTGGCGGATCATCAGCAGGTGGCCGTCCAGCACCAGAACGTGATGATTGCGCAGGCCAACCTCGGCCGGAAGGACATCGAAGCCATGCGCGTGTACGTCGCCGATGAGATCCGCGAGCGGCTGATCGAGCGCGACGGCTGGCGGATGGCCCGGATGGGCGGTGCGTACGTGGCACTGCGAGGGCTGGATCCGGAGACGGGCACCGCCTCGCCCGGGCAATGGGAGCAGAAGTGCTACTATCGGCTCGAGGACCGGCGGGCCCCGGTGGTCATCGTGGCCGGCACGACGCAGCGGTTCGAGCGTCTCGATCGCTTCGCCGCGTACGTCAACGACCTGCGCTGCGAAGTGACGGGCGGCGCACTGACGGTCCGATTCACCGACTTCGACGAGCAGCCTGCGGAGCTGACGGTCGATTTGACCCAGCAGTCTCTCCCGACCGTCAACGGCCGCCCGATCGACCTCAACCCGCCCAGGGTGTACGACTGCCCGTACATGCAAAGCGACTTCGGAAGCGGTGTGGTGACGATCAGCGACGGCGATCAGGCGTACGTCTGGAACATGCACGACAACGCGATCTCGGCATCCCACAATCCAGGGTTACGTTGACACATCGCTCCGGATCGATAGACTGAACTGCCGTGGGCGCCCCGTCTCATGAAAGAGGAGGGCCGAATCATGAGCTCCTCCCGGACGTTTCTTCTCACCACCGCCGGTATCGCATGGTTGTCATCCACGTCGGCCCTCGCCGGTGCCAGGCCCGCGGCTCTCGAGCTCAAGCGGCTCGCGGACCAATCACAGCGCGAGTTCGATCCCGAGGCGAAGGACTTCCTCTTTCGGATGACGCGCGCTCAACATTTCTGGATGGAATCCCGCGAGGAGCGCCGCCCCTCGGGCCGCCCCGACTTCGCATCGGTCGTGAAGAAGGAGCCGCGCAAGTACAAGTGCAAGCATCCGCTCCGC
Organism: uncultured Planctomycetales bacterium; assembly: GCA_964391465.1. GTDB lineage: Bacteria > Planctomycetota > Phycisphaerae > UBA1845 > CAYMME01 > CAYMME01. The sequence continues at coordinate 9,122 of CAYMME010000233.1, forward strand.
GAAGTGGCCACGTTGGGCTCGGACCACTACGGACTTGTCCTCGACTCCACCGACTTCGAGTCGAAGGGGTACGACCGACTCTACTTCGATCGAAACCGCAACGGCGACCTGACCGACGATCCGGTCATCAAGCCGAAGCCGACGTCGTCCGAGAGGAGCGCCGGTCCCCGGCGCAAATACAGTGAGTTCCCGCGTGTGGACCTTGCCGTCAACGCCGACGGCAAGAAGATGGACTACGCCTTCTTCTTCACGAGCTATGTCTACTTCGAACGGGAGAACGCATCGGCATTCAGTGTCCGGGCATCGTTGAACGCGGCCGCCTACCGAGACGGCGAGGTCGTCCTCAACGGCAGGTCCCGGCGTGTGGTTCTGATCGACTACAACAGCAACGGACGGTTCGACGACGCGTGGATGATCGACCCGAACGTTCGCATGCATGACGGCACGATCTATCCCAGGTCCGGGGACATGCTCCTCATCGACCCGGATACCAGTGATGCCACGTATCTCGGCTACGGCGTCACGGACCGCAGCGAGCGGCAGCTCGTCTCCCCCCTCGTCTGCGTCGACGGCTGGTTCTACGACCTCCAGGTATCGCCCACCGGTGACACTGTCGCGCTGACACCCTCGCCGCGGCCCCTCGGCGCCGTCACCAACCCGAACCCGGAGTTCGACGTCGTGCTGTACAGCGACATGGGCATGGTCAAGATCTGCGGCGGCCAGGCCATGTCGGTCGCGCTGCCGGCCGGCGACTGGAAACTTGTGCAGTACACGATCAAGGCGCCGAAACCCGAAGAGCCGACGGTGATTCTGGCTCAGGCGAGCGTTGACCGGGACGCCGACCCGCGGCGGCCCCGGTTCACCCTCGTGTCGGCCAAGGCCACGGTGGACTGTCCGTCCGTAACGGTTCACAAGAGCAAGGTCTGCGACCTGCCTCTCGGGCCGCCGTACAAGCCGGTGGTGAAGGTATCGTATGTGAGACCCGCCAAGGACCGCGACTCCGGGCCGGCCGCCCAACTGGAACTGCGGATCGTCGGGACGGCAGGTGAGATCTGCGACAACGCGCTGCTCGACGGCGACCGGCCGCGCCCGCCGTCGTTCAAGATCACGACCGCCAAGGGCAAATCCGTCCACTCCGGCAAGTTCGAGTATGGCTGAGGCTTCACTTGCGGGTACTCGTGGCGAGTACCATCCAAGCTCGAGAACGAATACCGCGTCGCGGTGAAGATGAACCTCGGCCCGTTCGATGTGGTGTCGAACACGCACAGCGTGATTCGTGCGGCCGACCTGCGCCGGTAAGTTGACCCAACGCTCCGAAACGATATACTAGACAACCGTGGGCGCCCGTCTCATGAAATGAGGAGGCCTGGATCATGAGCCTCTCCCGAACGTTGCTTCCGACCGCCGCCGCGATCGCCTCGGTCTTCTCGACGTTGGTCGTTGTCGGCGCCGAGCCTGCCGCGCTCGAGCTCGAGCGGCTCGCCGACCGATCGCAATTCGAATTCAACCCCGGGGCGAAGGACTTCCTCTTCCGGATGACGTACCCCCAGCATTTCTCGATGGATTCCCGCCAAGAGCAACCCCCCGCGAAGGACCCGGACTTCGCATCGGTCGTCAAGAAGGAGCCGAAGTACAAGTGCGAGCGTCCGCTCCGCGACGTGGCCACGTTGGGCTCGGACCACTACGGCCTCGCCCTCGACTCCAGCGACTTCAAGTCGAAAGGGTACGACACGCTCTACTTCGATCGAAACCGCAACGGCGACCTGACCGACGACCCGGTCATCACGCCGAAGCCGCCGCCGCCCGGGATGCGCTTCGGTCCCCGCTCCACACATCACACGTTTCCGCGCGTGGATCTTGTCGTCAACGCCGACGGCAAGAAGATCGACTACGCCTTCTTCTTCTCGGACTACCTCTACTTCGAGGAGGAGGGCGCATCGGAATTCCACGCCGGCGCATCGTTGAACGCGGCGGCCTACCGAGACGGAGAAATCGTCCGCGACGGCAAGTCCCGACGTGTGGTTCTGATCGACTTCAACAGCAACGGACGATTCGACGATGCGTGGAAGATCGACTCGAACGTTCGTATGCACGACGGCACGATCCATCCCACGCCCGGGGACATGCTCCTGATCGACCCGGATACCAAGAACCACACCTATTTCGGTTATGGCGCCACGGACCGGAAGGAGCGACAGCTCGTCTCCCCCCTCGTCTGCATCGACGGCCGATTCTACGACCTCGAGATATCGCCCGCCGGTGACACGCTCGCGCTGAAGCTGTCGTCGCTTCCCCTCGGCTCCGTCACCAACCCGAACCCGCAATTCGACGCCGTGTTGTACGGCGACAAGGGCATGGTCAAGATCAGCGGCGGCAAGGCCAAGCCGGTTCCGCTCCCGGCCGGCGACTGGAAGCTGAGTCAGTACACGATCAACGTGCCGAAAGCGGAAGAGCCGGCGACGCAGCCCGGTTCGGGCGAAGCGGCCACCAAGCCCGCGAAGAAGAAGCCGTCGCTGCTGGGCGCGCTGGCCTCGATCTTCGGTGGGTCGGACGATGAGAGGGAAATCGACCTGCGGCCCCGTTTCACGCTCGTGTCGGCCACGGCCACGCAGGACTGTCCGTCCGTCACGGTTCACAAGGGCAAGACCAGCGCCCTGCCGTTCGGGCCGCCGTTCAAGCCGGTGGTGAAGGTTTCCTACGTGAGGCCCGCCAAGGAGTCCGACTCCGAGCGGAACGCCCAACTGGACCTGCGGATCGTCGGTACGGCGGGGGAGATCTGCAGCAACGCGATGCTCGACGGCGAGCGGCCGCCCCCGCCACGCTTCGAGATCACCACGGCCAAGGGCAAATCCGTGCACACCGGCAAATTCGAGTATGGCTGAGGCTTCACCTGCGGGTACTCGTGGCGAGTACCATCCAAGCTTGAAGACGAATACCGCATCGCGGTCAAGATGAAGCTCGGCCCGTTCGACGTGGTGTCGGGCACGCACACCGTGATCCGCGCATCCGACCTGCGCCAGTGAGTCGACGCAACGCTCCGAGACGGTGTACTCGACAACCGTGGGCGCCCGTCCCATGAAATGAGGAGGCCTGGATCATGAGCCTCTCCCGAACGTTTCTTCTCGCCGCCGGGATCGCCTGGTTGCCTTCGACATTGGCTCTCGCCGGCGCCGAGCCTGACGCACTCGAGCTCAAGCGGCTCGCGGGCGGATCACAGCACGCATTTGACCCCAAGGCGATAGACTTCCTCATCCGGATGACGCAGTCCCAGCATTTCTGGATGGATTCCCGCCAAGAGCAACCCCCCCGGAAAGACCCTGACTTCGCATCGCTCGTGAAGAAGGAGCCGAAATACCGGTGCAAACATCCGCTCCGCGACGTGGCCGCGTTGGGCTCTGAGCATTACGGGCTTGCTCTCGACTCGAGCGGCGTCGAGTCGAACGGGTACGACACGCTCTACTTCGATCGAAACCACAACGGCGACCTGACCGACGATCCGGTCATTGCCCGGAAGCCGACCGGGTTCGGAGCGGCCTTCGGTTTCGGCCGCAGCCAGAGTGAGTTCCCGCGTGTGGATGTCGTCGTCAACGCCGGCGGCAAGAAGATGGACTACGCCTTCTTCTCGAGCTACGTCCACTCCGAGCGGCGGTCTGGATCGGCGTTCTACGTCAGCGCATCGTTGAACGCGGCCGCCTACCGAGACGGCCAAATCATGCTCGACGGCAAGTCCCGACGCGTGGTTCTGATCGACTACAACAGCAACGGACGGTTCGACGACGTGTGGAAGGTCGACTCGAACGTTCGCACGCATGACGGGTCGATCTATCCCACGCCCGGGGACATGCTCCTGATCGACCCGGATCCCAAGAATCACATGTACTGGGGCTATGGGGCAACGGACCGGAAGGATCGGCATTACGTCTCCCCCATCGTCTGCCTCGACGGCCGGTTCTACGCTCTCGAGATACCGCCCGCCGGCGACACCATCGCGCTGACGCCCTCGTCGCTGCCCCTCGGCTCCGTCACCAACCCGAACCCGGAGTACGACGTCGTGGTGTACGGCGACAAGGGTACGGTCAAGATCAGCGGCGACGGGGCCAAGCCGGTTCCGCTACCGGCCGGCGACTGGAAGGTGCTGCAATACACGATCAACGCGACCAACGCGAAAGACCCGGCGACGAGGCCTGCATCGGGCGAAGCCGCCTCGAAGCCCGCGGCGAAGAAGAAGTCTGTGCTGGACGTGCTGGGGGCGATCTTCGGTGGGTCGGGCGGGGGCTACGGGCGGCCTCACTTCACACTCGTGTCGGCTACGGCCACGACAGACTGTCCGTCCGTCACGGTTCGCAAGGGAAAGACGAGCGACTTGCCGTTCGGGCCGCCGTACAAGCCGGTGGTGAGAGTTTCCCACGTGAAGCCCGTCCAGCAGTCTGCGTCCGGCAAACCCGGCTCCGGCCGGGCCGCTCAACTGGAGCTTCAGATCGTCGGGGCCACGGGGGAAATCTGTAACAACGCGATGGTCGACGGCGACCGCCCGCCCCCGCCGCGCTTCGAGATCACCACGGCCAAGGGCAAATCCGTGCACACCGGCAAATTCGAGT
>CAYMME010000234.1:0-13669 GCA_964391465.1 uncultured Planctomycetales bacterium
CAAGTAGCGCGCTGGCGGGCTGTTACGATCGAAGAAATCTGGGGGGCTGGGGGCTAACTGACCCAATGGTGGCAACCTCGCGAACTTGCGGCGGCCTCAAGCAGTCCCACTCGAGGTAGCACGGTTCTACGATTCTGCTGCTCGTCGGGGTTACACCCCGGAGAGCGTCCATCTGCGCCCGAAGCCGCCGTGGCTCTGGGCACCTGTCGACTCGGTTTGAACTGTCGAAGTGCAACTCACTTCCCCGAAGCCTGCTGTTGCAGTTCCGCTATCGCGGCAAGGGGGCGTGCCTGCAACTTGAGTCGCCCGGTCGTTGCCTCCCAGCGATAGACGCTTCCCGCCGAGACGCCCAACTGGTGGGCGAACTCGGCCACCGAAAGCCCCAGTTTCCTCCTCAGTCCGGCAACCGACTTGCCGGTCGGACGGATCTTCGATGCGACTTCGACCGGACCCTCGGTCGGGGCTTGCTGGTGAGGGGCAGACCGGCCCCGCTTCTTGCGGGCGGCGGCATTTCGGCGGACCGTCCTGATGATGTCGGCTGGGGTCATAATCGGCGAGGGTTCTTGCCCCGGGGCGGGGCGGGGTTTCTTCCTCTTGCCGGCCGAGGCAACACGTTTGCCCGTCGCGCGACCTTTCTTTCGCCTGGGCTTCGGGGCGGGTTCCTCTTCGCTCGCGACATCAAGGTCGATGCCGAAGATGTCACCGAGCTGATCGTCGTCGAGGGCATTGGCGCTGGCGGCGGCACCAGGCAGGGCCATCTCCGTCGAGATCAGCTCCTGTGCATCGACATCGCGAAGCAGGAACAGTAGTTCCGGTCGCTCGTCCAGCCGACTGCCAACGCCGTAGAGCACGGCCGCGACGTGCTTGCACATCACCGCCCAGTCGGGGCAGTCGCAACCGAGTTGGATCTCACGCGGTTGAGGGAACAGGCCGTGCGTGCGGTCCGTCACCACGGTCATGACCTGGTCCGACAGCCGGCCCTGGAGCAACTCCAGCATGGAACCGATCCGTCCGGCACACCTTTGCTTAACGGTTCTCCAGGTGGCTGGCTTCAGCTTCTTGATGCTGATGCTGATGTTGTACAGCTCGGAGCCGCTGACGATGGCCTCGATCCTTCCGGGCCGGATGTCCAGGTGACAGACCGAGCCGTTGCGAACATACGTTCGCCCCCGCGGCAAACGGTTCGAGAAGTCGGAAAACGACTCCAAATGCTCGCACCAGCCCTTGCCCCAGAAGCGCCGGGCGATCTTTCGCCCTTCGATCTGAACGGGCTGAATGTCCTTGCCCTTCTTGCGAAGGGTCGTCATCTCGCGCATGGCGTTGGCGCGTCGCCGGGCTACCGGAACGTATGGACTCCACTGCCTCCAAGCCATTACACCCTCGCTTACATCCTCGCCCGCGTGATATCCAAACGGACGAGCTGCATTAGCTCGTCGTCAGGCAATTCCGTCAAGTTGACCTCGCCGTCGTCGGCGAGGATCTCGTCGGCCAACTGCCGCTTCTCGGCGATCATCTCGTCGATCCGTTCTTCGATCGTCCCCGTGGTGACGAACTTGTGCACCAGCACGTTGCGTGTCTGGCCGATGCGGAACACGCGGTCGGTCGCCTGGTTCTCCACCGCCGGGTTCCACCAGCGGTCGAAGTGGATCACATGCGAAGCCGCGGTCAAGTTCAGGCCCGTCCCGCCGGCCTTCAGCGACAGGATGAAGAACGGCGGTCCGTCGTCGTGCTGGAACCGCTCGACCACATCCTTGCGTTTCTTGACACTCGTTCCGCCATGCAACACCAGCCCCGAACGACCGAAGACCGCAGCCAGATGGTCCGCCAACGGGGCAATGATCTCGCGGAACTGCGTGAAGATCAGCGCCTTCTCCTGACGATCAGCCAGTTCCTCGCAAATCTCGCCGAGGCGGAGGAACTTGCCGCTCTCGGCGGGACCGTAATCGCCGTCGCCGGTAAGCTGGCTGGGGTGGTTGCAGACCTGTTTCAGTCGCATCAACGTCTGGAGCACCAGCCCGCGCCGGGCCATGCCGTCGGCGTTCTCCAAGGCCGATTGCATTCGCCGTACCGTCTGTTCGTAGAGCCCGATCTGCTTCTTCGTCAGACTGCAATATCGCGTTGTTTCGATCTTGTCCGGCAGGTCAGCGATGATCGAACGATCCGTCTTCAGCCGGCGCAGGACGTATGGCCCGACCAGCCGTCGCAACGGCGCGAATCGGTTCTGTTCCTGCGACTGCAGATTCTTGATGAACGACTTGAACACACTCGCCGAGCCCAGCAGGCCGGGGTTGAGAAAATCGAACAGTGACCACAGATCGCCCAGACGGTTTTCCACCGGCGTGCCGGTCAGGGCGATCCGCGCTTGGGCGGGGAGTTTCTTGGCCGCCTTGCTCTGGCGCGTCGATGCGTTCTTGATTGCCTGGGCCTCGTCGAGAATCACCAGCCGCCAGTCCATTCGCGTCAGCCAATCCTGGCGGGCCAGCATGGAGTAGGTCGTGACGGCCAGGTCGGTTTCGCGAAGACGCTGGTCGGGAGACTTGGCGATCCGCTCGAGCATCTGACGATCCGTCTCGGCCGGATGCAGAAAGGTGAGCTTCAGCGACGGCGAGAAACGCCTCGCCTCGCTGCGCCAGTTGCCCAAGAGCGAAGCAGGAACCACCAGGAGTGATGGCCTTCGCCGCTGCGCAGGTTTCCCATCTCGATCACACAGCAGAAGCGCCAGCACCTGAATCGTCTTGCCCAATCCCATGTCGTCCGCGAGGCACGCGCCCAATCCCAGCGTCGTCAGCAGCCGCAGCCAGGCCAGACCGTCGCGCTGATACGGCCGGAGCGTCCCCCGCAACCGGTCGGCGAGTTCGATCGCGTCCAGTCGCCCCGGCTCGCGCAGGCCCGCGAGAACTTCCCGCATCCCGTCGCCGGCGGCCACGTGCACCCACGGGCGTTCGGCTTCCATTCGATCCTCATGCCTCAGATCTGCCGATGCGCCGGCCAGCAGCCGCATCCCTTCGACAAAAGAGATCTCTCCGTTTGCCGCCCGGCTCTCCAGGGCCTGCCAGTGGTCGAGCGCCTCGCGGAGTTTCTCACGGTCCACCTCAACCCATTGACCTTTGAGCAGTACCAGCCCGTCCTCGCCGGCAAGCAACGCCGCCAACTCTTGCGGCGACAGCGTTTCGTCCCCCAGTGCCAGCTTCATGTTGAAATCCAGCACCGCCCCGGCCCCGAGCATGGATTGTTTCTTCTGGCCGATCGTCACCGACACCCGCGGCCGGGCGCGCTTCCTCCACCAATCCGGCAGCCGAACCGACAGGCCGCTGTCCTCGAGTTCCGGCACGGTGCGAAGAAACGCATACGCTTGCTCTACCGTCCACCCCATTGGCTGAAACACTTCGCCGGAATCGACGAGTTTCGTCACCCATTCGCAACGCTCGGCGGCCTGTTGGACGGGAGCGAGCAGCTTGACCAGTGCGGATCGATTCTTCGCGCCGGCGTACTGCTCCAGCGCCTTCCGTAGCGGCAAGTGCTTCAACCGCCCCGCTGCGCCGAACCCCGTGGCGAACGTGGCAAGGAACGCGAATGGGCGGGCCTGGTCGTTCTTATTCTCCGCGAGATGAAAGCAGACGCGACCAACCTGATGCCACTTCGGCGCCCGCGATTGCAGGAACGCCTCCAGCCCGCCGGCCGAGGGGATTGCCTCGGTCGCCCACCGATCCAGCGCGCTCCAGACGTCCAGCAGAACCTGCGTCGTCAGGTATTCCCCGCCCCGCATGGGCGGCGCCGTGAGCACCCAGGTCGCACACTCGGCCGGCGATGGCGGCTCAACCTCGATCTTCTCCGCCGATCCGGGAATATGACACAACGCCGTCAGGTACCGCTCCGCCACGCCCTGCCAGTAGCGCAGGGTCAGCGAATCGCCCTCAGCAGTCTTCTCTGCCGCCAGGGTGAAGAGGCCTTCCCGCCAGTCATCAGAGAAGACCTTCCACAACCCCGTCAGTTGCCCAGACTCGGTCTGGCCCTCGGGAGCCTCCCAGCACAGATGCCCCGCCGGTGTGAGTCGGATCTCTGGCACGGCCCTACCTTCGTCGCCCGTCCCGGAGCAAATCGTCCCTTCTTCCGGGAACTCAGGCTACATTGACGACGCGGACCAATGGACGGAGCGTTCCGCCCCTCGCGCGGGAGTTCTTGCGGTCACGGGCGGACAGTGACAGTTGACTACGGGGGCGGGGAGGCCCAGGAGCCTTCCCCGACGGAAGTTCGTCACCGCCCGGATCGGATGTTCCTCGCCGAGTTGCTCGCCGGCCGAACTCGCCTCCGCTACCCCGAGCGAGGCCAGAGTAGCAGTGACGCAGGGGGGGCTCAAGAGCACGAAGGGGCCACACTTCTCGCCACGCCTCAGATGACGCGTTCGATACGACGGTCCCCGAAGCTGCATGGTGCGCCCGCGCTCCGCGACCAGGTCGGCGACCCCCAGTCGCGCAAGCGTGGCAGCCGAAGACGAAACGCAACCGGCGCGTACCGATCTCGTCGTCGATGTGGCGGTACGCGCCCCAATGCCAGTGATCACCTCGTTGATCTCCTCTGGCGTGAGCAGGCCGTCCAGGTTTGCGGCCAGCACCGGCGACCCCCAGCCCCTCGCCAGGGCGTCATAGATCGGTTGGTCGTCGGGCAAACGCAAGAGCTTTTTCATCGCCGCCGCCTGGGTGCTGTCGTCTCGGATGAGTACGGCGCTCCGGCAGCTCGCGGACAAGATCGATCAGTGGAGGAAGGATGGTCGGCCGGAGAGCATGGAGAAGGACGAGCGGCTGGTTGGGGTGTTGTGACCTGAGGCTGGACACCAAGTGCCCCATCCCCCTGATGACGCCCAGCTGCGGGAGTTGAACGTCATCCTCGCGAGGCGTTTAGCACGCCGTTTCGTCAGAGCCGCCTCGCAACGGCGAGATCGCACGCACATCCCCTTTCGCGAACGCCCAGGCAGGGCAAGCCGACCGATGCGTACGAGCGACGCTAGGCCACGGGAGCGACAGACGGCGCGCGGTAGCTACCGACGGCTACGGAGCAGCGATCGAACATAGGCCTGACCGTGACCACCGGCATGCTGGCTCCGTGTCGCCCCGGGCCACCCCCGTTACGCAACGGTTACGCGACAACGCGCCCGAACGCGTGTTGCAGTGGGCTACATGGCTTGCGTTTTCACCCGCCCTCGTTGTATAGGGAAGGCCGTAGTGGTCCAGGAAAGGGAATATGGACGGTCCTGGAAATCGCGTGTGCCTGAAAGGGTGCCGCGGGTTCGAATCCCGCCCTCTCCGTCCCGAATCCGTGATGCGACGACAGCGGCAAGATCGGCTCTGACCGAAGCGCGGGAGGTTCGCGCACTCCGGCGCAGGAGCGCGTGCTCAGGACGGCGCTGCAGGCTCCGCTTCGAGCGGATGGACGACGATCCTTCGGACCAGTTCTCTGAGGTCACCTATGGTCGTTTCGATCCCGCCCAGATGCTCTTCTTTCGAGAGCTCTTCGAGCCTGGTCGTCGGCTCGTAGAACGCGGAGAAGCCCACGGTCGCGCCCGCGCCCTTGAGCCGGTGGGCCAGGGCGGCCACCTCGGCCAGATCGCGCGCCTCATACGCTCGCTGCATGGCCTCGAGTCGCTCTGGCAGCCGCTCGACGAACCCCACGATGATCTCCCGGAGCTCGGGGTCATTGGTCGGCAGGGTGGAGACGATGGCCGAGCCATCGGACGGTGCGGCCGCCGGAGCCGGCTCGCTATCCGCGGGCGGTTTGACACCGCCTTGGATCGCTTCGTCCAGCATCTCGAGTAGACGGTTCGCATCGACGGGTTTGGACAGGTACCCGGAACAGCCCGCGGCGACGCATTTCGCTTCCTCGCCGCGCATGGCGTTTGCGGTCAGGGCGATGATGGGCATCTTGGCGCCGCGCGGGCGGAGCACGCTGGTGGCGGCGTACCCGTCCATGACCGGCATCTGCATGTCCATCAGGATCAGGTCGAACGGATCGCGCATGGCCAGTTCGATGGCGACCTGTCCGTTCTCGGCGGTTGTCACGTCGATACCGGCCTGATCGAGGATCAGGCGGATGAGCTCGCGGTTGATCTCACCGTCATCGACCACCAGGACGCGTGCGTCCTGGGTCGACCGGGGCTTGCGGTCGGACCGAGGTTCCGCCTCGGCGAGGCTCTCGGTGATCACGCCCTCGAGGGGACCGGTTTCGATCGCGAACGTGAAGACGCTGCCGACGCCTTCGGCGCTCGTTACCGTGAGTCCGCCGCCCAGGGCCTCGGCGGTACATTTGCTGATCGCGAGTCCCAATCCGGTTCCGCCGTACTCTCGCGTAGTGGAGGCGTCGGCCTGTACGAAGGGCTCGAAAACGTCATCGAGCTTGTTCGCGGGAATGCCTGCACCGGTGTCGATCACGTCCACCACCAGCATGGGATCCTCCCCCGCGTCCACCAGATCGGTGCAGATCCGTACGCCACCGGTCGTGGTGAACTTGATGGCGTTGCCCACGAGGTTGGTCAGCAGTTGCCGGAACCGGGTCGGGTCGCTCTGGATGGCGGCGGGGAGCGGACTGCCGAAGCTCACTTCGAGGGATATGTGCTTCTCTTCAGCCCGCGGGCGCAGCATGGATGCCACCTCGGAGACCATGAGCTGCGGCGAGCAACGGATGTGCTCGACCTCCATTTGGCCGGCTTCGATTTTGGACAGATCGAGAATGTCGTTGATCAGGGCCAGCAGATGCTCGCCGCTGCCATGGATGGTGCCGATCCAGTCTCGGCGCTCGGATTCGTCTCCACCGTCGCCCTCTTTCCGGAGCAGATCCGAGAATCCGAGGATCGCGTTGAGGGGTGTACGGATCTCGTGGCTCATGTTGGCCAGGAACTCGCTCTTGGCCTGATTCGCCGCGTCGGCGTTCGCCCGCGCCTCGGCCAGCCCCGCGTTGGCCTCGATCAGTGCGTGCCGCTGCGCCTCGAGCTCGCGCCGCCGTTCGGTCAGTTCCCGATTCGTGTCCGCCAGGAGCTCGGCCTGCCTGCGTCGCTGCGCATCCGCACGCTTGTGGCGCGTGATGTCTTCCTTGACGGCCAGGAAGTGGGTGATCTTGCCGCGGGCATTCCGCACGGGTGCGATGGACGCCGACTCCCAGTACCGCTCGCCGCTCTTCTTCGTGTTGCAGAACTCGCCTCGCCAGACCCGCCCGGCGAGGATCGTCTCCCACATGCGGCGGTACGACTCGGCCGACATGTCGCCGGATTTCAGGATGCGTGGATTCTGGCCGACGGCCTCTTCGGTCGTGTAGCCGCTCGTCTTGCTGAATTGCGGATTGACGTATTGGATTGTGCCTTCGGTGTCGGTGATCACCACTGTGGCCGGGCTCCGCTCGACGGCCACGGTCAGCTTGCGTTGTTCGCGCTCGACCCATCTGCGCTCGGCGAGGTCGCGGCGCGATTCGGCCCATCGACGGAAGGCGAACACGGCGAGCCCCAGGACGCCCAGCGCCGCGCCCAGCAGCAATTCGTCGGCCTCCCACGATTCCGCATCCCCGAAGAACTCCGCAACCTCCTCTGCCATGTCGAGCGAGGAAAAGAGAATCATCAACACCCCGACTCCAGCCGACAGCAGGGCGAGCTCGATGACCGGGGTGATGCGCCTTCTCGTGGGCGTGAGCGGGTCTCGGGGATCGCTGCGGGGGCTGCGCAAGTACGCCACCAGGCCGATGCCCAGCGCGACCGATACGAGACCGACGGTGGCCCAGACCCAGGGCGGCGCGTCGGCCTCCCGGTCCGATTCTTGATCGGCGTCGGCGTGCGGTACGGTGGCGAGGGCGGATCCACGCGTCCGGGCGTTCCCGTCGGGGCTACGTTCGGCCGGCGCGCCGATGGTGATCGGCCCCGTCCGGTCTTGGCCGGCGGTGGGGCCGTCCGCGGTCAGCAGCAGGACTACTCCGAGGAGGATGCCGGCGGCGCAGCGGCGCGTCGTCTCCGGTGGAGACTGGGGGAGATCAGCGACCGGTTTGATGATGAAGGCCTCTCGCGCCATGTTGCCGCGTCCTCGCGGGCCAAGTGACTGTGAGCATAGGAGGAGCGCCCCAACAGATGGGGTATCGGCGTGTGGAGCAGGGTGGTTCACTGAGCGTGCGATGGGGCCCGTGCCACGCCGTCGCGCGGTCGGCGCCCTGGTTATCGGTGCACGCGGCGGCGATGCTCGAGGCCCGTTGACTCGGCGGATGGAGCCCGTTACGCTTTGAGGGTCGTATAAGCTGCGAGACCCGGTGCGTTGGTTCTCTCCGAATCGCCGGTCGCAACTCAGAAGGGTATGGAGCAGACGCAACAAACCGAGACGAGCGAGATGCCCTTCGCTGCACGGTTGGCGAAGGCTCGTTGCCGGATTCCGTCGGAGCCTACCACCGCGGCGGCCCCTCCCAGGTCGGAGCGTACCCTACTATGAACGACAAGTTGGTGCAGGACATCATGGTTCCCGTCGAGGAGTATCCCTGCCTCAGCGAGACGCTCACCCTTCAAGACGCCATCCTGGAGATGGCCGTGCAGATTCTCAGAAACCAGGAGCTGTCCGTCCCCCGGGTGGCCCTGGTCTTCGATGACAACTTTCGTGATCTCCTGGGCATCCTCAGACGCCGCGACATCATGCGGGGACTCGAGCCGCGGTTCCTGCTCAGCGGCGCGATGGACTATCAGCGCAAGCTCTTCAACGTAGAGGTTGACCCGAACCTTCTCGGTTTCTCGTACCACAAGATGGTCACGCACCTTCGCAAGCGCGCGAACCGCCTGGTCCGGCAATTCATGGTCCCCATCAAAGCGACGATCAACTACGATGACCACATCTTGAAAGCCATGTGCGAGATGGTCGACTGGAATGCCAGCCTGCTTCCTGTAATCAAGCAGAAGCGCGTCGTCGGAGTGGTCCGATCGATGGATGTGCTCCGCGAGATAAGCCTGATCCTAAGTTCCTGACGATTACCTTCCTGGTGACCGAGGGAAGACCGCCATGACGACGGATGATCAGATCGGGACCGACGGCGTAGACAGTGCATCACCTCCTCCGTCCGACATTCGCATGGGGCGGAAGGCCCGGTGGGTCGACTGGAAGCGGCTCCTCTGTATGACCCTGGGCGTTGCCCTGTTCTGCATCGTCTACTTCGCTCCGCCGTTCTCCGACGCGATCGATCCCCAGGACAAGGCCTTTGTGCTGACGCACCAGGGCAAGGCTGCGCTGGCGTTGTTCCTGCTGGCGGCGACGTGGTGGGTGACCGAGGTCGTCCCGATCGGTGTGACCAGCATTGTCATCGGTGTGGTTCAGGTATTGTTCCTGATCCGGCCCGGCAAGGTCGTTACGAAGGTCGTGGAGGGTGCCGCGGAAACGGGAGCGGTGGTCACCGGCACGGTGACGGAGAAGCTGTCGACGGCGAAAGTCGCCTTCGGCGACTTCATGGACCCGTCCGTCTGGTTCATCATCGGTTCGATCACGTTCGGGATGGTCTTCACCAAGACCGGTCTGACGAAGCGCATGGCGTATCGCATGCTGGTGCTGGTGGGCGAGCGCACGAGCATGATCTACCTCGGCGCTTTCGTCATCACGGCGGCGCTGACGTTGATCATGGCCCATACGGCGGTGGCTGCCACCATCTATCCGCTGCTGATGGCGATCTACGCCTTGTACACCGAAGACGAGAGGCCGACGAAGTTCGGTCAGGGTCTGTTCATCGGCATGGCGTTCGTGGCCGGCGCGGGCAGCATCATCACATTGCTCGGTGCGGCCCGCGGCGCGGTGGCCATCGGATTCTACAAGGAGATCGTCGGGCGAGACGTTCCGTTCTTCCAGCTTACCTACTACATGCTGCCCATCGGCTGCACGATGGTGGTGCTGCTTTGGGTCTACTGCATGATCGTCTTCAAGCCCGAGAAGAGTCGGATTCCCGGGCTCAGGGAACGGGCACGGTCGCTGCACCGCACGCTCGGGCCGATGTCTCGGTCGGAGATCCTCGCGTTGGTCATCATCTTCGCGGCCATTGCGGCGATGGGCTCACGATCGTTCGTTCCCGAAGCCATCGCGGCCCACCTGAACAAGAGTGCGGTCATTCTGGTGGCGACGGTCCTGTTCTTCATTTTCAAGATACTGACCATCAAGGACCTGGAGGGCATTCCCTGGAACATCGTCCTTCTGTTCGGAGGGGCGATGAGCATCGGATTCTGCCTGTGGGAGACGGGAGCGGCCGAATGGATGGCGGTCAAATGGCTCGTCCTTTTCCAGGACGCCAATTGGTTCGTCTTCATCATGGGGACGGCGTTCTTCGTGCTGGTCATGACGAACGTCATCATGAACGTGGCCGCCATTGCCATCTCGCTGCCGGTGGCCCTGGTCCTCGCCCCCTATCTCGGGGTGGCCCCGGAGATCGTCCTGTTCGCCTCTCTGGTCACGGCGGGCATGCCTTTCCTTTTGCTCGTCGGTGCGGCACCGAACGCGATCGCCTACGAGAGCCGGCAGTTCTCCACCGCGAAGTTCTTCGCTGCCGGAGTTCCCGCCAGTGTCCTGCTGATGATCGTTCTGGCCTTCTTCGCGTGGCTGATCTGGCCCGCGATGGGCATGCCGGTTGTGACAAGCTAGATGAAGCGTTAGCCTGGGTTTGCGGCAGGCGTCGACCGAGCGGGAAGCGCGGGCGCGGGCGCGGGCGTACCCGGTGCGGTGGTGTACGACGGCGTGTGTCGGTGCGCGGATCATACCGTCCGGCCCCGCGGGTAGCGGGACCCAGTTCTTCGGAGAAACAGGGTGATGTCCCAATCTGACGACGAGCGCGGCACGGAACAGGATGAGGGCTCGGCCGAGCAGGGTTCGCGGTGGCGCGAGTTGTACAAGACCGAGGACTACTGGGCGATCTGGCTTGGCTTGGCGATTATTGCGATCGGCCTGTTCATATTCCTGCCGCGCGGGCCCGAGGGGATGAAGGAGACGATCGAGCGGTCCAACGCGACGATGGCGGCGGAGGCGGAAGCGGCGCCGTTTCGGACGCTCGCCTGGTACCGGGCGAGCGATGCGAAGAAGAAGCTCAAGGCCACGAGCAGCGACCTGGCCAAGACGATCAAGAACTACACCGGCAAGCCTCACGGATGGACGACGAACCCGATCGAAGCGTTCGTGGTGACGGACGCTCGCGCGGCGGAGAAGAAGGCGGGCGCGCAGAAGAAGTATGATGCCGCGCGGAAGGAGAGCGAGGCGGCGGAGGCCGAGGCGAAGGCAGCCGAGAGCGCGGCGCGGGCGGCCGCGTTCAAGGACATTGCGCTCAACGAGGCGGCCGCCGCGGCGATTGCGAAGTGGCGAGGCGCCCACCGCGCCGCTTCGTCGGCCTCGAAGAAGGTCAAGGCGGCCAAGCCGGTCAATCAGGTGGGCTACCTGGCCGTTCTCGGCGTTGTGTTCATCGTGCTCTTCGGCGTCGGCACGCGCTTCATGGAGCGTCTGGTCGGCAAGTTCGCCGTGGGTTTCGTGTTCGTTTTCCTACTGGCCGTGTTGGCGCAGCTCTTCGCGGCGCAGGCCAACATCAAGGACGCGGGCCTGGGGTACGCTGCGTGGGCAATCCTCTTCGGCCTGCTCATCAGCAACACGGTCGGCACGCCGAGATGGGTCATGCCCGCGGTGCAGACCGAGTACTTCATCAAGACCGGTCTGGTGCTGCTCGGGGCCGAGATTCTGTTCGGCAAGATCGTGGCCATTGGGATTCCCGGTGTGTTCGTCGCGTGGGTAGTGACGCCCATCGTGCTCATCACGACGTTCATCTTCGGCCAGAAGATCCTGAAGATTCCGTCCAAGACGTTGAACATTACGATCTCGGCCGACATGTCGGTCTGCGGGGTGTCGGCGGCGATCGCCACGGCGGCGGCTTGCCGGGCCAAGAAGGAGGAGCTCACCCTCGCCGTCGGTCTCTCGCTCATCTTCACGTCGATCATGATGGTCGTGATGCCGACCTTCATCCGGGCCGTGGGCATGACGGACATCCTGGGCGGGGCGTGGATGGGCGGCACGATCGACGCGACCGGGGCCGTGGCCGCCGCGGGCGAGTTCCTCAGCGAAAGAGCTCTGCATGTGGCCGCCACCATCAAGATGATCCAGAACGTGATGATCGGTCTGGTCGCGTTCTGCGTGGCCATGTACTGGTGCTTCAAGGTCGAGCGCGAGGCGGGTCGCACGGTCGGGGCCATGGAGGTCTGGTACCGATTCCCGAAGTTCGTCCTCGGTTTCATTGGGGTTTCGATCGTCTTCTCGCTCATCTACGGCGCCATGGGTTCGGACGTGGGATACACCATGATCGACAACGGTGTGATCAGAGGACTGACGAAGACGCTGCGCGGCTGGTTCTTCTGCCTGGCGTTCGCGAGCATCGGCCTGGCCACGAACTTCCGCGAGTTGAAGCATTACTTCAAGGGCGGCAAGCCGTTGATTCTCTACGTGTGCGGTCAGAGCTTCAATCTGTGTCTCACGCTAACTATGGCGTACATCATGTTCTATATCGTCTTCCCTTCGATCACGGCGCAGATCTGAGGTCCGAGCGGAGCGCTTCGACATGGAACGGACCACCACTACACCCCGCACGCCTGCTTGTTCGCCGGTCGGTGCCGGCGCTCCGGGCGCGGGGCGCCGCTGGTCGCAGCTCCTGGCCGGCGTGGTCGTGATCCTACTCTTCGCGTTCGTGGCCATCCCCGGTTTGCAGCGGGTGGGGGCGGTCCGGGAGGTGCGGGAGGCGATTCGGCATGCCGGTATCGACGCCACGGCCCTGTTCTACACCGAGAGCGACGTGTCTTCCGAAGCCGAGGCCTCCGTCCGCGACGCGTTGAGCTACCCTGCGCCCTGTTCCGGGGCTCGCTCCCCGCGACGGGATTGACGGTGCGGGCACGTGAGGTCGAAACCGGCTTCGTGGGCTTGAAAAACCGATGAAACGCGATATGATGCACCTTGCCGTAACCGCGGGGTTTCATGCGCGAGCTCTCCGAGGTCGGGTCCGCGAGGACCTTCCAGACGGTTTGGGGCTCTGGTTGCGCTGTGATCCCTGCTCCATGCCGCGTGGCACCGCCTGGACGTTCCTCGGTGCATTCTTGTCACCTTCGAGTGTGCAACCCCTACGGCGGTATCGGTCCGTGTTCTGGCCACGGTTCTCCGCTCGGCGGCAACGTGCGTCTGGTGTTCCAGTGGCCTTTCGATTGCATTGACGGGAGAACGGTATGTTCCTGATTCGTGAGGCTGTGTGGCTGGCTCCCGGGGTCCGGCGGATTGAAGTCGAGGTGCCGCGGGTAACGAAGAACCACCAGCCCGGACACTTCGTCATCGTGCGGGTCCGCGAGGATGGGGAGCGCATTCCGCTTACCATCGCTGCTTCGAATCCCGAGAGCGGCATGATCACGCTGGTGGTTCAGGTCGTGGGGGCGACGACGGAACGGCTCTGTGGGCTGGAGGCCGGCGAGCACATCGCGAACGTGGTGGGGCCGCTGGGCAAGCCGACCGAGATCGAGAAGTTCGGCGTGGCGGTTCTGGTCGGCGGAGGTGTCGGCACGGCCGTCATCTACCCGCAGGCCAAGGCGCTCAAGCAGGCCGGCAACAAGGTCTGGGCCATCATCGGCGGGCGCACCAAGGAGTACGTGATCCTCGAGAAAGAACTCACTGAT
>CAYMME010000235.1:0-13662 GCA_964391465.1 uncultured Planctomycetales bacterium
CCCCGAGGCTTTCTTCGACGCGATGATCAAGACCGGCAAGAAACTGGCCGACCGCGACGCGATGCGCGAGGAGCTTGACCGTGCCCGCGCTGATACGCCCGTCATCGACGCCGTGCTTCAGTGCCTTGTTGTGGCGAACGCGCAGGCCCTGTGCAGTGGTCACGAGGTCGATGCCAGCGGGGCCCAGCGAGACCTGATCGTGCTCCTGGCCCTCCGGAGGCTTGAGCAGCAGGAACGTCTTGGCGAAATCGCTCGCCTGAACTGACGGACCGAACGTCCAGCTCGAGGTGCCCGTGTACGGCCATCGCGCTGTGCACGGGCACTTCTTTTCTCCATTGGGATGACAATCCATCCTAGGATTCTTCGTGTGGCTTGGTCGGTGTCGAAGTGCTGCGGCCGCCGCGCACTGTGTCCTCCGCAGCGTCAATCCTCATCCTCCTCCGAACGACCGAGCCGCGCCAATCGCCCGAGACCCCAGATGAAGATAAGGAGCAAGATAGTTCCTGCGGTCGTGTATAGTGCGGATGGCCTCTGACCCGAAAGAAGCGGAAAGACCTTGGGAATCGGCCAGTCGCCGCCATGGGCCCGCACCCAGTTAATGAGACTGCATATTACTATCAGTACCAATATGATCTTGATCGCGCTCATGGCCACAACTCCTTCTCGTACAAAGAGATTGGTTCGAACGACATCCGCTCGATGAACGGCACGAGTTCGCGTTCGGACATGATCCCGGCACGGAGCTCGGCAAGCTTGTCCTTGCGCGGACTGATGATCGTCAGCTTGGTCACTTCCGAGCCCGCGAAGCAAGCCTTCACGTGCGCAGCGACGTTCGCCGCGCAATCGACGATCACTTCGAACGCTTCCCGTTGATTGCCGAGATGCCAGGCACAATCAGTCGGATGTTGGGTACTCGGTACAACCCATTCGCAGACTGCTTCGTGACCCCGTTTCTCACCCACCATGCGAATCCAGTTCGCGAAATGCTTGTGCGTGATGCTTCCACGGCCTCTCAGGGCAACCGGAGGCTTGCCCAGCAATTGCCATCCGGCCTCACGAACCTCGATCAGGAGCAGGTTCTTGCTCCCCACGCGAGGTTCCTCGAACGCCGCGTACCCACCCGTCTCCAGTTCTTCGCGAATCCGCTTCACCGTCGTCGGCGATGGCCGTTTCTCGTAGAGGCGAGCAACCGGCCAGTAGGGCTTCAGAGAAGCCTTGAATAGTAGATCCCGAGCTTCCGGCGAAAGCCCGAGCGCTTCCTGATTCGCTCGTCTTCGCTGCCCGCGGCGGTGCTCGGCAATCCGGGCCTCCAGCGCCTGCTGCACTTCCGGCAGTTCATGAAGACGTTTGTCGGGAACAAAAGGATGGGAGTCGTACTCCGGCCGTCCGCCGCGGTGCGGGTCCAGCTTGTCCAGCGTGACGAGCATCGTGTGCGGCCACCCGATTGCTTGGCGGACCAAGGCCTGTCCCGTCGGCAGCACAGGCACCATGCCATACGCACGCGGGGGAAGGCTGAGCGTGCGTCCCGCCTCGGTCACCGATCGCTGATGAGGCATGCGAAACACGATGTGATACTGCACGGAGTTGAGGATCATGGGATGAACGTTGCCCATCCACCGACCACCGAGGATGGCCATGACACCGAACTCGCGACCCTCCGTAAGCGTCTTGACGATCGGGGACACTCCGTCAGTGAATGCCGCTGCCGCCTGATGACCGATCTCCGCATCGGCGTCGTCCAATACGAAGACGACCCCAGTACGGTCGATCTTCTCATGATGGAAGATCTTGTTATCGATGACCGCGCTGAACAGTGTGTCGATGAAGAATAGACGTAACTCCGTGGGATCCATTGCCGAGCAATCCAGTACGACGCTGCGCCTCTGGTTGACCACGTCCCGGATCAGATCCAAGCCGTTTCGTGTCGCCACCAAGGGGCCGCCGGCGTGAGTGAACCCCTCCAGCGACTGAATCAACGACTGCTCATACTGCGACTTGGTGGCCCACAACGTTAGGGGAGCGGCCTTGGCCACTTCGAGCAGCAGCCCCGCGCTGGGCCACAGCAGAGGCTCGGCGCCGGGCTTATTCAGCACGCCGAGCAGCCAGCGCATCATGTTCGCCATGCTGATCTCACCGGCCTTGAGTCCCATGCGGGCCGCGAACAGCCTGCAGATCTTATTGATCCAGACGTTAGGGGGCATCTGCGGACCGTTGAAGCCGGCGCGCATCCCCTTATGGATGCTCAGATTCAGCCAGTGGTCTCCGCAGCGGGCGGGGATGTCGACGTAATCCCCTCCTTTCTTGTCGAATACGATCACCGAAACCGGCAACCAGGACCGGATGGCGTCGATGCCCAGGATGATGCGGCGGATGGTGGTCGTCTTCCCAAACCCGGCATCTCCCATTAGCAGGATATTGCGGGGCCGGTCGCGCAACATCAGTCCGCATCGCAGACCGTTCTCTGTCGTCCCGATCTCCACATCCGGCCTGCCGTCCGCGTACAGCTCTTCTTCGTCCGGCGGGGGCTCAAGGTAGTTCGGAAACCGGATCTGCTGTTCGATCCGCGGATGCAGCCAGACGAGATAGCGCCGCGCCTCGGGCTCGGTGACCTGACGTGATTGGAGGATGGCCACGACCGTGCGGCCTTCGGCAAAGTGATCGAGCCGATATTCTTCGATTGCGGCAACGAGCTGCTGAAGGTAGCGTCCCATCACGCCACCGGACGGCTGAAGAGGCACCAGAGCCGGAACCAGGGCAGACACCGCACGCAGCGCCACTGGCCGTCAATCCCCCAGTGACCATGATTAGGACAAGAAATATCTCCACAGCGGACGCAGCGGCTCACGACGTGAGCTGCACAAAGCCCATGGGACGGCCGCTGCGAGGACCACCACGGGGGCCGCCGGCAGATCTCGCACACGGCGAGTCGCATGGGCCGCGGTCCCTTGAGAAAGGCCGGGCTCCAGACCGTGCCGTCGACGAGCACGAAGTTGTCGCCCTCCGCGATCTCAATCATGCGACCCTGGCCGCCCTGGACCATGTAGGTGCCGTAGACGATCGCCAGAACCTCATCGCCATGCTTGTCCCGGATGATGGTCCGGTGGACCGTACCGGGTGGTGTGGGTGGAGCTGGCATGGTCTATATCCCCGCCGCTTGCGTCACGATCTGCACGAACCACCACGTCAGACGGAGGGTGAGATAACCCACCGCCAATCCGACGGCGACGGCAGCCACTCCCGTGACAATCCAGAAGACACTGACGACCAGGGCCCGAACACGGCTCCCGATTGCGGATGCGATGTCGTGCGGCGGGTTGGCCGGCCCACTCGGCGGCGCTCCCTGCTGGCCCTGGTTGCCCGGAAAGAGGTTGGGGTTCGGAGCCTGGCTCATCATGAGTTCTCCTTGTAGGTTGCGAAGGACACGATCTGGGGGACGCCGTCCGCGGACGGCCCGAATCGTACGTTGATCCTCTTGCCGACGGTCTCGAGGGGATCCGCGGAGGCGTCGGCACGCACCTCGACACCGCACGCCCGGAAAAACTCGGCCTCCAGGCTGTTGACCATCACGCGCGACGACAGCTTGAGCACGTGTCGTCGCCCGCGGTTCCCGGGATCGAGATGGCAGAGCAGTATCTTCCACTGCTTCTCTTCCCGTCCGGCCCAGACAACGCATGCCGGGTAGTCTGTCCCGACCCTGAGCGTCGCGTCTTTCATGAACTTCACTCCTGATGGTTTCCGCATACGTAGGTCTCCTATGCGCAGGGACACTCCCCCTTCGATTCTGCGCGATCGCTTCGTGGGCCGCGTGATTTCTCGGTGATGGGATGCCGATCGTCTGCCACTGCATTTCTGCGCGGCGCGCATCGGTTCGTCATGCAAAACGCATCCACGCGCAATCGCCCGGACGCAGCCGTGTGCTATCTGGTTGCCCAAGACAAGCGCCGACACGCGCAGCGCAAAGAGAATCGTGCCGTCACCCACCGGTAAGCGGGGCCAGCGGCGGCGGTCTTATGCTCTCTTGAAGCAGGAGGAAGCAGACATGGCTCGCGACCAGAACGATTCGCATGCGTGCACGCCTCCGCCGGTTGCGCCACCACCGCCTCGTCGCACGATCTCGTGGGGGCCATTGCTGTTGATTCTCGTGATCGGTGCCGCCGGTTGGTTCATCAATCACGCAGAGCCCAGCGTGACGTGGGATGAGGTGATGGACGCCCTCGGCGTGCAGAACAGGGACCGGTACTCACGGCTCGCAGTTCTCGGGCTTGTGCTCGTGGGTATCGCAGTGATTGCTCGCGTGATCCGCGGCAATGGAGACGAGGAGTAGGACAGGTTGATCTCCGGATCGGCTTTGGAGCCAGAGATGGACATTGCTTTCTGCATGGACCAAGGGCCTCGCGCAAGCCTCGAGGACTACACCACGGCAGTCACGCACCACGTCGACGGAGTGGGGCCGATCACGATCGCCACCGTGTGTGACGGAGTCGGAGGCAACGCACGTGGCGAGGTCGCCAGCAACCTTGCGGCCTCGCAAGTCATCGAGACGCTCATCGCCTACTTCAATGCGGCAGCCCGTACGCGTCCCACCCCCGAGGCAGTCCTCGCCTGGCTTACCAACGCATTCGCTCGCGCCAACGCTGCCATCCTGCAGCAAGCCGACGCCGAGCCCGCCTGCCGGGGCATGGCAACCACCGCGGTGTGCGCCGTGATCGTCGACAGCACTCTCTACGTCGCGTGGGCCGGCGATTCGCGATGCTACGTCGTGGGTGAACAGGCAGCTCGGCAGCTCACGCGTGATCACAGCGATGTTGTCGATCTCATCGAGGCCGGCATCATCGACGCCGACGAGGCCCACGATCATCCGGCTGCGCACCGCATCAACCGGTGCCTGGGCCGCCCGGATCGGGCGACCCCGGATGTCACCACTTACCGATTGCAGTCGGAAGAGGTCGTTGTCCTCACAACCGATGGTCTGACCGATGTCCTCACGAACGACGACATCGCGCGCACCGTTCGCGAATGCCGCAACGGCCACCCCAGCTTCTTTCGGCTGCCGGAACGTCTTGTCCAGCGCGCTCTCCTCGCCGGAACCGGCGACAACGTGAGCGTGCTCTGCTGCAACTACCAACCAGCCGCCAACCGTGCGTCCCGTTCCTCAGAGCAGACCATGACGGAGGCGTGTTCCGTCAGGCGGGCCGAAGCGCTTCGGCGTTTGTACCAGGAGAAGCAGGATGGCAAAGCAGTCCAACATGGTCTCTTCGACTGAGGCGCCGCCGGGCGACGCGGTGCCGGATCCCGGCCCGCCGTGCACGGCGTGCCATACAGCCCTCGCATCGGGGGCGAAGTTCTGCCCGGAATGCGGCACGGCTCTGAAGGCCGCGACCGCCACGTCGCCCGAAGAGGAAGTCCTGGCGGACACCGAGGAGCGTTCGGGACAGCAAGAGCTTCGTCCGGCGAGGCGGGCGCCCGACCCGGAAGTCGACGCCCAGGAAGAACCCGAGGAACGCACGATCGACGCCGTGCCGGTGCCGGGGCTTTGTGGGCATGTGCTTCCGCCGGATGCCCAGTTCTGTCCGACGTGCGGCGCTCGCGTCGGGCAGATGCCGGCCCGCTGCTCGATCAAGGTCCTGGCCCCTGACGAAGCTCCCGTCGTCCACGATCTCAAGCAGGAGGAAGTGACGATCGGAAAGGATCCGCAATCCGACATTGTCATCGCGGGCGACGACTATGTCTCGCGCCATCACGCGAAGCTGGTCCGGTCGGATGGGCTGTTCTACCTGGAGGACCTCAGATCCTCGAACGGCACGCTCCTGCGCATCCGCCGCCCGATCGTCCTCGAGGCCGGAGACGAAATCGTCATCGGTACGACCGTGCTTCAGCTCGAGATGGATTGAACCGTAGGGGGATCCCCATGCACATCGGCGAGGTCATCAACGGGCGATACGAGGTCGTCGACCTGCTCGGCGACGGCGCCCAGTACACCGTGGCCAAGGCCGTCGATCAGCACTCGGGTACCGAAGTCACGCTGAAGCGCCTCAATGTGATGCCGTCAGACACAAACCACGAGCGGGAAGTCAAACGGCTGCACCGTGCCGCCTCCCTGCGGGTCGGCCATCCGGCAATTCCCGATCCGGTCGAGGCCTTCGAGGAGAACGGTAGCTGGTATGTCGTTCTCCCCTTCGTCGAAGCCATCGAACTGGATATCTACGTGCAGCGCGAGGGGGGCAAACTGCCCTTGAACCGGGCCCTCAAGATCTTCGTGGAGCTGGTTGGCGCGCTCGAACCGCTCCATGCGATCAACATCGTGCATCGCGATCTGAAGCCGCGGAACATCCTGGTTCGCCCCGACGGGCACATCAGTTTGATCGACTTGGGCATCTGCAAGGCCCTCAACGAGCCGACCATCACAGGCAATGCCGGCATCCTGGGGACCAAGCCATGGCACGCACCGGAGCAGGCTGCCGATGCCCGCAGCGTGGACCACCGGGCCGATTTCTATCCACTCGGCTTGCTGCTGTATTTCATGCTGACCGGCGCCGACATCGCCCAGACCATCGGGGACAGGCCGGCCCTTCAGATGCTCCCGCCGTTGCGCCAGGTCGACGCGACTATCCCCCAGCACATCGAGGATCTTGTCGGCTGTCTGCTCCAGGATCAGGCCGACGCCCGCCCAAGCTGCGCGAGTGAGATCCTGGCTGTTCTGCAAGCCGGGCACGCACCGGCGCCCTCCTGTTCGGCCTGCGGGACGGCTGCAATTGCCGGGGCCCGCCACTGCCACATGTGTGCTGCGCCGTTCGCCGCCGCGGCTCCCGGTGGGGTCCTCTGCATCGCATGCGGGCAGGCCTGCGACGGCCAGCCGGCCTGTGGCCAATGCGGCGGCAGGTTCGATTCGGCCAGCCACGGGATCGAGTTCAACAGCGGCACGCCGGCGGGCAAGACCTTCCGCATTCCCGAGGGCGTGCATGTGGTTGGCCGGGACCAACTCGGAGCGCAGGACCCCTACATCTCCCAGCGCCACTTCCAGCTCGTCTGCCTCAACGGCGCTGTCCACATCCAGGATGCCGGCAGCACCAACGGTACCTGCATCAACGGGGCCCTCGTGACGCAGCTGACACCGCTGCAACCGGGCCAGGAAATCGTCATCGCAGGCTACACCGCGAGATACGTCCGTAGTTCTTGATTGGAGAAGCTGAAATGAAATGCAATCATTGTGGAAGCGCAAATGCAGCAACCGCGAAGTTCTGTCAGGGCTGTAGCCGCAGCCTCGCCGGGCCTGCCGGAGGGGTCAAGACCCAGGTCAACCCGGCGCTCGCCGCGAGTAAGGCGGCTTCGCCGGTTGTCGTACCCCCGGTTCTTCCGGTCGCACTGAACGCTGCGGTGCCGGGAAGAACACTGATTCGCCAGACGTTGCTCGGAAACGATCAGCGCGAGCACACGGTGATGGTGCTCGATCGGTCCGGAAGTATGTGTGGGCAGTGCAATGGCCGGTTCATCAAGCTGGAGGCGGCGAAGCGCGCGATGAAAGGTCATGTGGTGGAGAAACATAAGATCGACCCGAACGATGAGATGGGTGTCATCAGCTTCGATAGCGCAGCCTGCGTCCAGCTGCCCATCACCTCGCTGGCTACCGGCAAGGCGCGGGTCTTTCAGGCCATCGACGCCCTCATCGCAAGCGGAGGGACTGACATCAACGAAGGTCTGAAGGCTGCCAGAGATCTTTTCAACTGGTCGCACAACGGCGTCATCCGCCGCATCGTTCTCCTGACCGACGGCCACGGTGGCCACCCGCTTCACACAGCCGAGGATCTCAAGGGTCGAGGCGTTGTCATCGACGTGATCGGCGTGGGGCCCGACCCTTCCGCGGTGGACGAGAAGCTCCTGCGCAAGGTGGCGTCGACGGTCCAGGGCGAGCTGCGGTATCGCTTCATCGACCAAGAGAAGACACTCGTTGACCACGGCACGTCCATCGCAGCCAAGACGCAAATCCAATGAAAGCCATGATCGTCGTTCCGAACATGCTGCTCTGGCCGCTCGTCGTCGCCGTCTGGACGATCGACACCTACCTGTTCCTCGCGGTGATTCGACTGCTGTTTGGGCGTTTTCGTGGGTCGTGGCCTGCTCGGATCTGCTGCTCCCTGCGGGAGGTGATCGACCCGCTGCCACGCGTCCTCGGGGGATGGCTCGCAAGCCGGCGCAACAAGCCCGTTGCCCGTTGGGTGCCGTGGGGCGCAGTTCTGAGTGCGGCCTTGATCGCACGGCATGTTCTCGTGGCGATCGTCGTCTCCCAGACGAGAGGAGGTGCGTGACCTCCAGCCGAGGGGTCGGCAGCAGAACACTTATGTGGGTTTCAGAACTCGGTTGACCCTTAAAAGGAGACTAACCATGTCAGAAGAAACACCGAAACACCCTGAAAGAGCGTATGACGCGTGGCCGGTCAGTGCCGGAATTTGGCGCCGAGAAGAGGAGCAGGAGGACCGGACGGTCGTGCTGTACAGCGTCCGTATCCAGAAGCGCTACAAGGACAAGAGCGGCGAGTGGCAGAACACGGACTACTTCTTCCCGAACGACCTGCCGAAGCTGCGGTTGGTCGTTGACAAGGCGTACGAGTACGTCTGCCTGAAGGAACGGGATGAGAATCCTGAAGTGCCGGTAGAAACGACCTTTCCCTGAACGCGGCAACTCCGGAGCGTTGCTCGGAAGCCCGCCCGCCACCCCGGCCGGCGGGCTTTCTTCTGGTTCTTCAGGGGTCTCTGGGCAACGCAGTCCGGATCCGGAGGAAGAAGCACGCGTCGTTGGGTCATCGAGATCGACAGGACCCGCGCGTCGCCTTCCACACGGTCCGTGTTCCGCGTCCTCCCGAGCGAGCGCAGCCGAAGAATCATCGCACGATCGCTCAGACGACATCGGACGCCCAGACGACCGTGCAACACTATCCCCGGGTGCGACGCGTGCCGCTGTAGCGGACACGGCCGGTCTCACTCATCACCCGAAAACCTGCCAAGCGCAGGAAGGAGCACAACGATGTTCTCGCCCACACCAACGGCAAGACGGAACCTTCTCCTGGCCGGCAGCGCCTTCTCGGTCTTGTGCGCCGCCGTGAGCGGGTTTCCGCTGGGAGCCTCGAGATGGACTGGCCCTGGCCTGTTCAGTGTAGCCCTCATGGTCCTTGCCGGGGTCTTCATTGCGCTGGGCTTGCGGGAGTTCGCCGAGGTCTGCCTGCCCGGCCGCGACAGGCCCTGGTATTGCAGGCCCGGGGCGCTTCTCTTTCTGCTGATCTCGCTTGCCGTCGTGAACGCTCTTGCGCTGCGGCTCGTCAAGAACGTGATCTCCATCCCCATGGTTGTCCAGCTGTTCGCGATGCTGGCGGTGGAGCTATTCGGCATCGCTATGCTTGACCCGCCCGCGAGAGAGCCCAAGCAGCGCGATGCGCGACCGGCGCCCTCGTCAGTGCCCCCTACTGCGACCAAACCACGGAACACAGTTGTGAGGCCGCCGGATGCCTCCGACAGCCCAACTCATAATGACGCTCCCGGAGCTTCGTCAGACTACATGTAGGGCAGCTTCTGTTCTTCTCTACCTGCGTCGCCCCGGCCTCCACTTGCGTCCAAGCACGCTTCGGAAGCCAACACCGGCATCGCCCAAGGATCAGCGTGGCATCATGCGAACGAAACCGACCTCGGGTCGTGCCTTGGTTCAATGGGGCGTGGGTTCCGATGAGCGAACCCACTGTCCATCGACATCGAGGAGAAGACGAATGAACCCTGAGCGTGATCCGAAGGAACAAGCGCAGTGCGGTCCGATGCCGGACGGCGAAGCAGCCGGCGGACAAGCAAGTCCGGAAGGCACTGGATCCGAGGCAAACGAAGCGCCTACGTCCACTCGCGACGATACGGGCCCGAGTTGTCTGCTGTGTGGATCGCCTCTGAACGGCAACCGCGTATGCCCGACTTGTCGGTTTCCGAGTTGTCCTGGCTGCGGCGAGGCGTGAATCGACACGGCAACGGGCAAGAGTGTGCGTCGTCGTCAAGAGCCCGATGGAAACATGCCATATGGCGGGACAGTCTTCAATCGAGTGGACCGAGACCACGTGGAACCCGCTAGCCGGCTGCAGCATGTGCAGCCCGGGATGCGCCAATTGCTATGCCGCGCGTCTCGGCGCACGGCTCGAAGCAATGGGTCAGCCCAAGTACGCCGACACGACCAGGAAGGTCGGCGGCACGTACGTCTGGACGGGCATAATCAATCTCGACGAACAGGCGCTTCGCCTGCCATCCCGCTGGCGTCGACCACGGACCATCTTCGTCGACTCCATGAGCGACCTGTTCCACGAGCATCTCGGCCTGGATGTCATTCAGCGCGTGTTCGCGGTCATGCGTGCGGCACCGCAGCACCGGTACCAGATCCTAACCAAGCGATCTGCACGGCTCTGCGACCTCAACGACCAGCTGGCATGGGGGCCGCAAATCTGGATGGGCGTCAGCGTTGAGCATCGAGACTACACGCTCCGGATCGACCACCTCAGGGCGACAGACGCGGCGGTCAAGTTCGTTTCGCTCGAACCGCTGCTCGGGCCGCTTCCTAACCTGAATCTCAACGCGATCGACTGGGTCATCGTCGGCGGTGAATCCGGTCCCGGTGCCAGGCCCATGCGACGGAAGTGGGTGATCGACATCCGCGATCAGTGTCGGGGCGCCGGAGTGCCCTTCTTCTTCAAGCAGTGGGGCGGCGTGAACAAAAAGAAAACAGGGCGGCGGCTCGAGGGGCGCACCTGGGAGGAGATGCCCACAACGGCGCGTGTTTCTGCTGGAGCTGCACGATGATCGACATCACCACCGA
Organism: uncultured Planctomycetales bacterium; assembly: GCA_964391465.1. Lineage (GTDB taxonomy): Bacteria > Planctomycetota > Phycisphaerae > UBA1845 > CAYMME01 > CAYMME01. The sequence goes on from CAYMME010000235.1 coordinate 10,834, forward strand.
GCAACTCATTCCGCTCCGCGACGTACCGAAGCTACTCCCGCCGACGGCGCGCGGCAAGCGCGTCCATGTGAGCGCGGTTTACCGTTGGGTCCAAAGGGGCCTCGGCGGTGTCAAGCTCGAGGCGGTCAAGCTCGGGGGGCGGACGTGCACGAGCGTCGAGGCGCTCCAACGATGGAGCGATCGTCGGACGGCGGATCAGGCAGCAGCACCGCCGTTAACCATGACTGCCAAGGCCCGCCAAGAGCGGATCGAGCGGGCGGCAAGGGAGGTCGAGACGATTCTGGGCACCGGCCGTTCACGTCAACGTCGTTGCGGCGGTGGTGATGACCAACGTGCCAGGAATTGAGGAGGACGAATGCCGGTGTTTGGAATTCGCAATGCACGAGTGTTGAATCGCGTCCGCCTCCGCAGGTCGGTGTCACGGGCCAGTTCGTGCGCCCGCTGCCGCGCCCGCTCCGACAGGCCACCCTCGTCCATCGCCTCGAGCCGCCACGCGATTCGGCGGAAGAGGTACTGGCGGTTCGCCGAGCGGTTCTCTTCGCCGAACAGCTCGACGTGCCGCCTGCGTAGTTGCTTCACCGTCATCCGCCGCAGGGCGGCGGTTTCCATCCGAATGTCTGCAGCCATGGATGATCTCGTCGCGGCGTTGCTCGGGTGTAATTCCTGCGGGTCTTGACGACGTCCCTGTCGAAGGCATGCGGCCTCCGCCACCGGCATCGCTCGCCGGGATACTTCACCCGCCTACATCTGCGTGAGTATCAAAACTGTCGCGGGTTGCGGACCGGCCGCCAGTTACGCGCGCGATGAGCTCCCGGATGGCCCGGTACGAGGTTGCAGAACGTGAGACTTCGCAACTGTGGTTCTTAACGCCTTGCGGCAGTTGAGGTTCCGGGGTCGAAACCGGTCTCACGAATTCCATCTCGTGAGATTGAGCGCGGGAGGTCGGGACGACATGTTGCGCCAACACAATGAGAAGCGTCGCGATCGCCAAAGGCCGCGGAGAGAGGGCCGGGATTGCGTCGGGAGCAACCATGATGATCGTTGCATCGGGTTCGGCGTGCCTGATCTCCCGCTTCAAGCATCGAACTTACCCAGGACCCCAAGACCGCCGGCAACAGGCGATCGTGCCCGAGCCACGCTTCGGCGTGCTTCCAGCGGCCGCGCCTAACTGGACGTCGCACAAGATTCGTGATCAAATACATGCTGGGATTCGATGCGATGATTGCGGGGGCTACGTGATGTCGATCAACCGCATCAAACACCTGCGCGATTGCGGCGTATTCCGCGATTTCACGTGGCCGGGTGACCTGCCTGCGTTGGGCCCCTACAACCTAATCTACGGGTGGAACGGTTCCGGGAAGACTACCTTGAGTAGGTTGTTCCGGGCGTTGGAGGCGAGGACCGCACCACCGAACGGCCAAGTCACCGTGACGGTCGACGATCGGGACTTGAGTAATGGCGACTTTGGCCAAGTTACGCTACCCATCCGAGTATTCAACCGCGATTTCATGGCCGAGAGCGTCTTTCCGACCGGAGGCGACGTTGCGCCGATCTTCGTCCTCGGGAAGAAAAACGTCGAGAAGCAGAAGCAGGTCGAGCAACTCAAAGCCACGCTGACCGAGGAACAGACCAAGCTGGGTGGCAATCGGCTGAAGAAGACCGAGGCGGAGTCCGCCTTGGACAGGTTCGGCATCGACAAGGCGAAGGCCATCAAAGACATGCTTCGGTCGCCAGGCTCGAATCCGTACAACAACTACGACAAGGGCGACTTCCGACGTCGATCAGAGGAGATGATTGCGGCAGACGACCGCCAGGCTCACGAACTCAGAAACGATGCCCGCGAAAAGCTGCTGACGCAGCTTCACGCCACGCCAAAGCCCGAGCTCAAACCGCTCACGTACCAACTGCCGGATCTCAGGGCCCTCCATACGACTGTCACCAACCTGCTCTCCACGACGGTAGTCTCGGAGGCGATCCAGTCGCTCAAGGACGATGCGGACTTGTCTTCGTGGATGTATCGGGGACTTGGTCTGCATCAGGAGCGTCAGGCCGCGACTTGCCTGTTCTGTGATCAACGGATGCCGAAGAATCGCCTGGCGGCCCTGGAGGCGCACTTCAGCACAGAGTACGAGGAGTTTCTGCGGAAGTTGGGCGACCAAATCGCCACGATCCAGGCCGCCATCGAGACAGCCACAGGCCTGTCACTGCCAAGCGCCGCTGAGTTCTACGAGGATTTGACGTCGGAATACGACAGGGCCGCCACTGCGCTTTTTGAAGTTGCGCATTTTGAGGGCCCGGGGGCTCGCGGCTTTTCCCGAGCGACTGATTCGGGGACAATGGAGTCTGGAACCAGGCTGATGTCAGTCGCAGAGGAAGGAGCCTCGCGATGGGTATTCTGCAGGATGCGCTGCCTGGGCTCAAGCGGTGCTTGGGTCCGGCGGAACTCAAGTCATCGGTGTTGGAGTTGGTGATTCGCTGCGTGGTGGCCTTTGTGATGCATACGGGACGGATGGGGGCGGTGCGGGCGGCAGTGGCCGTGCGTTTGACCCCGCGCCACCGTGCGCAGATTGGTCGCTTTCTCGAACGGAAGTACTGGAACAAGCTTCCGCTGCTGGAGAAGGTGCGCAACGAGACGTTGGCGGAGGCAAGAAGCCGAGGGCGGTATTTGTTCATCGTCGATCAGACGTTGTGCAGCCGTCAGGGACGGAAGGTGGAGAACACGTACTCGACGGGCAACCGTCGGCGTCGTCCGCGTAAGGGGCGGCGGTACAGCAAATACCGCCATGGAAGAAAGAGCTGCCACTGTTTCGTCATGGGGCTCTTGATCAC
>CAYMME010000236.1:0-13597 GCA_964391465.1 uncultured Planctomycetales bacterium
TCGACGAAGCCCGCGGAACGGTTTCTCACCACCGGCGTGAATAATCCGGGCTAGCGCGGCGACGGATCCCGGGGCTGCCCGGTCGGGGGTCCTCTATAGCAGCCACCGGGATGCCGTCGCAGTGTGCCGGTCGACTAGGCTCCGGTGTGCAGCGTTTCGACGTGTATGTCAGGCTCGGCGGCACGCGATGCTGCACAGAAGCACGGCTACGGGTCAGACCTCATACTGCATCAATCGGTACGCGCAGTAAGCTGAACGATGAGGAATCGTGGCCATTCTCGCCAGCGGGAATCGGCCCGCGTGGAGGCGGTGCCTCCAAGCGTCAGGCCTCGGCAAGTCCTTCCCGGATCGCGTACCGGGTAAGCTCCACCCGGTCGTGGATTTCCAGCTTGCTCATCAGATTGGTCGCGTGCCGGTCCACCGTCTTGAGACTGAGCCGCATCGTCCGTGCGATCTCTCTCTTGGCCATCCCCCGAGCGAGGTAGCGCAGGACCTCGATCTCGCGGTCGCTGAGCGAAGTGGCTCGCGAATGGACGTTCTCTGCAATCCGTGCCCCCGAAACGTCGAAAACGATGCGTTCCTGCACTTGAGGCGAAAAGTAGGCTACCCCCGACGACACGTCGCGGAGCGCCTGGACCACCGCTTCGGCCGGTTCGTTCTTCGTGATGTACCCCCACGCCTCTACCGCCAACGCCTGCTCGATGTAGTGGTCGTGAAGGAAGGCGCTGAGGAAGACGATGCGCGCATTCGGACAACGAGCCTGGATCATCCGCGCGGCGTCAAAGCAGATCAATCCCGGCATGTCGATGTCCATCAGGACGATATCCGGGTTGAGACGCGTGGCCTCCGCAACCGCCGCCTCGGCGTCGCTCACACTGGCGGCCACGATGATACCCGGCTGGTCTTCGAGGCAGCGCCCCACATCTCGCGGATCATCGCGTGGTCGTCGACGACAAGGATGGAAACGGATCGTTCCACGATCACATCTCGTGGTTGCGAACTGACGCCTGCCCCGCCTTCGCGAGACAGGGTGCTCTGCCCGTGCACGGCTTCACGTTGTGAGTCACTACCCCGGATTATCGCAGATTGGGCGAAACAGCCCAGTGGCATATTCATACCATTCTGTCGGTATCGTCAGTTGTCATGCGGCGTGGAGGCGGCGCCGGTGGGCGTCAGGCCTCGGCGAGCCCCTCGCGGATCGCGTACCGGGCAAGCTCCACCCGGTCGTGGATGTCCAGCTTGTCCATCAGATTGGCCGTGTGGCGGGTCACGGTGTGGACGCTGAGGTGCAGCGTCCGGGCGATTTCCTTCTTGCTCATCCCGCGGGCGAGGTGGCGCAGGACCTCCATTTCACGATCGCTGAGGAGGGCGGATCGAGCATGGCCCTTCCCCCCCATCCGTGCACCCGACACGTCGAAAACGACGCGTGCCTGCACCTCAGGCGAATAGTAGGCTACCCCTGACGACACGTTGCGGATCGCCTGGACCACGGATTCGGCTGGTTCGTTCTTCGTGATATACCCCCACGCCTTCACGGCCAACGCCTGCTCGATGTAGCGGTCGTGAAAGAAGGCACTGAGGAAGACGATGCGCGCGTTCGGACATCGGGCCTGGATCATCTTCGCGCCGTCAAAGCAGCGCAGTCCGGGCATGTCGATGTCCATCAGAACGATATCCGGGCTGAGATGCGTGGCCTCGGCAACCGCCGTGTCGGCATTGCCGACGCTGGCGACCACCGCCATGTCCGGCTCGTCTTCGAGGCGGCGTGCGAGCGTCCCGCGCACCAATGCATGGTCGTCGACGACGAGGATGGAAACCGGTCGCTCCACGATCACACCTCCCCGGACGAGCCCGCGGCGAGCGCCTCGGCGACCATCCTGGCCAAATCAGGCGTGCAAAACGGCTTGCGAAGCAGCCGAGTGCTGCTGTCGGCCAACGGCCCCAGTTCCATCCCTACGTCACCCGTGATCACGACCGCCGGCACCCCGGCCCCTTGCGACCGGACATGGTGCAGCGTATCCAGTCCGCCCTGGCCCGGCAGATCGGCGCCCAGCAGGAGAAGCCGGATCCGCTCGCCGTCCTTCTCGAACCGGTCGAGTGCGGCAAGACCGTCCCCGACCGAGTCAACCTCATATCCCAAGGATTGCAGCGATAAGGCGAGGAGACCGCGAAGGTGATCATTGTCCTCAGCTAGCAGGATGCGCTCTCCGTTCCCGCGTTCGGGTGCGGACTCCGCCGTGGCAACTTCGCCTGCGCCCTCCGGTTCGATGAACGGCAGCGTGATGATGAAAGTCGATCCCTTGCCGGGTGCGGACTCGACGCTGACGTCACCCCCGTGGGTCTTCACGATGCCGTGCAAGACGGACAGGCCCAACCCCGTACCCTGTTCCCGCGTTTTGGTGGTGAAGAAGGGCTCGAAGACTCGGGACCGGATCTCGGGTGACATGCCAATCCCGGTGTCCGCCACGGCCAGACGGGCGGCCCCGGCCTCCTCGCCCCGCGTGACGCTGATCCTCAGGGTACCACCGGCGGGCATCGCGTCCCGGGCGTTGATCGCCAGGTTCAGGACCACCTGCTGCAACTGGGTCCAATCGGCGTTCACCCATACCGGCCCGCCGACCGGGTTCTCGACTGAGAGATCAATGGTTGCCGGAAGCATGCGCCGCAGCATCCGGACCGTCTGCTCCACAACGCCACCGAGATCGACGCGCTGCTTCTCGGGCGGAAGCACGCGGCCGAACGTCAGCAGCGACCGCGTCACATCCCTTGCAGCCTGGGCTGCCTGCTCGATGACGCTCGCGGCCGCCTGAACGTCGCGGGTGGTCTCGCCGGCGCCAAGCCGATCCGTGCAGTTCAGGATCACCGTGACGAGATTGCTGATGTCGTGGGCCACGCCACTCGCCAGTTGGCCGACCGCCTCCATCTTCTGGGCTTGGTGGAGTTGTTCCGTGAGCCGGACCTCCTCCGTGACATCGCGCTTGACGGCGACATAGTTGACGATCTTGCCGGTGCTATCGCGGACGGGAGAGATGACGGCATCCTCCTCGAACAGCGTGCCGTCCTTCCTCTTGTTGACAAGCCGACCCTTCCAGGTATCGCCGCGTGCCAGCGTATCCCACATCGCCTCGTAAAACGCGCCGTCCTGCGCCCCGCTCTTGAGGAGGCGGGGGTTCCGCCCGAACCATTCTTCTCGCGAGTAACCGGTGACCCGCTCGAAGGCGGGGTTGGCGTACTGGATGCTTCCCTTTGCGTCGGTGATGACCACGGTTTCGGCCGCTTGCTCGATGGCCGACATGAGTCGACTGCGCTCCTCTTCCGCCCGCTTGCGCTCAGTGATGTCTTGAAGCACGCAGTGTGTTCGCCTGAACGAACCGTCGTCTTCATGCGCGATCTTGCCGTCAAACGCAACGATGATCTCCGAGCCATCCTTCTTGGTCATCTCGAACTCGACGCCGAGGATGTAGCCCACACTCTTGAATCTCGGGAAGTTCTTCTTGAAGTATTCATGGAAGTCCGGATGGATGAACTCCGAGAAACTCCTTCCGATCACCTCCTCCTTCGGATATCCGAGTACCTTGCACCACGTTTCGTTTACTTCCATGAAATCCCCGTTCGCATCGAGGGATTGGTAACCGAGCGGCGCATTCTCGAACAGCGAGCGAAAACGCTCCTCACTCTCACGCAGTGCCTCTTCGGCACGCTTGCGCCGAGTAATGTCCGCATTGGCACCCAGATAACCGGTTACCCGGTCATTCGTGTCGCGCAGGGCCACAACCCTTCCCACGACCCACGCGGTTTCTTGATCAGGCGTGCAGCAACGGAACTCCATGTCCCATGGCTCTTGGTCTTGCGCGTGCTCGTGCCACATCTGAAGAACGCGGGCTCGATCGTCTGTGTGCAGCCCTTTCCGCCAGCCGTCTCCAAGAGCCTCCTCCAGCGTCAGACCAGTGAGTTTCCGCCAGTTCTCATTCACATAGACGCACCTGCCCTGTGCGTCTGTTTCATAGATTGCGATGGGCGCCGACTCGACCAACGCCCGGAATCGGCGCTGGCCTTCCCTCAGCTTCTCCTGCGCCTCGGTCTTGTCCACAATCGCCTGCGTACCGTTGAGCAACGCCGCGATCTGGCTCACGTCGTCTTGTGTGTAGTCCGCTTCTCTGTTGGCGACGGCCGCTACCGTCGTGATCCGTCCGTCGACGAAGTGTGGCACGACCAAGAGACTCTTGAGCGGCACATGCCCTTCGGGTAGTCCCTTCCTTGCCGCGTGCGGTGCCCGGTAGTCATTCAGGATGAATGGCTCTCTGCGCCGTATCGCCTCACCCCACACGTCGGCTTCGCTGATGCGAATCCGCCCCGGCTTGTCCACTATCGTGCAGTCCCTCATGGCATCGCCGGACCACGAGCGGATGGTCATCACGGACTCATCCTCGTCCATGATTCCATAGAACCCGAATTGCGAGTCGGTCATTCGGGTAACCGTGGCCAGTATGTGATCGGAAATCTCCTTGAGATTCGCGTCGACGAGAGAGGCCGTCCCCCAGATCGCTTCGAGCCTATCGTGAGCGGTTCTCAATTCCGCCTCGGCGCGCATGCGTTCGGTGATGTCAATTGCCGTTGCAGACAAGAACATCGGCGCTCCGCCGTCATCCGTGACCACGCTCGCGCTCATCAGGCACGGAAACACGGTACCGTCCCGGCGACAATGCCAGACCTCCTCGCCGACGAAGGATCCCTCCTCTCGTAGCCGCTCGTTCAGCGCGTTCACTCCGGAGGTCTGCTCGGCGTCGTGGAAGACGGACAGGCTCCGGCCGACGTAGTCCTCCGGCCGTCCTCCATGCATCTCGGCAAACTTGGCGTTCACGTAGGTCAGGTTCCCCTCGAGGTCCGAGATAGCCGCGCCGTAAACGGCCTGGTCGGAGATCGCCCGGAACTTCCTCAGTTCCTCCTCGTTCCGTTTGCGCTGCGTGATATCAACGACTCCGGCGATCGCTCCGACGAAACTGCCGTTCTCGTCCAGAAGCGGCGCCGTTTGGATCAAGGCCTCGAGCCGGCTCCCGTCTTTGCGAGTGAGCGTGAAATCGTGCTGCTCGGCCACGCCCGTGCGTCGTCGCTCCAGAAGGTGCTTGCTGTGCTCGACGTTTTGATCGTCCATGAAAGAGAAGAGCGGCTGCCCAAGCATCTCGTCCGTGTGATAGCCGAGTATCTCAGCCATGCGCTCGTTGACGAACGTCGTCCGGGCGTCTGTATCGATGGTCCAGATGCCCTCTTGCAGCGTTTCCACGAGACGGTGATAGCGGCGCTCGCTGTCCCGCACCGCCTCCTCCGCCTGCTTGCGCTCGGCGATCTCCTGTCGCAGCTCGGCGGTGCGTTCCTGGACGAGTTCCTCGAGATGCTCGCGGTGCTTCTCCAGTTCCTCCTCCGTCCGTTTGCGCCGCTCGATTTCCGCGGTCAGCTCCTCAGACTGGGCCACCACTCTCCGTTGTATCCGGCACACGGCTAGATGCGTTCTGATCCTGGCCAGGACTTCTGAGGCGTCGATGGGCTTGGTGACATAGTCGATGGCGCCCGCATCGAGAGCCCTCACTTTCAGTTCGTTATCCCCCAAGGCACTGATGAATATCACCGGGATATCCCGTGTTCCAGGATCGCCCTTGAGGCGGCGGCACACCTCGACTCCGTTCATGCCAGGCAACTTGAAGTCTAGCAAGATCAGGTCGGCCTGCTTGGCTTGCACACTGCGCAGCCCCAACTCGCCATCACTGGCGGGCCGCACGTGATATCCAGCCTCCGTCAAGATGTCCGAGAGAAAGATGAGACTGGACCTGTCATCCTCAACTACCATAATCTCCCCGTGGGGAAGGCGATGTGCGCTGTCGGTGCTCATTCGGCTCCACTCCTCGTCGAGTTATCCAAAGCCGCCAGAACTTCTCTATATTGCAGGTTTTCCACCATGTGGCGCAGAACGTCGCCCACGACATGGTCATGATCGCTAATCACCCCGACCGCCTCAAGGCAATGGTCCTTGTCCAACAGGACCACGGCCTCTCGCAAGCTTTGGCTCAGATCTGGTGGAATCTCCTTCAACCGCTCTTCATCCAACTCGTTCTCCTCATCATCCGCAGCCGGCACCTCCTCCTCGCAGTAAAGGAAAGCTACGCCCAGGTGTTTCGTCAGAGCCTCCAAGATGTCTGTGTCCCGGTGGGGCTTGCGAATGACATCGTCGCAACCCGCCTCCAAAATCTCGATGCGCTCTTCTTCAAGGGCGTGGGCTGTGAGGGCGACGATCTTGGTGTCGGCGCCCGCTTCCGTTGCCTTGATGCGCCGGGTTGCTTCCAGCCCGTCCATCACCGGCATGCGGATGTCCATCCATATCAGATGAGGACGCCACTGTTCAAATTGCTCCACCGCCTCCTGACCATTAACCGCTTCGCGCAGTTCAAAGCCCAGCGGCTCAAGCAGATTGCGCAGGAGAAGGCGATTCTCCGACCTGTCATCAGCAAACAGGAGGCGATAGCGATGTTGACCCTCTGCCAATCCCGTAACGCGACCACGTAGCGGCTTGGCACGCAGGAAGCGTAAGCCCAGATGTTTCGTCAGGGCGCCAAAGATCTCCGTGTCCCGGTAGGGCTTGCGGATGAACTCGTCGCAACCCGCTTCCAGAATCTCGATGCGCTCCTCTTCGAGGGCGTGGGCCGTGAGGGCGACGATCTTGGTGTCGGCACCGGCTTTGGTCCCCTTGATGCGCCGAGTTGCTTCCATCCCGTTCATCACCGGCATGCGGATGTCCATCCATATCAGGTGAGGGCTCCATTGTTCGAATTGCTCCACCGCCTCCTGACCGTTGGCCGCTTCGCGCAGTTCAAGGCCCAGCGGCTCAAGCAGACTGCGCAGGAGGAGACGATTCTCCAACTTATCTTCAGCAATGAGGATTCGGCGGCGCTGTTGACCCTCTGCCAGTCCCGTTACACGTTCATGCATCTGCTCAGCGGAGGCCCTTCCGGACGGGGTGGGTATGGTTGCTGGGAACTCGAAGTGGAACACCGATCCCTTTCCCGGCTCGCTGGTGACGCCAATGTGGCCGCCCATGAGTTCGACAAACTGACGGCAAATGGCCAGTCCCAGGCCCGTCCCGGCTTCGGTCGCCGGTTGGTCGCCGATTTGCTCGAAGGGAGAGAAGATGATCTCTTGAGCCTCCTCGCGAATGCCGATGCCTGAATCCTCCACCTCGAAACGTAGCCGAGCCATCTGCGGCGACCCCCGGTCCACTACTTTGGCTCTGAGAAGTACTCCGCCCTCTTCGGTGTATTTTGCGGCGTTTGCGACGAGATTGGTCAGTACTTGGCGCAGCTTGCCCGGATCAACAGTGATCCTCTCGGGAAGGTCCGGTGACAGCGCCATGTCGAAGCTCAGCCCTTTTCCCACGACCCGTGCAGATAGCAGGGATTCTATGTCACGCAGAAGCCGCTTTAGATCGACATCGGCGTCCTCCCTCACCATGTGCCCGGCCTCGATCTTGGAGATGTCCAGGACGTTATTGATGAGGTGCAATAGGTTCTCGCCACTGGTGGCGATGATGCTCAACTTCTCCATCTGCTCGGAACTGGCATCCGGAGCTTTCCTCAGCAGGTCGGTGAATCCGAGGATCGCATTGAGCGGAGTGCGGAGCTCGTGGCTCATGTTGGCCAGGAACACGCTCTTGGCCCGGTTGGCCGCTTCGGCTTGCTCCCTTGCCCTTGTCGCCCGCGCGCGTGCGCGATGCATCGCTCCGCTCATCAGCGAGATCAACGTGCCGTTCACCGTGAAGACGGCCATGCCCAGCCAGTCGCCGGGATCATCAATGAAGGGCTGGCCGGTGGGCGACCAGATCAGAACGAGAACAGCCGTCAGAGCAGTCGCGAGCACGCCGGCGGAGAAGCCGCCGTAGAGGGCGGCGGCCATTACCGCCGGATAGAACGTCACCCACGGGATGCGCAGTTCCAAGGCCCCCAGCGGCCATTCGCGCAGGCCTGCAGCCAGGAGAATGACGACCACAGCGACGACATACCGCAGCGCCCAGCGGCTCTTGTGGTCCAACGGAGGATTGTCACCCTGGTCCTTTTTCATCATTGAGAGTTCCGCAGCTTCCTGTTCCCGGTCACTTGCGTTTCAGCTCTCACCCACTCACCGGCGTGCTGCGCTCGACACTTGTTGGTGCCGATGGCCGCCTTCATCAGCTTCTTCATCAGGTGGTATTCTTCAGTCAGGTTGGCGGTGCCATAGAACGCCACGGCGCCGGGACCGTGCTCGTCCTCCTTGAGGCGTCGCACCACGGGGCCGCCGATCTGCACGAACAACCCCGTTCCCGCCAGGACGAGCAGGACGACCATCGCCGTCGCACCCACGCCGCCCGCGGCGGTCACCATGACGAAGATCAGGAGAAGAGCTCTCTGTCTGGTGCGCATGCTCTGCCTCCAACGTTACTGAGGTTTTCGGCATTCGGGGACCTGCAAGAAGGTGAGGTGCGCCACGTGGTCGGGACGGAGGCCCGCGGTTCGGCGTCCGACCGTTGGCTACAGGACGGCAGACTGCGGTTTTCTTCGCCCGAGGCGCCCATCATCGCTCATCCGTGAACTGGTCGCTGCCTATCGGTGCACCGTGAGGGATATGTCCGGTAGCCTCAACCGAGCCGACGGGCCGTAGTACGCAGCCACGAGGATACCGCATCCTCCGGAACCGCGAAAGAAGATTCTCCGCCCAACATCGGCGGGGCAGTTCCTGGCGGTTGCGACCCGGCTCGCGCGAACAACCTCGTGGAACGCGTCCGATCTCCCGCGCGATGATGAATGCCAGAATTGCCCCCCCTGTGCTGGTCCAGCGGTTTCTTGCGCGGCCGATTGGGGCGTTTCGGCAGCACGAGGAATGACCGAGAGTCCGGCCGAAAGAAACCGCGGGCGGAAGCCCCAGGCATCCGCGCGCATCTTGGGCGCATCGTAACATCCCGGATGGATCGGAGGCCTACGCGGCGCGTTTGAGTGAGACGATCGGGAGATGTGACCTGCAGTCATGGAAGGCGACTTCGAGTGCGAACCGGTCGCCCGGCTGTCCGGCGACGAGCGTGCGAGGTCGGGCGCAGGGCGCGCCGCGAGGCCAGCGTTTGCGGGGTTCGATGCGGGGCCGTCGATTGGCTGGTCGCCGCCGGAAGTAGACTTCATTCGGCGTCAGTCCCGCGAGCGTCATGTGGGGACGATGCCCGTTGTACCACGCGAAGAAGAAACCAAGTTCCGTGCGAAGATCGGTTCGGCGATGCGGAACCAGGATCCGTCGAGTGCCCTCGTCCTTCATGGTCCGGATGAGGCGTTCGACCACTGCGATGCTTCCGTGCTGTCCAACGGCGACGAACCGCGGGCGAATTCCCTTGCGTCGGCACCAGTTCTTGAAGTCCTCGCACCAGAAGGCGCTGTCCTTGTCGCAAATCAGATACTTGGGCATGGCGTTGGCCCGAGCGATCGTTTTCCCAAGGAACGTGCGCACGGCGAGCGACTTCGGCCGCTTCTGAAAGGCGGCATAACCCATCGCGCGTCGCGAGTACCGGGCGTGGGAATCCAAGGCCGAGGTAGGCTCGACTGACCGGCTCCAGTCGGAAGTAGTTCGCCCAACCGCGATTTCGCGGGTGACGGCCGAGGGTGCCTGGGCACACTTGGTGACGTTCGGGGGCAGTCCTCTCAAGGGCGATCGAAGCCTGGCTTTGCGTTTTCGTCAGCTCCGATTGCGCTCACCCGCTCTGTCTGCCATACTGTCGGTGCTTGTGGAAGTTTTGTGGAAGTCCACTACGGCGATTGCGGCAACCGTGGCTCGTGACCGCGAGGGCGCAGCATGGGCGTTGCGCATTGCAGCGCAATAACGTACGTTCAATCGAGGCCGTTTCGGGGCATCGGTCGGACGGATAGGTGGAGAATCCCCCCCTCTCCGTTGAATCAACTCCGAGAACACTGTATCTTGCTTTGACGACACAGCTTGCGCGGCTGAATCGCCGATGCCTTGTGCACACGTTTGTGCACATTTGTGCACGAATGCTCTCTACACGGGGTGGGATGACAAGGTCATGAGCGGGTCCTGAACAACCGCTCCACTTGCCACTACGCGGCCGAACCGGGCCCCACGCGTCCCAAAGCCGATTTCACAGCGAACATGAGTGCCAATACCGCCTATTGCGGGGCGGCCGGCACGGCCACGGCGCTGCCCTTGGGGAGGGGTGAGAACGCCCCACTCTCCGCGTCTCCGGACCAGCGAGACGCCGTGGTGAGCTTCCTGAGCATCGGCTCGCGAGCCGATGCCAGCCTGGGCAAGGTGGTCAGGATTCCCGGATGAACGGACTGTGGGCCATGGTCTCGGCCCAGTCGGTGAAGCCGCCCATGAACTCGCCGTAGTTGTGCGTGTAACAAGCCGGGCATCCCGTTCGGGCGAAGCGAGTCGGCGACGGTCGATCGGGTGGACCGGAACCATCGCACAACCCAGTACGTGTACGATCGGCCGTTGGGTTTGCGCGTGGTCTTGCGCGTGAGGTTGACCGCGTGTCGTGCCATTGCGATGAGACCCTCCTTCGTTCGTCGGCGCTGCCTCCGATCCCTACCTTACCATCGATCGCATCCTTCGGTATACGTCTTTCCGGCCGAAGTGCGAGCGTACGCTGGGACGTTGCACAACCGCGTGCACCACCGTGAGCCCGCACGCGCAAAGGCCTGAGTGAACGCAGCTTGCATTCGCTCCTCTGACGACGTTCAGACGTCCAAGCTGTATGTCATCTTGAGATGTGCTCAGTCTGCCGTTCGAGAAAGCGGTCGAGCTCGATTCGCCGGTAGAACAGTCGCCTGCTGACCTGCGTCGCGCGAAGCAGTCTGCGTTCTCGGTACCGGCGGAGCGTTTCCGTCGGATCGCCGATCGCGACGGTGTCCAGCCGCAGGTAACGAATCGCCTCGGCCTCGGTCAGCAGTTCCGGGCAAAGAGTCATCCCGCCTCTTCCATCAGGTAACGCGATCATGTTCTGGCCCCCTACGGTCCCGTGCGTCGATCAACGTCGCGAGCCTGCTCTGTTATTCGATCTATAGATCATTCGGATGCGTGAAGCGGCGAGTACACTCCTATTCCGCGCGTTCGCACATCGCGTGACCGCATCCTGCGTGCGGATGTGCGACGGGGAGTTCGGCACGATGCCTCAATGGACAAGTAATGCGATATCGCGTGCGCGCCGGTGTGGATCGTTGCTCACGGCAATGGCCATGGACAGCGCCAAGCAGGATGAGCACAAGCAACACGCAACCGAACAGCCAAGTATGCACGCCAGGTGTTCTACCCGAACCCGGCGGGCTCGACGTAAACCTGCAAAACGAATCTACCGCGAACCGGACCCCGTGATCGCCAATGCGGTTCGTGAACGAAACGAGAAAATCTCCGCGTGACGCAGGAAGAAACGCAAGCGGATCTTCTTGCCGATGAGCGGATCGAGATCCTGATCCTTGCCGGACCAGCGAGGTTGTGTTTCCGGAAAGTCGCCGTCGATCGGATCGCTCGCTTCACGTAGGAACGGCGTTACGGGCTTGCCGTCCTCATTGAGGATCGCCGTCTTGACCCATGCATCCCCGCGGGTGCCGGTGCCGCCCAACGACTGGCAGTTCACCACGAGCTTGCCGCCGGGCCAGACGAACGGCTTGGTGGTCAACGAGCCCTCGCGCCAATCGGCACGCAACGAGGCGAAGCCGTCGGGCCGGAGCTTGGCTAACCCGAGGCGGAGCTCACCCTTGAGGAACCGCGAACCGTGAAACGCGGGACCACCCAGGTAATAGATCCACAGCGCACCGTTGTGGCGGATCGGCGGACTCAGCGTCGGCTGGGGGCCGCCGGCATCCCAGATGCCGGCCTGCCGTCCGGCTTCCAGCGCGGAGCTGAAGAACGGCGCGCGGGGGCGCACGCGTTGCCAATGTTCCAGGTCCCGGGTTACCGCGAGCTGTACTTCCGCACGCGGCGGTTCGGTGGTTCGGTAGATGAAGATCGAGCCGATGACCACGCTCGCGTAGCGGTAGGCATTCATGTGATAGAACTGAACATCCGGCGAGTCTTCCAGGTCGGGCCGGAGGGTTACCGCCGGTGTCCCGGAAACCGTCCGACCGTCGGCGCTGAGCCTGGTTTGAAACACCTCGCGCACGCGGATCCGGCCGGGGTAGATGAGCGGATAGTCGCGCGAGAGCGACGGACGGCTCAGGATCAAATACGGAAACGCTTCGTCGCACGGGTCGTGCATGGCCGCCATCCGATCGTGCAATTTCGCATAGGGCGCGGTCGGGGGCTCGGCCTCGGGGTCCGTCTCCCATCGCCAGTGGTAGCCGTCCTTCGACGTGGCCAACCGCAAGAAGTAATGACACGGCGAGCCGGGCGAATGGTGGATGATGAGCTTCCAGGGACGCTCCGAATCCTCCGGCGTGTAAAGAATGCTGGGCGCGGACGTACAGCCCTTATCGAGGTGCAAGACGATGTTGTTCGGCCCGCCGGTCAGGTGGGCATAGGTGTCGAGCTTGGGCCGGTACCAATGAACCCCGTCGTCGCTTTCGGCCGTGCAGATCGGGAAGTACACCTCGGGCATCCCGGGCACACCCCCCGAGACCACGCCGACGTACCACGCACGGAACCGGTCGGTGGTCACGTCACGATAGACGCCGCCCAGGTAGTTCAGCGTGGGACCTTCCCACGGCTCGGCGGCGGACAGCAGCGGGTTTGTCGAGTACCGAATGGGCTGGTGACCGACACGCTCGATCAGCGTTACCGATTCGATCACCTCGTCGTCGATGAAAAGCTGCGCCTGCCGTACGTCGATCTCGGCACCATCAGCGCTCGCCCAACCTGTAAGGATCGCCAACCCAACGCACGACCAACGCCGCACAGTCGTTTGTTGGATCATGGTCTGTTCCCGGGGATTTCCCATTCATCACGCCTCGGGCCGCGATCCTACCCGGACGCGCTACCGAATCAAACGAGAGCGGCCTTGCTCGGCGTGATTCGCGCCTGTGTGGCAGCTCCAACGTGCCAATCTTGCTCCAGCCGCCTCCGGGACAGGTTCGCTCCCCCTCGGCCAGCAGCTCGTCCGCGCTCACGCTGTACAGGAGCGTCTTGGGGAGCGGGAAATCCTGGAGCCGGCCGTAGCGCAGTCCCGGTTCCGCCTTCTTGGCCCCGAAGCGAGGGTAGCCCCCCGATCCCGGGCGGTAGGGACTGTCAGCGGCGGAGGCGCCAAGGCAAAGCACCGCCAACATGGCCGGTGCCGTCCCCACAACGCCGGCACTACCGATTCGATGGCGACGCATGGCGAGCCTCCTCATCTTCGCGTAACTTGAGATCGGCCGATCAGGATCCGAACGGACAAGAATGGCATCTCGCTTGTTGTTGCGACCTTCTCGCATGCGAGCAGCACCGTAGCTTGCTTGCAGGCCCTCTTCAAGGTTCACAGTCGCCGGGTCCTGAAACCGCGCAGGAGGAGGTGGTCACGGGCCTGCTGCTGGGCTGGTTCGGCCGGGATCCAATCCTTCGAGCACGTACTGGTCAACCTGATCGCCCTGGGCGTGCCAGATGCGGT
>CAYMME010000237.1:0-13577 GCA_964391465.1 uncultured Planctomycetales bacterium
CCCGGCGGCCCCCCCGCCGGCCGACCCCATGGACACCCCAACTTGGGCTCTGGCCGTAGGCGTATGCCTGCTCGGCGGCGCCGCACTCGCGGCCACCATACCGCCCTCTCGCCCTCGAATCTGCCCCAATGCCTCACGCCCCCTGTATCACAGTACCGGGAACCGATTTCTGCGAACTGGGAGCCGCACCTCGTGCGAGCGTGTCTTCCCTAGCGTCGGCTCTGTTTTCGGACCACCGCTGCCTCCTGGGGCGAACCCTCCAGCGTGCTTGCTCAAGCGGCCGCCTGGACTGACCGATTCCTCGAAAGGTAATGCTCCGCAGTACGAGTTGAGTACCGCTGGTCCGAGGTTCGACGCCCGTACGGCCGAGGGAGATCGATGACCGTCACGCTCTATTGCCCGAATCTGAGATGCCGCACCGTCCTGGAGGTCCCCGACAAGGCCCGTGGACGACGCGTCCGGTGCAGCCGTTGCGGCACAAACTTCCTTGTGCCCGCCAAGCCGGAACCCCCGAAGAAGAAAGCGGCACCAGAACCCGCCGCCCCCGCCGAGGGGCCAACCGTCGAGTCTTGACGCCGACCCCATCGCCTCGGTATCGTGGAATTCCGTAGCGGTGCGGATCCGCGATCCTGCATCCGCCCCCGCCTGTGCCTCGTTCGTGTTGCACGAGGCCTGCCGGTTTGACTCCGAGCCTGCCTCATGAAACGCAATGCACTGTTGGTCTCTTCGCTGATCCCGGCATGGCTGGTGTCGGCGTGCAACGAGCCGCTGTCGTTTGACTGGTTTGACCGCCCGTCGGCGAAGCCGGCCGAGGCTCCCGTCGAGCGATCCGCCGACGAGATCGCCCTCACGGAATCGCTTGCCTTTCGCGACACCATAGACTCGATGACCTACCCGCTCGGGCTGCGCAAGATGCGGGTGCACGGATTCGGCCTCGTGGCCGGGCTCGGCGAGGACGGTAGCGGCGAATGCCCAAAGAGAGTTCGCGAGCACCTCATCCGTGAGATGGAGAAGGCCCACGGGATCGGCTTCGCCACCACGGGGCTCGGCGACCTCACCCCGGAGGAAATGATCGCCGACAAGGACACGGCCGTCGTCGAGGTGATCGGTGAAATCCCCGCCGCGGCAACGGTGGGAACGCGATTCGATGTACAGGTCACCACGTTCGCGGGCTCGCAGACGACGTCGCTGGCGGGGGGGCGGCTCTACACCTGTGAGTTGAAGCTGTTCGGATCGGTGGGCAGCGGACCGATCCGGGCCGGCAAGGTGCTGGGCAAGGCATGGGGCCCCATTTTTGTCAACCCCTTTACCGAACAGGCAAGAGACGGTGAACGCCGAGACGTCCGCGTCGCCGTCGGACGGGTGCTCAACGGCGGCCGCGTGTTCGAGCCGCGACGGCTTCGGCTACAGTTGAGCAGTCCCTCCTACGATCGCGCCTACCGCATCGCGGCCCGCATCAACGAGCGATTCGGCCAGGAACCGAAAACCGCCGAGCCGCTCTCACCGTCGCTTATCCGGTTGGATGTGCCGCCGGACTACAAGAAACGCCCTGCCCGGTTCCTCGAACTTGTCCGGCACCTGTACTTGAACCCGTCGCACGCGTTCTGCGCGGAGCGAGCGAAGCGGCTCGCGCTCGAGGTCGTCCGTCCCACGGCGCCACACATGCGCATCGCGACGGCGTGGGAAGGCATGGGCCGGAGCGTGGTTCCCGTCGCACAGTCGTTGTACACGCACGACGCTCCGTACGCTCGATACCACTCGGCTCGGGCCGGCCTGCGACTCGGGGACGAACTCGCCGTCGACGTCCTCGCCGCGTTCGCCGAAGACGCCCAGTCGCCGTACCAGAAGGATGCCATCGAGATCCTGGGCGAGCCGAAGTACATGTACCGGACCACCGACGTACTCAAACCACTGCTTGACCACGCCGATCCGCGTGTGCGCGTCGCGGCGTACGAAGCCCTGCGCGGACGGGCCAGTAGCGGCATCCGGTCGGTGGTGCTGGGGAAGGACAACTTCATGCTCGACATCGTCCCGACATCCGGCCCGGGCCTGATCCACGCCCGTCATGCCGGCGAGCCACGCATCGCGGTGTTCGGACCGAACCTGGCCTGCCGGCCACCGGTGTTCTACACCCACCCCAACCGTGCCGTCCTGATCAACGCGACCGAGAGCGACACCCAACTCACCGTTGTGCGCCGCAGCCGGTTTCGCAAGCTGGTCTCGCCGCCCATCGCGGTTCCGTTCTCCGTCGTCGAGTTGATCCGCAAGCTCGGCGACGATCCCGAGGGCGAAAGCGACGAAGATCGCGGGCTGGCCATGGGCTACGACCAGGTCATCCGCATCGTCCACACGCTGTGCGACAGTCAGACCATCCCCGCCAAGTTCGTCTTTGACCGCCCGAGCATCACCGATGTGTTCGGCCCGATGCGGCCTGAAGGGCGACCGGAAACAGACCTCTGACCGCAGCCGCGGCACCGCGAGACACGAGGGAGAGCTGGAAGGGACGACCGACGCGGCCAGGTGAGCGGAACTCCGCGCGCCGGTGCGCGAGATCTCGCACTCTGGGCCGCCGGGAGCCCCGCGCGTGATCGCCCGCCCGGGCCGCATGACCGCCGCTGACGCCCTCGAGGGCAAGCCAGAGCGGGCCGCCCAACGATTATCCGCTACCCCTCCGTCCGCAAGCACGTCCGCCCGGCCTGCCGGCGGAATCGATGCGGCGGACGGCACGGGTTGTGCCAGGATGCCCAATGGACACGCTGGCGCTCGTGATCCGACGTGCGACGGCACGCCGGGAAGTGCGCATGTCTTGGGCGGGATGCAAATCAATGGGAGGCCTGCCATGCAAGATCAATGCATGACGGAAACGGAGAGGCTCCAGAAGATCGAAGAGGCCGAGTTGCGGCTTCATCGATTCTATGAAGCCCGCGATCGCGCCCCCGCGGAAGAGAGAGCCGTCGTCGAAGAACGGATCCGCGAAACCAAGGCGATGATCGAACACCTCAAGAAGCGTCTGCACGTTTGAGCCTCACCGCGGATGCTGCTGTGCGTCAGCCCGCGGCCACCTGAAAGGAGGTCGTTATGGAACGCACCGCGATCCAACGTCTGGTCGAACGTCGAATGCGGGAGTGGGAGCTGAGCAGCGCTCAGGCCCCGCCCAAGCCCGGACCGACGCCGACCGCAATCCACCCTTATGTAGCGATTTCGCGCACGCTCGGCAGCGGCGGTCGCGACGTCGCGGACCGGCTGCACGAGCAACTCGGCTGGCCCGTGTATGACAAGGAGATCCTCAACTACATCGCCGAGGACGACGACATCCAGCGACGCCTGTACGCTTCGGCCGATGAGCAGACCACATCGTGGCTCGAGCGCATGACGGCGCCGTTTCGGGCCGAGGGCCCGCAACCCCGCGACGACTACTTCCACAAGCTGATCCGCGCCGTCCGCACCATTGCCGCGGGGAGTAGTGCGATCTTCGTCGGCCGCGGCGTCGGGTTCATTCTGCCCGCCGAACAAGGGCTACGGGTGCGCCTCGTCGCCCCGATCGAGCGATGCGTGGAAACCTTCGCCGCACGTGCCCAACTCACCGCATCCGAAGGAGCCGCGGTCGTTCGAGCAACAAACGCGGCCCGGACCGCATTCCTGCGAGACCGATTCGGTGAAGACACCACCGCTGAGGAACGCTACGCCCTGACGATCAACACCGCGACGTTCCCGCCGGACGTTGCCGCACAGCTCATCGTTGCCGCGGTCCGGGCACGCTTCGGGGAAGGGAAGGTGCCGAGCACATCGCGTGGCGCTTCACCTGCGTAGACGAAGCGAGCAGGCGCAGTCGTCGAGGCAATCACCTCGAGCTGCATGCACGGTGCGGCTTGTCCGAGCCGATAATCGCGCCTACAGTCGATTAGTACCATCGTCTGGGGATGCATATACATGACACGGTCAGATCCAATCGGCCCGGCCACGCGCGGAATGGCCTCGGTCGAGCGAAAGCAAGTCACCGCCGTCGAAGTCGTGGGCGATACCGAGTATCGAATCGTCCTGGAACAGGACGACCACGGGCGCTATCGTGAAATCAGCCGGACTCCACTCCGGCACGGGTTGTACGCTCGCGCCCGGACCGGAAACGCCCTGCCCGACGAGCGGAGGTACGCCACCCCGTAGGCGTCCCATCGAAGCGGGAATCCCGTTTCCGCATCCCTGCGGACGAGCGCAGGCACATGGCTTGTGCGCACGTTGCGCCAATCTCACCCCCGGCTCATCATGGGCCGGGGGCTCGACATTCACCCCCAATACCGCGATGATAGCCACGCGTACCGCCGTGGGAGCACGCAGCCTGACCGCAAGCGCACGACGAAGGGGTGCCAGTGCAGACAATCGACCAACTGATGGACCTCGCCGCCGAGGGCAAAACCGACGCCCTCGAGGAGGCGTGGATCGGATACACCGAGCAGCCGGACGCAGACTGGCTCGGCCTCGTCGAGGTAGTCGGGGCTCTCGCCGATCAGGGTGAGGGTGAAATGGCGGAAGTGCTGGCTTGGACCGCACTTACAGGAGCCGGAGAGAAGGCCCCGCCCAAGGCGCTGCTCGCGTTTGCGTCGGCCGTGCTGCGGCGGTTCGAGAAGAATGAGGATCTGCGCGGTGAAGTGGTCGGCCTGTACGAGAAGGTCTATGCGGAAACCGAAGGCTTCACCGAGGTCCTCGAGGCGTCCGGCCTGGCCGACGGCTCCAAGTCGGTCCGACTGGCCCTGCGGAGGCTCGACATCTGTCTTACGGTAGAGCCCGGGTGCTTCCTGCTCGAACGCGGTGGCGAAAGCGTGGCCAGAGTCAGCGATCGAGCTGTCGACCGGTCTCACTTCACCATCGAGACTGAGCGTGGTTCGCAACAAATGCCGGCCGAGAAGCTGGTCGTCGACTACACCCGCGTCGATGACGACGACTTCCGCGTGCTGACCGCCTTTCGGCCTGATCGACTGACCGAGCTGATCGACAGCAACCCGCTGGCCCTGATGGTCGGCCTGCTCCGAGCCCACAACAATCGGATCGACGCCGACGAACTCAAGTTCGTTCTCTGCCCGCGCCATATCGCCACCGACAAGTGGGCGAAGTGGTGGACGCGGGCGCGGACGGCCCTGAAACGCAGCCCCCACATCAAGATTGAAGGCCGCTCCCCGGTTTTCATCGTCTACGAAGAGAAGGGCCATTCCCTCGAGGACGACGCACAGGAAGCGTTCGACAAGGCATCCACCGGACCGGAGATCCGCGAGGCCGTCGAAGTGTATTTCCGGGAGGTCCAGAACCTCAAGGCCACACCCGACCGGCCCTTCGTCACTCGGCTAGCGAAGGAGCTCCGCAAGCGTGTCGCGTCCATGCGGCGACACCGACCGGCCGAAGCCCTCATTGCCGCCATTGCCCTGCAGAAGACCGTCGCACCGCACGTCGAGGACAGCGGCGAGGATCTGGTGACCGACCTGCTCGAGACGGCCGAGCACCCGATAGAGCTGCTGTGCGTCCTACCCGACGCCCGAACGCTCCTGCACGCAGTCGAGGCCGTGCAGACGGCGCGCCCCGACGATTGGGTCGATGTGTACGTTCACTGGCTCCCGACCGCCCCGCTCAACGCGGTGGACCAGATGTGCACCGCCCTGCTCGACACAGGGCACGCCGAGCGGTTGCAGGACGTAGTGGCCAAGGCGATGGAGCGCCCCATCGACGCAGTGAGCGTTTGCTGCTGGCTTTGGATGAACCCGGCCCGCGCATCCGACCTCGGCGCACCGCCGCACCGAACCGTCCTCGCGAGCATCCTGAACGTGCTGGCCGAGGTGGAACGGTCCGATAGTATGCCTCGTGAGCGGGCGAACGACATCAAGGCCGCGACCCGCAACGCCCTCGGGGCGGCCAGGTGCAAGGTGTTCCGCAGCACGATCAAGGACATGGAACAGTCGCTGGCGGGCACGTTTCGGCGGCAGATCGGGCGTGTCGACGGCCTGGGCCCGGCTCTGCGTGACAAGCTGCTGGCCATCGTGCGCGAGAACTTCCCGGGGTTGTACAAGGTCGAACGGGTGCTGCCGTGGGAAGACGACTCGGTCATCTACACCACGGCCGAGGGGCTCGCCAAGATCCGGGCACAGCTTGCCGAGATCGTCACCGTCAAGATGAAGGAGAACGCCAAGGCCATCGGCGACGCCGCGGCCAAGGGCGACCTCTCGGAAAACTCCGAATATAAGTTCGCCCTCGAGGAACGCGACCTGTTGCAGGCCCGGGCGTCCCGGATGAGCGTCCAGATCGACATGGCCAACGTGCTTTCGCCCGGCAACGTGCCGGACGACCGGGTCTGGATCGGGTCAGGCGTCACGCTGCACGCCGACGACGGAGCAACGCACCAGATCGCCATCCTCGGGCCGTGGGATTCCAACCCCGACGAAGGGATCTACAACTACCAGACGCCGCTGTGCCAGGCACTCATGGGCCGAGAGATCGGTGAAGAGGTGGTCGTCGACCTCGGCGGCCAACCGTCCCGCTGCACCATCCAGAAGCTCGACGCCGCATACTGAGGATTGCGGAATACAGCAGGGAACTGGGAACTGGGAACGGACGTAGCGTCCGGCGCCTCGCCGGACGTCCCAGAGAGCGGCGCGGCGATCCGAGCCCCGAGCGCGAGCGAGTGGGTCCCGTTGATTGCGGATTGCGGATTGCGGATTCAGGCAGCACACCCCACACCGAGACGCGCCCGTAAGGAAGCGTGCACTCGCACTCATTCCTTCCCGAAGGTCGAACGCAGCGTGCGTCTGGCCCGTTCGAGAACCACGGTCTCGATCTGATCCGCCAGACAATCGTCAGGACTGCGGAAACCGTTGAGTCGAACGTTCGTCCAGCCGTTGCTGGCCATCCCCAACTCCTGACCCAAATGCCGTGCGCCGCGGCGGTCGACGAACACAGCGCGCAAGTGGCGATCAGTCGGTTTGTCCGATTCCAGCAAGGCACCAAGGATCCCCGCCGAGGGTCGACCTAGGAAGACGCCGAGTCGGCTGCCTTCGAGGCGCTGCAGAGTCAGGACGCCAATCGAAGGCGCCGTCCACGTACTCACGCCGGTGGCGTCGATGCGGCCTTCCTCGATCCACTCCACACGTCCCGTACGAGTGTTCGCGAATCGTGGCACGTCCGCCTTGTCGTTTGACGCAGCAGCAGCCAACTCCTTGACGGCGGGCGAGAACGAGGCGCCGCTTCGTGGAGTGTTCCGCGGGTCGGGATCTCGGCGACTTGGCTGCGTCGCGGGAACCGACGGGGCGATGATGGCAACCTGCTCGCCGGCCGTGACCTTCTTGCCGGCAGGCCCCGTCACCATCGTGACCACGCCGTCGACCGGACTGGTGATCCGCGTGCGCTCCAACCGCAGCCTCCAGCGCCGCACGTCCAAGTCGGCCAGCCTTACCTCGGCCTCGAGTTCCCGACGTTCGTGTTGCGCGATCGCCTTCTGTTTCGCAAGCTCGGCCGCGCGCTCGAACTTGGCCCTGGCGCTGTCCAGCCGGACCTCCGCCGCAGCGAATTCGATCTCCATATCCGCGCTGTCGAGTTGGACGAGCAGTTGACCCTTCTTGACAGGCTGCCCCATCTTGACCTTCACGGTGGCGATGAGCCCGTCGGCTTGCGCACGCACGGAGCGCCGCCCGTTCGCGGGAACACGCACGATTGGCGGGATGGCCGAACCCATGGTCGCCGCCGGTACCGGCGGAGCGTTCACGATGGTGTCGACGGCTCGCTGGACCTGATCGAAACGGTCAGGGTTCGCCGCGACAAGCAGTGAGTTGGACCGCGGTTCGGCCACGATGCTCACGGCCTCCACCGGTTGGTACCCGGGCGGAACGATGCTGCTGAAGATCTCCGCAAGTGTCGACGCCACGTCCTCGGCCAAAACGTCGCGGGGAAGGGCAATGGCCTTGACCTCCGGTCGCGCGACCGCCCCGGCGCCCCGCGCACGTGCCGCCGGCCGTGTCGACACAACTCGCGAGCTCCCGTTCGGAATGACTCCTCGGACCGTACCGGCAGTGCCCGGAGGCTCCGCCGGCGCGATGCGCCTTCTGTTGCCAGCTCGCTCGACCCGACGGCGCCCGGACCGATTCGCACGCTGCGGGGCAGCGACAGCCACGGGTGCTTCAACGACCTGATCGAGGAGCTGCCTGATTCCCGGCATCTGGTTCGCCGGCGCACGCACGACGAGCTTGTCTCCGATGGCCTCCATCTTGATGCGCCCGCGAGACGCAGCGGCGTCTGCCTCCTCGAATCGCTGCTTCGCCACCTCGGCATCAACGTGGCCGACATCAAGAACTGCAGTCTCCCACTTGACCGCGAGGGCGGACTGGGCGTTGATGATCGCGTCAATCACCGGCCGCATCGCGTTCGTCCGCTCCGGCAGTGCTCCGACGATCAGCAAGTTCGCCCGCGGCTCGGCAATCACTTGGACGAAATCCTCGGGCATCGCCCGGGGCGGGTTGAGCTTGTTCATAAGCTGCTCCACGAACGGGGCAACTTCCTCGGCCGGCACCTCGGCAGGCAACTGAATGATCTCGATCACCGGCCGCGGCCCGGGCCGGCTCGTCGGCAGCCGTGCCGGCTGCGTCGCGGATCGACCGCCAACCGCTCCGCGCGGCACTGCGCCCCTACGACCGGGTGGGCGAACCGCAGTGGTGCCTCGCCCCGGCGCGCGACGGCGAAACCGGCTTGACGAAGAAGAACCCAGGGCGGGCGTACTCGCGTCCGCGTCCTCACGCGATCGATTCACAACGAAGCCTGCGAGGAGCGCCTCGATCGCCTCGACATCGGCTGCGCTGCCCGACAGCACAATCTGATTGGACCCGGCAATCGTCTCGACCCTAATACGATCTCCAAGCATCCGAGGCTCAGCACCGCCCCGCTCGCCGTCCGTGCCGCGGGAGGCTGCTCGCAGGATGAGCTGTTTCGCCTCCTCCGGCGAAATGCCTTTGAGCGTGAAGATCGCCATCCTGCGTCCCGTACGTGGAACTGATGCGTCGGCTATGGCCGGTGTGCCGACACGCCGCGACGCGCGACGGCCAGGCGGGCTCGACGCAGAAGCGTCCAGGGCGCGCGGAGTTGGCTCCGCGTCCTCACGCGAGCGCGTATCGATGAAATCTGCCAGCAACGATAGAATCGCCTCGACGTCAGCCGCACTCGCGGACAGCAAGAGCCGATTGGTTTCGGCAACCGGCACGATGGTGAGGCGATCGCCGGGCGCGTTGGCTGTCTCGCCATCTCGCGCGCCGTCGGTCCCGTGGCTGAAGTGCCGCAGGATACGTTGCTTCGCTTGCGTTGCACTAATGCCCTTGATGGCAAGCACTGCATTCTGCCGCCACGGAGGCGGTGTAGCCGCGCTGCTGTGGCGTTGCGGCGCCGAAACACCAGCCTCGGCTGACGAAGCGGCTGCGGGGAGCGGCGCCTCGCGCTTCCTCAGTTCCAGCTTGATCGTGCCGAGATCGAAGGGCTCGTCGCTGCGTCCGCCCGGTATCTCCGGGATCTCGAACATCTTGGCGGCCCCACCTTGCCAGTTGGTCGGCCGGTCGCCCCTCGGATAGGCATCGACGACGGTCAGCAAGTAGCGACCCGCGGGCACGTCGTCGACTCGCAACGTGCCGTCGTCACCGACCACGACGGGGAAGTTGGCGCTCGCCTGGTGGCGCCGGGCCTTGGCGCGCCTGCGACGCTCGTCGTCGTCCAGTGCTTCGTCCCCTGCCGGCCGGGGCCGCGACGCGCGATCGGTCGAGATGTAGGCGCGAGTCTCGAGATCCTTGAACGTCAGACCGAGATCCGGAGGCAGCACTAGCCGACCCGTAACGGGCCGCCCCGTGCCGCCGATCTCGACCGAAGTCGTCTTGCCGGAGACGATGTTGATGATCCGGTGATGTGACTCCGTGTAGGTACCACTCCCGATCTCCACCCGCCGCGCGACCCGTCCTTCGCCCGACGGCGCATGCGCGATCACGAAGCGACCCGCATCATCGGTCTCGGTCTGGAGCAGGCGGTACGCAACACCCTCCTCCACCTCGTGCGGATCCCACGGGACGTTCAGGTAGATCGTCTGCCGCCGCCCGGGCTCGCGGCCGATGCGAAGCGTGCCCTCGACGCGGCCCCACGGCCGCAGTGTGATCGCGGGCGATGCGGCGAGGGCCTCGCTACGAACCTCGGCGATGCCGCTGTCATGCAGCACCACGAGCATGAAGCGGCCCCGCTGCGGTGGCAGCGTGAACCGTCCGTCGCGACCGGCCCGGACGACTACGACACCGCGTCCTTCACGAGCGCTACCGTTCCTGAGATACAAGTCCAACGGCCGCTTCCCTTCGCCAAGCACCACCTGCGCACCGGCGGCCGGCGTGCCGTCCGGCGTACGGACAACGCCGCTGACCCGCGACGCGTTCGCCGGTTTGGTGTCGTCGACTCTCGCCTCAGACTTCGAATCAACCGTCGCAGCGTCCATCCGGTCCGACTCAAGTCGCTGGGTCTGCCGGGCGTACGCCGCGACAAACAGGGCCGACCCGGCCACGGCCACGACGGCGATGCTCAGCACCCTGCGTGACAGCCGCATCGACCGTTCCTCCAAGTTGAGGATGCGACGGATGCGGGCGACGATACTGCTTTCGCCCATGCCGACGGCCGCAGCCCGGAGCGCGGGGCCGGGCAGAACGAAGGCAGCGAGCGTTTCGGCGTAGGCCCGCGGAGCCTTCGTGTGCGCCAACACGAGAGCATCGCAACAGTGCTCGCGCTCGCGTCGCACCCAACCCGAGACGAACCACACCACCGGGTGGAAGAACAACACCGACTCGACAATGCGCTGGAGCAGATTCACGAGGTTGTCCCACCTGCGCACGTGGGCCAACTCGTGCAACAGCACCATCTCGATCTGCTCCGGGGTCCAGCCGGATAGGGCGGCCGACGGCAACACGATCATCGGCCGGGCAATGCCGATCACGATCGGCGAGGCCACTCGGTCGCACACGCCGACGACCACGTACCGACTCACGCCCAGGGCCCTTGCGAGCCGATCGCGCAGCGCGGTCCAAGTGTCGTCGTCGAGTACGCGACTTTGCAGCCGCAGCAACTCGGCCCCGGTCAACCCGGTCGCGACGGTTGCGAAAACAACCGGCGTGCCGATCAGCCACAGCCAGGGTAACCAAGCGGCAAGCTCACTGAGCACCGCCAAGCACCGAACCCACGCGGCGGGCAACCCAGCGGGCGCGTCGACCTCCGGCGCCAGTGGCTCGGGCAACGCGACAACGGTGTCGGCCGCGACCCCAACCTCAGGGTCAAGCACGATGGTTGTCGCCGCCGACGGCTCCAGGCCAATTGGGTCAACGGCCGGGCGCGGATCGGCCACCGGCGTGCCCAGCACGTGGGCGGCAATCACGCCGGGGGCGACGGCCAGGGCGGCCAAGCAGAACAAGACGAAGCAGTAGCGCGCATTCGGGCCCGCAGACCGCAGCACCACGCGCCCGCTCGCGGCCAGCAGGCCGATGGCCGCCCCCACCCATAGGAAGTGCAGCATCGTCCACCCGGCAGCCAGCCAGAACGGCGACTCGATCAGCATCGAAACGATCATGATGACGCTCCTTGGTCAGGATTGCGTGCGTCCGTCGTACTCATCAAGCATGCGGCGAATGGCCTCGCGCTCGCGCGGGGCGAGTTTGGCGTCCTCGAGCAGGTGGGCGACCAACCGATGGGCCGAGCCGTCAAACGCCCGATCGAGGAGTTTTGCCAGCAGACCCTTGGTGGTCGTCCGCCGGCTGACCCGCGCCGACCAGAGATAACCGCGCGGGCCGCGCTTGCGCTTGACCAGGCCCTTGTCCAGCATCACACCGAGCATGGTGGCCACGGTGGTTGTCGCAACCTGCCGTTGTTTCCGGAGTTGCGCGCAGACGGTCCCGAGCGCGTCCGGCCCCGTCTCCCAGAGGACCTTGAGGATCTCGAGCTCGCCGTCGGTCGGTTCCCTGCTCGCCGGTCTGGCCATGTCCTGAACCTCCGTATCCCTGAAACCATGCTGCGAATTCTAACGAATTAGAAGATACACCCGAAAACCGGACGCGTCAAGGGGCACCAAGAGAAAAACTCGAGCTCCGCCGGGTGCCCCATCCTTGGCCCGCCGAAAGGCGGGGCTAGGGTGGGGGACCGATCGACTCCGGTGAACAATAAACAACGGAGTGACGGGACGACTCTTCGGGGTCCGTCCCCCACCCTTCGCAAACAACCGCGAAGGATGGGGCACCCAGCGACGGCACAACTCTTCCTTGTCTCGTCCTTCCCCACGTCCACCACGTCCACTCCGTCCACCGCGCTCTCACCCAGCGAGCGAACCTCGCGCTTGCGCTTGGGGCTCGGGTGTGTTGCCGTGCGCGAAACAGGTGACGACATTACTGCGTCGCCCCGAGTTGATCACTGCAGCTCCGATTTTGTGCTTGACATTCGTTCATGTTGGTGTAAACTACATGATCTGAGGCGCAAGCCCTTTCGGTATCGCAGGAGAAACTGTTTCGTGTTGATGGTACTTAAACAAGACAAGCGGCCCATGACTTGGTGCAGCGTCGGCACGTACGCCACGCGCTGCGGGTCGGGCCTGCACATTTTCCCGCGAGGTGAGCCGTAGGGTTTGCTGTTTTCCGTGATTCACACAGCCCTGCGGCCCCAAAAGGCAGCAGGGCTTTTTTTGTGTTGGGCTTTTTTTGCGGGGTGTTTTTTGTGTGAGGCCCCGTTTGTTGGGCTGTTTTCGGTTGGACGGTAGAGCGCCGAACGAGTGGTGTCGGGCACCGGCTTATTAACTTCTTGTATTTGGAGAGTGGTGCCTAGGGTCGAAGACCTCGTTCGGCGGACAAGTGGGCCCTCCCAATCGCGATTCGGCAAGGAAGACACGATTGGGAGGGCGGCCGGTGTCCCGACACCTTTTTATGTTATCCGTTTGTGCCCCGACTGGCCAGGCGCGCGGGTTGTGCGCGCCCTTCCGCCAACCGGTGGAGGTTATGTGTGCGCACCCGGTAGCGCACTGGCCCAATCCGAGACGCGACCGTCAGGGAGCGTGCCCGTCGGAAGAACTGAGGGACGCAGGGACGAAGGGACTGAGGGACGAAGGAAAGGACTCCGGGGATTGAGGGATGGCAGCCACAGCGTTGCGGCGGCCGTTTCTTACTTCTCACCTCTCACTTCTCACTTCCTCCGCCGAAGGCGGGGCTTGCGTGTCCGTCCGCGGTCGCGGATAGTCGTTGCGGGATGAACTCGCCCGACCACACAACGCATTCGGCCCGGGGCTGGGCGCTCTCGGCGCTGCTGCTCGTCGTGGGTGTCGTGTACATCTCCTCGTTCTGGGGCAGCGTGGCCCAACGCCTGCCGGCGCCGCTCGACCGGTGGGCGTTCATCTACGCACGAAGCCTCCGGCCGTGGTGGTACGAGAACGTAGCGACCTCCTGGCCGGGGGAAGACCGCGGGCACCTGCTCTGGCTAATGATAAACATGGTCGCCGGACTGCTGGTGGCCGCCGTCGTGCTGCTGCTGCTCGGGCGGAAGCTCACCGACATGGGCATCGGCCG
>CAYMME010000238.1:0-13560 GCA_964391465.1 uncultured Planctomycetales bacterium
ACGCCCCGGCCGGTCCTTCTCGTTCTCATCGCGCAGGTAGTCAAAGGCTCCGACCGATTTCTCGGCCGGGGCGTCTCCCGAGCGTTTCACGTTGAGCAGGTCGGTCAGGTGCTGGAACTGCTTGTCCTTGCGGGCACGAACGATGGAATCGGCGGCCCAGTACTCGAGCCCCGTGCGCTGGACAAGTGTCGCGGCGTCGGCCTCGTTGATGTTCGCACGCTGGTTGCCCCACGAGTCGACGTTCTTCTCGTAGGAGTGGGCCGTCAAATGAGCGAACCAGCCGCGGTCGAGTCGTCCGTCGCCGTTGTCCGCCGGAGCGCTCTCGCCGCCGTCGTTTTCGTTCGCATCGAGCAGTCCGTTGCAGTTGAGGTCTTCGTTGTAGAGCAGGTCCGGCGTGACCCCACGAACCAGAAGCAGTTCGCGCACGGTGCGGAACGGGCCGTTGCGGATCGTGTAGGGATGGGTTCGCAGGGAGTAGGGGCCGCGTTCGGCGCCGTCGGGTTGCGGTTCATCGTCGGCGTCGCGCCAGTCGAGGATGGCGCCCGCAATCGCCGGCGTCATGTCCTCCAGTTCCATCAACTGCTCGCGCGTGGCCACACTGATGTTGAGCTTCGCGCTCTCGTCGGAGGCCCCGAACCGTACCTCCGGCAGCGGTTCGTCCGTGCCGCGCAAGACGCTGAACGTCCCGCCCGTCAGTTCGATCTCCTGCATGCTCAGCGAGTCGTCGGCCCACAGGTCGTCCAGCGTGTCGTAGGAGTGGGGCGGTTTCGCGTCATCCATCAGCTCGGCGATGGCCCGCTCCACGCCCGCG
Organism: uncultured Planctomycetales bacterium; assembly: GCA_964391465.1. Classification (GTDB taxonomy): domain Bacteria; phylum Planctomycetota; class Phycisphaerae; order UBA1845; family CAYMME01; genus CAYMME01. The sequence continues at coordinate 812 of CAYMME010000238.1, forward strand.
CGGGCCAGGCAGTGCGCGGTGATGCGATCCTGCTCGAAGTTGGCTACGGCATGGTCCTGGCGAGTCGCGAAGCTCAGGCCGCCCGCGAGCAGGGCGAGCACCGTGATCGTCCACAGCACGAGCAGCAGGGCCGCGCCGGTTCGTTGGCTCGCGCGGTTCATCGTGGTTGCCCTCCCGGCGGCTTCTGCTGCTGACCGGGTTCTTCGGTCGGTCGGTTGATACTGAGGGGCACGACGGTCGAGAGCGTGACGACCTCCGGTCGGCCGCGCGGCGTGGGCGAATTCTCGGCCACCGTAACCATGACCATGGCCCGCACCGCGTCCGGGGCACGTGACTCATGCTCGGGCCAGTCGTGCATCCACTCGCCGCGGCCGTAGTACTCGAACGACAGGCCCACGACGCCCTCGGCGATTACGGTGGCGACGCCGCCTTCGTCGGGGTGCTCGTCCAGGGCGTGGTCCTGACGCCGCATCAGGGTCTGCAGGAGCCGCCCCGGCCGGTCCATCAGGAAGAAGCTCACCTCGTGCTGGTCCGACTCGACCTCGTCGGGTCGGGCTGGCCGGTCGCTGATCACGAGCAGATCGATCGAATCGTGGTGGAGCCCGCGTCCGCCGCTGTGCCCGACGACCACCGGCCGGTTCTCGACCGGATCGCGCCGCACGTTGCGCAGGTCGGCCACAATTGCGCTCAGGGCATGTCGGGCCTCGCCGAGACGGGTTGTGCGCCGATCCACCTGCTTTCGGGCACCGGAAAGCGCCACCGTTGCGCTCACCGCCGACACCGCGATCAGGCCGCTGATGGTCAGGGACACGATGAGCTCCAGCAACGTGAGACCCCGACGTCGAGCATGCGTCGTCTGCGGGTGCCCCATCCCTGACGGCTGTTTGTCAGGGGTGGGGGACTGACGAGACCGCCGTGATGCCACGGTCATCGCAGAGTGCGATCGGTCCCCCACGCTTCGCATACGGCCGCGAAGGGTGGGACACCCAGCGCCTTGACCACCGCTACGGCGTGTTGTGAGAGTCCTGCCCACGCTTGCTCCTACCCGCCCGAAGGCCGGTTGGCTTCTGCCGGCGTTGCCTCTTCGCGCTGCTCTCGGGGGATGAGCGCGGCGGCTTCGTAGTCGTTGAGCCACGTTTCGAGTTCGACCTTGCCGCCGCGACTGCCGCCCGCCGTCCAGTTCACCTCGACACCCACCGTGAACAGCTCCCCGACCGCTTCCTGCTCGATGTTCAGCGTCCACTCGTAGCCGACGCCTTCGCGCAGCTCCATGCCTTGAGTCGGCTCGCTGACCATCCACGCGTACGGGCCGCGCAGCTCGACTTCGGCAAGCTTCTCCTGAGCCAACCACAACGCGGTCGCCCGCTGCTCCGACCGCCCCTGGTTCCGCACCGCCATCGAAGCGACGGACATCAACCCCGCCACGCCGACCCCCAGCAGCACCGAGGCCACCAGCACCTCGACGAGCGTCATCGCCCGACGAGACGAGGGCGCCACGGGCAGCTTGTCTCCAGCGGGTGCCACGGGCAGCTTGCCTGCCCGTGCCGTCTCCCCACAGGTGTCAAAGACACTGGCGGACAAGCCGCCAGTGGCACCCGGGCGAGAAGCGATCCGCAATCCACAATCCGCAATCCGCAATCCGTCAGTCTCCCAATTCGATCCGGTCCGGCAGAAACTCGGTGGTTCTCGGATCACCCCACACGACACGGCCGCTGTGCGGATGCACAACGATGCGGTACGTGTCGGTGCCGGCAATCAGTTGCAGCGAGCCGCCGCTGCTCGCGCCATCGGGGTAGAACTTCAGGCGTTGAGTTCCGCTCGTGCTGCGCGTGCCGTCCGGTTCCCGGTAGTGGTCAACGCGGACCGACGCGGGCCACCGTGCGCCCTTCAGCCACGACCCCTGCACCGATTCCATCTGCCCCTCGGACTGCATGAGCACACCATACGCCCCGACCGACAGATCGATCTCGAGGGCGAACTCGTGCTTGTGTGCCCGGGCCAATTCCCGCACCGTCCGGGCCGTCTGCGCGAACCGCGCGGCCGCTTCGCGCAATTCGGTCGCACTGACGGACCGACCCATCCGCGGTACGATCGCACCGGCCGCCACGACCAGTAGCACCACCACGACAAGCAACTCGATCAGCGTGAATGCCGTGCGGTTGCCGGGTGCCACGGGCAGCTTGCCTGCCCGTGCATCACGCCGGGCGTCGGCACATAGGCACTGGCGGGCAAGCCGCCAGTGGCACCCGGAGCAGCTTGGCCATGGCACCCCATCGGGGGACGGCGGCGCATAGTCAACGTTTTCGTGTCCGGTCACGTGCCGCATCACTACCAGTTTCCGATGTCCTCACCCTCTTCTTCCCCGCCTTCCTGCCCGTCGGCCCCGTAGGTCAGAAGGTCGAAGTCGAAGTTCTCGCGCGCCGGATAGCGGTAGATGAACTCCGTTCCCCACGGGTCGAGGATGTCCTTCTCCTTCACGTACGGTCCCCGCCAGGCCTCGGCTACGTCCGAAGGCGGCTGGACCAGCGCGCGGAGCCCCTCCTGCGCCGTCGGATACCGTCCGCAATCAACCTGGAATTCGTTCACTTTCCCTTCGATCACCTGGATCTTCGACTGGGCCACCGCCTGCTTCGCCTGCCCCACGCGGCCGAAGAACCGCGGTACGATCAACGCGGCCAGCACGCCGATGATCGTGATCACGACGATGAACTCGATTAGCGTGAACGCCGTACGGTGTGTTCGCATGTTTGTCTCCTCGTACTCCCGGTCGCGTTCCCCACGTTTGAAAACGTGGGGAACTCGTCTCATTCCGCCTCCGGCGGACACGCTTCCTGACGGGCGCGTCTCGGTTGCGTATTACCCTATCCCCGTCGCCTGGAACTCGACGATGGCGAGGACCAGGCCGGCCACGATGAACCCGATCACGCATGCGAGCAGCAGGATCATGGCCACGGGCAGCACGTTCACGAGCCGGTCAAGCGTTACCTTTGCGTCCGTTTCGTGGATGTCCGCCGCGCGCAGCAGCATCTCATCAAGCCGGCCGGTGTTCTCGCCCACGCGCACCATCTGCACGAGCAGCGGCGGGAACAGTCCGCTGCGGGCCAGCGGCGGGGCGATCGACTCGCCGGCCTGAATCGACTCGGCCGCCCTGTGCACGGCCTGGCGCATCGTCGTGTTGACGATGGTGTCGCGCACCACGGCCAGCCCGTGCGTGATCGTGACGCCGCTGTGCGTCATGATTCCAAGGTTTCGCGCGAAGCGGGCGGTTTCCATCTCGCGGATGAGCTTGCCCAGGATGGGCACCTTGAGCTTGGTCGCATCCCACCACGGTCGACCCGGACCGCGCAGCACACCCTGCCGCCAGCCGATCACCACGGCCGCGATTCCGCCGAGCAGCAGCCACCAGTACGCAACCACGAGGTCACTCATGCTCATCAGCACGCGTGTCGGCCAAGGCAGCAGAAACGTGTCCGAGTCGAGCGTCTCGATGATTCGCGGCACGATGAACGTCACGATGATCGCGACCGACGCCAGCCCCAGCACAAGCAGAATGGCCGGGTAGATCGACGCGGTCTTGACCCGCTCGCGCAGCGCGGTCTGCTCCTCGAGCATGTCGGCGAGTTGGCGGAGCACGGTATCGAGGGCCCCGCTCGTCTCGGCCACACGCACCAGACGCACGTACAGCGGACTGAACACCCGCGGATACTCGCCCAGGGCTTCCGACAGGCTCGCGCCTTGCTGCACACGCCGGCTCAAGTCGGCGAGCAGTTCGCGCGACGGGGTGTGGTCGAGCTGCTGGCCGATCACGCTCAGCGCGGTGATCAGCGGCAGCCCCGCCTCGAGGGCCACGGACAACTGGCGCGTCAGCGCACCAAGCTGCTTGGGCCGCACCCGCCCCCCGAACACCGATTCCGTGGCGGAACCGAGGCCGAGGCGCAGTCCCAGCCGCCCGTCGCGTTCGTTCAGTGCCGTCACGCACGTGCCGCGCGTGGCCAGCTCGCGCAACGCCGCCGTACGGTCCGGAGCGTCAAGCTCGCCGGCGGTGTGTTCGCCGTCGAGCGTCAGGGCTTTGTATGCGAATCTTGGCATCTGTTCTGTTGCGGAGCTATCGACTGCCGTCGCTTCGGGCCGGATCAGGAGTTCCAATTACCGATCGACTCCACGTGGAATCCGTCTTGCTTCTTGACAAGACGCACGCTCTCCCCATGGCCGCTCAACAGTCCTTCTTGCGTCCCGGACCGAACCTCGATTCCCCCGTCCCGCCTTTCAATGGATCGGATCGGTGCGTCCCCGTCGAATCGTTCCGGGAAAGCAAAGCTTCCGGGTTGCTGAGGTTGGGGCGGACACGTTCGGAGGTAGTCCAGGATCTCAATCACTTCGTCATCCGGAAGTCCCTCGGGGGGATCGAACGGCAGCAACGTGCCCCGAGGGACACCGAGCGTTTCGTTGAACGGCTGATCGCGGAGCGATACCTGCCAGTAGTCAGATAGGGCGTCGCTGCCTTCGTTGCCAGGTTCGGCTAGGCCTTCGGTTTCCAGCTTCCTGAGCAGGGCTTCCATTTTCGTCGTGAAGGGACCGATGCCCATGCTCGTGCACTTGCCTTTGCGGAGACGGGCCCCGGAGACGTCTGGGCTGTAGTGGACGGTTGCACCCAATTGCAGCTCGCCATCGTACTCCCAGTTCGAGCGAACGAGGATGAACCATACGCGACGGTTTGCCGGCGCTCTCGCCTTGGCGATCGCTAGCACTTCCGTGAATTGCGCTTCCGTCATCGTGATTGGATTGAGGCGCGTGTAGTACACCGTGGGAACGTAGGGCGCCGGTTGCGTCGAGGGGGCTATCCGGGCGTGATCGTACTTGGAGCGAGTGGGCTCGATCAGTATCTCATCGTCGATGGCCGCTTTCGGAGTGGAGACGTTACATCGGCAGCCCGAGACGAATAGCATCGCCAGGGCGCATCCGCAAGTGACAACGCGTTGGCTACTCGGCATGAATCGTTCCTAGCCACCCCGGAAGGCAATGCGCGACCGCGTGCGACGTTTCCGTCGGACGCACAACCTCCCGCCCCGGCCGGCGAGGCACCGGCCGCTACAGTTCCAGTGGTGCGGTCTTACCGTTCTCCTGCTCGGCGTCTTTGGTGACGCGCCAGACCTCTTCGAGGTTCGTGACACCGTCGACGACTTTGCGATATCCGTCCTGGCGCATGGTGACGAAGTCGGCCCCGGCGGCCTGTCGTACCCGGCTGCTCGTGGGGCGGTCGAGGATCACGTCGCGCATCGGCTCGCCCACCAGGATCATCTCGAAGATCCCCACCCGACCGCGGTAGCCGGTGTTGTGGCATTCGCGGCAGCCGCGCCCGCGCCGCAACATCGCGCCCTGGAACTGGGTCGCGTCCGGCCCGAGCTGATCGATCGCCGCCGGCGATAGTTCGTAGGGCTCGGCACACCGCTCGCACAGCACGCGGACCAATCGCTGGGCGACCACCGCCTCCACGCTCGTAGCGAGCAAGTACGGCTCGACACCCATGTCGACCAGGCGAGTAATGGCGCCGGCCGCGTCGTTCGTGTGCAGCGTCGAGAACACCATGTGTCCGGTCAGGGCGCTGCGGATCGCGATGTCGGCCGTCTCACCGTCGCGGATCTCGCCCACCATGATGATGTCCGGGTCCTGCCGCAGGATCGAGCGCAGCCCGTTGGCGAAAGTCAGCCCGCGCTTGGGGTTGACCGGCATCTGATTGATGCCGTGCAGGTTGAACTCGACCGGGTCCTCGATGGTGATGATCTTCTGGGCCGGCGTGTAGATGCGACTCAGAGCCGCATACAGCGTCGTCGTCTTGCCGCTGCCGGTCGGGCCGGTGACGAGGACAATCCCGTGTGGCTGGCGAATGGTGTCGTCGAACGCGGCCAGCATGGCCCCGTTCATGCCCAGATGGTCCAGGCCGCGGAGCGTACTGCTCTTGTCAAGGATGCGCAGGACCACGCTTTCGCCGAACACCGTCGGCACCGTCGACACGCGAAGGTCGACCCGCCCCGCCGGGGCGGCGAACTCGATGTGCCCGTCCTGGGGCACGAACCGCTCGGCGATGTTGAGCTGGGCCATGATCTTCACACGGCTAATGATCGCCGCCTGCAAGTGCCGCGGCGGGGCCGGCATTTCGTGGAGCACGCCGTCGATGCGATACTTGACCTTCAACTCACGCTCGAACGGCTCGATGTGGATGTCGCTGGCCTGATCCTGCACCGCTTCGAGGATCAGCAGGTTGACGAGGTTGATGAGCGACGGCTCGCGGGCCAACTCATGCAGGTGGCCGACGGACTCGTCGTCGACGCCGGGGACGATCGACTCGGCGTCGCTGACGAGCGAGTCGGCCATCCGGGCCGCTGACGTGCCGTAATGTCGGCGGATTGCGTCGGCCAGTTCACTGGGCCGGGCGTAGTGGCGGGAGATCTCCAGTCCGCAGACGGCGCTGAGGTCGTCGACGGCCTGAAGGTCGAAGGGATCGGCCATCGCCAGCTCGAGCCGGCCGTCCTGTACCGACAACGGCAGAACACGGTACCGCTCGGCCAGATCGGCGGGGACGCAAGCCAGCGCCTCGGGTGCCAGCTCCAGCCCGTTCAGCTCGACGGACGGTATGTGCCCCTGCACGGCCAAGCCGTGGACCAGGTCGTCCTCGTGCACGTAGCCAAGACGACAGAGGTGCTCCCCGAACCGCAGACCGTCACCGTCGGCCGACCGCTCCGCCTGAGCGAGACGATCTTCCGTCACGTACCCCAGTTTGAGCAGGACCTCACCGATCCGCCCATCGCTCATGATTTCGACCCCGCCCCCCGAGGTCCCCGGATCATTACGCGCAGTCCTCACCCGCAGGCGCCACGCATGAAGTAAGACGTCGATCCGCGGGATTCGTTACACGCAGTTTCGAAGATCGGCCGAACGGCCTCCCTGTCGTGTCCGGCCGATCGGATTCCTGTGCGCATGCCCGTTCTGCTATCCTTTGTACGCACGTGGGGGCAAAGGGTTTCTGTCCGGTCTGGTTTTTTGCCCCCGGGAGACAACTTGCGCGGCGGACGGGGCACACCAAAGGCCGCGACTCGACTATGATCGCCGCCTGAGCGTGATCGGGGCGCGCGAATCCAGAGACGCCGGATCAGAACGCGTGCCAGGCCGCTTGTCCGCCAGTGCTTCTGCTGCTGCAATGCACGGGCAGGCAAGCTGCCCGTGGCACCCAGGTGCGCGAAATGAATCGGAGAGAATGATGACGAAACGTCGCTTCACCCGGATGGTCGGGTTGGTTTCCTGTGTACTCGTGGTAGGCATACCGCCGGCCGATGTGCGGGCAGATTTTGAGCCGATCCGGCACCGCCGGCCCGGGCTGGTCGTCGATCTGGGTGTGGGGCTGTGGGCACTCCCGCTGCCGATGGACTACGACGGCGACGGGGACAACGACTTGGTCGTGGCGACGGTGAACAAACCTTCGCCGGGGATCTTCTTCTTCGAGAACCCCGGCGGGAACGCGAAGGATCCCGTGTTTCGCCCGGGGGTCCGGGTGGGGGATGCCCGAAGCAACGTCACGATTTCCTACCTGAACGACACCGTCGCCGTGCTCACGCCAGGCCGGCACCATCCGGACTTCCGCAAGAAGCAGCTTCAGGGCGGCCGCGCGATTGCGTACAAGCCGACGTTCCACTGCGGTCGGGCCAAGCAGTGGAAGCTGTGCGACTACGACGGCGATGGGGTGAACGACCTGATCATCGGGGCCAGCGACTGGCGGGAGTACGGCTGGGACAACGCCTTCAACGCCCAGGGCGAGTGGACGCGCGGGCCGCTGCACGGATTCGTCTACGTCATGAGGAACCAGGGGACGAACGACAAACCCAAGTACGCCGAGGCCGTGCAACTGAAGGCGGACGGCAAGCCGCTGGACGTCTTTGGCTGTCCCTCGCCCAACTTCGCCGACTTCGACGGCGATGGTGATCTGGACCTCGTGTGCGGGGAGTTCCTCGACAGGCTGACCTACTTCCGGAACGTCGGGACGCGCACCGAGCCGCGTTACGCGAAGGGGCAATTCCTGCGGGTCGGACGCGACGTCATCACCATGGACCTGCAAATGCTCCAGGTGGTGGCGCTCGATTGGGACGGCGATGGCGACATGGATCTGATCGTCGGCCAGGAGGACGGCCGCGTCGCGCTCGTCGAAAACACCGGTCGCATGGCGGGCGCAATGCCGGGCTTCCTGTCGCCCCGGTTCTTCCGGCAGGAAGCCGATCGTCTGAAGGTGGGGGCGCTGGTGACGCCGTGCAGCTTCGACTGGGACGGCGACGGCGACGAGGACCTGATCTGCGGCGACACGGCCGGGTACGTGAGCTTCGTCGAGAATGTCGACGGCGGCGACCCGCCGGCCTGGGCCGCACCGCAACCGCTTCGTGCCGGCGGGAACGTCATCCGCATCCTGGCCGGGTCGAACGGGTCGATCCAGGGCCCGGCCGAGGCCAAGTGGGGCTACACCGTACCGTGTGTGGCCGACTGGAACGGCGACGGCTTGCCCGACATCGTCATCAACTCGATCTGGGGCAAGGTGCTGTGGTACGAGAACGCCGGCTCGCGCAAGGCGCCGAAGCTGAAGGCCGCCCAGCCGATCGAAGTCGACTGGCCCGGCACGCCGCCCAAGCCGGCCTGGAACTGGTGGTCACCGCAGGGCAAGCAACTCGCGACGCAGTGGCGAACCAGCCCGGTCGTGCGCGATCTCAACGGCGACGGCCTCGTCGACCTGATCATGCTCGACCACGAAGGTTACCTCGCCTTCTTCGAACGCCGGCGCGCCGACGGCAAGCTGCAGTTGCTGCCCGGCAAGCGTATCTTCCAGGATGACACCGGCAAGCCGCTGCGTTTGAACAACCGCAAGGCCGGCCGAAGCGGTCGGCGCAAGCTCACGTTTGCCGACTGGGATCAGGACGGAAAGCTCGACATCCTGATCAACAGCAAGAATATCGACCTGCTGCGCAACGTCGCCGAGGACGGCGGCTACCGCTTCAAGAACGTGGGCCTTGTAGCCAAGCGCATCCTCGCCGGACACACGACCTGCCCGACGACGGTTGACTGGGATCGTAACGGCGTCCCCGACCTGCTCGTCGGAGCCGAGGACGGCTTCCTGTACTACTTGCGCAACCCGGCAAAACGCTGATGGTGTTGCCACCTCCGACGCGAGCGATCACGGTTCGAGCGTGATTCGGAACTTGGGTCCGAAGGGCGTTCGGTTTTCTGCGAGCATCGTGATCACCACGTCGGTTGACGCTTCGAAGCCGGCCGGGGCGAGGGTGATGTCGGTGACTGTCGTCGAGCCCAGATGCGGCACGGGCTTGGGCAGCCCGGTGCGCACGGGCTTCGGACCTTCGGCCACGATGTAGACGGCTCCGGCCTCTGCGTTGCGTTCGCGCGTCTGCTCCGGCGTCAGCCACTCGGCCTCGCCGAGGTTCGTGAGGGTGATGCGGGCCGTTGCGGGCTGGTCTTTGCGCACGCGCACTCTGGCGCCGTCCTCGACCACCGTCCATTGCCCGTCGGCGTTGCGTACCTCCATGACGTCGAACGCCGCGTCCAGGTACTTGGGCGGGTTGGTGCCGTTGCAGGGCGTGCTGCCAACGGCGACGAGCGGGCAGTTCGCCGAGTTGGTGCCGGTTCCCTTGGTGCGCAACCCCGGCCCGCGCCCGGCGTCGATCATCTTCCAGAACTCGTCCTTCGTCGCTTCGTAGAAGCCGGGCACACCGGTGGCGTGGGCGTCGCGGTCGATCTCGATCCAATGATCGATCTTCCGAGCGTCCGGGCCGTTGATGAACCGCTGCGCGTGCTCACGAATCACCTTGCTGACCGGCCGATCGCTGCCGTCCGGGTTGATGATGCCGTAGTCGCTTCGCTCGTTGGTGCGCAAGCCGCCGGGGTACCACCACGAGTAGACACCGTCGGCCCCGCTGCTGATCAGCATCCGGTAGAAGTGCCGGTAGTACTCGGCCTGGAACGCCAGGCGCGGGGGCGTCGACGTCAGGTCAGTGCGGTCCCATGCGCTCACGCCCATCTCCGCCCACATCACGGGCAACTCGGGTGCGGCCCAGCGGGCATACTCGTACTCATACCAGCCGGGCTTGACCCGCTCCCAATCGCCGATGCGGCCGTAGGCCTCCGGCTCCATGATGTCGACGGCCGCGGCCAGATACGGAAAATCATAGGCAATCCGCCCGCCCCAATTGAACGTGGGGTTGCCGGCCTCGGTCATGCGGAAGCTGACCAGGTGGTTCGGATCAACCGTTCGCACGAGCCGGCGGGCCGCGCTGTACTTCTCGTACACGAGCGTGTCGAGGAAGCGGCGGTAGGCGGCCACCATTCGACGCCACTTGCCGTCGGTTGCCGTCTGCTGCCGCGAGGGGCTTGTGATCTTGCCGGCATCGTCGCGCGGCACGGCGTGCTCCCAATCGCGCTCGGCGTTCTCAATGCTCCCATAGCGCTCCTCGATCCATCGCACCCAGTCCGCGTCCCAGCGCTTCCGGTCCGGTTGCTCGCCGAACAACGGCTCCCAGGCGATATCGAGCGTGAAGACCGTGTCGTGCTCGGCGATGCGGTAGTGCTCGATCAGCGCCCGGATCTTCGGCCAGAGGAAGTCCATGGGCGTGCCGGGTCGCAGGGAGAGGTTTACCCTCATGTCGAGGGCGTCCAGTCGGCGGAGAAGATCGAGCAGGTTTTGGGCTTCGAGTGAACGGTGATAGATGAAGATGGCGACGGAGTTGAGATCGAGCCCCTTGCAGTTTTCGAGATCGCGCTGGATCACTTCCGGGTCGTACGCGCTGGCTCCGATCCAGTGCTCGAAGTCGGCCCAGCCTTCCATGCCGATTCCCGACGAGGGCATGTAGTTGACCCCGTGCGGCCGCCATCGCTTGCCGTCGAGTTGGAAGTCGCCGTCCTTGACGGTGACAAACCGCTTGGTCGCCTTCGGCTTCCAGACGTGCACCTCGTGTTCGACGCGGTCGATGACGCGATCGTTCTCGATGAGCTCGGCGACTGCGCGGAATCCTCCCGCCGGCCGGTCGGACGGCTTCCACGTCTCGGTGACGGTTTGTGTCGCCTGGGGTTCGAGGACGAGGGGCCATTCACGTTTGTGGACGATGGTTCCCGTACTCGCGTCGGTCAGCGTGACGCGGGCGGTCAGGCCCTGGCATGGTTGGGTACCCAGGTTCACCGCTCGAAGACCGAGCTGCATCTCCTGGTCTGCGAAGTACGTGTAGAAGTTCGTTCCGCCGTCGACGATGAAGAGGCCGCTGCGCATGCGGCGTGCGATTTGTCCGATGGTGCGCAACACGGCCGGCGAGCGATACCACGCGGGGTCGGCGACGCCGAACGAGGCCCAGACGCTGCCCTTGAGCTTGCCCTCGGCGTGCAGCAACAACGTTGCGGGTGTGCCGCGCCACTTCCCGTCGGCCGTGCGCGTTTCGAGTAGCGGAATCCACCGCGACGTCCGTCCCTTGTCGAAGCCGGCGCCGCGCGGCCTGGGATGCGGGCAGCGTATGGTCGTCGGCAACGGGATCCGCTCCTCCATGAGGAAGGCCTGATCCGGCCGGACGCGAAGCGTCGCAGCGTCGTGCGAGTCGAAGAGCTTGTAGTCGGGGCAAAGCGTATCCAGCTTCGGGGGCGTGAACTTGTGCAGGAGCGCCTCGTGCTCCGGTCCGCGCTTGGCCGTGCCGAACGGGCCGACCCAGTACTCGTGATCGCCACCCACGTGCCCGGTGTGCGTGAAGGCCAGGCCCGCGGTCATGAGCGTCGCGTTCTCGGGGCGGAACCCGTCGTCGCGCCCGCTTCGGGCCGGGTTGCTCTCCCAGTAGCGAAAGTCCTTCGGCGTGAGCACGTATCGCCGCCACTCGGGGAAGAGCGGCACCACGGCCATCCAGCGCGAGCCGTCCTTCTCGCGCCATTCGACGGCAAGCTGCCGGGTCCGGGGTCCACCCTTGGCCGAGAAGACCGTGAGCGTGTGGCCGGTCGGGAACGGTGCCTCGATGCTAGGCGGTCCGTACGTGTCCCAGCCGTCGAGCCCCGTAATGGTGACGTGCAACGCGCGCCGCCCCGGCGCTGGACCGTCAACGACGGTTCTCTGTACCGACTTCCGCTCGGGACGGTTGCTGGAGCGCTGCCAACCCTTGATGTCGTCGGGATCGAAATCGAAGACCACGTGCGGCGGCGGCGTGCCGGCTGATGCCCGCTGAAACTCATCGACGGTGCGCCACTCACCGTCTACCTCGCGCACCGCCCGCTGCCAGAGCGGCGCCCGCAGGGCGATGAGATCACCACCATCACGCAGAAAGCTGCCAAGCGAGTCCTTGCTTGCCGCCGGAAGCGTCGCGCCGTCGGGAAGAACGAGAAGATCGACTTGTTCCGCGGAAAGGCGCGCCGGATCGCACAGCCCGGCCGCATCCAGTCGCGCGACGGTGTACCCGGCCCGCTTGAGCTGTCCGTCCAGCGCATCGACGAGCGCAGCATCCTCGCCCGAGAGTCGAGCGTCCAATAGCGCCGCCGTGCTTTCCGCCGCCCGCGCCACCCCTACCGAGGACGCCAACACGAACGCCATGCAAGCGGCGATGCCAGCTGCGTGTGTGTGTGTGTGCAAAGAGGGTGGCATGGGCAGGGGCCGACCCGCGAGGGTCGGGCTTTGCCCGTGGCCGGAGCGTGTCACGCGAGACCACGGGCCAACCTCGCTCGCAAGCGACCGACGCCTG
>CAYMME010000239.1:0-12153 GCA_964391465.1 uncultured Planctomycetales bacterium
AACGTCCTGTCTAGAATAGATGTCTCTCGAATCCGCTCTTGCCGTGAAAGGTCTCGCAAGGTACACTGACGCATCATGGCGATCGCCCCGCGGTATCGACCCGTGCGAAGGAGGCTGGTGTGTGCGTCCGCCGCTGGAACCGTCGGTTCGAGGGTCTTGCTCTTCTGCTGGTCGTCGTGACGTCCAACCCGGTCCGAGGCGAGATCAATATCGAGTTTCGACCGGCTGACCAAACGGTCAACGTCGGTGAGACGGCAGGGATCGGTCTGTACGCAGTGTCGGATGATGCGTCGACGCAGTTGCTGTCTGCGGTCGACCTCGTGTTCGCGTGGGACCCCACCCACCTGAGACTGCTGGGTCTCGATCAGGCCGGCGCCGTGATCTTGCTGGTATCGACTTTTCCGGCCAACGATCCGTTTGGGTTGAACGAATCGGTGCCCCCGCAGGACGGCGACGGCCTGTATACGGCATTCGCCAGCTTGGGCAGCCCGGTGGCGGTGGCCTCGCCGGGCACCGGCACGAGGAACGGACCGTACTGGTCGCCGAGGATCCCGGCCGTGTGGAAGGCCTTGACCTCGAACGACTCTCCGCCCGAAACGTCGAAGCGCTGCCCGATGTCGATGAACGGCGGGACGCCGGGCTCGCGAGGCCCCAGCTTCCTGGCGATCCAGGCTCCCATATGCGGGGCGTCAACGGTTAGCGGCGGTACGTACCCGGTGTGGAAATGGTACTGGTGCCGCGAGTGCAGGATCTTGCCCAGGTCGGCCGGCCGGAACGTTTTGATCAGCGTGCCGTGGTGCATCACCTTGGCCGTGTGCGGCAGCGTCTTGGCGATGCGCAATCCGTCGACGCTCGTCGGGATCGAGTCGAACGTCGAGAGCACGCGATTCGCGTCGAGCCCCTTCTCGTAGGGCGTGTATCGCTTGGGATCCCACGTTTCGGTGTGGGCCTGCCCGCCGGCCATCCAAAGCAGAATCAGCGTGTCGGCCGTCGGCTCGAGCTTCTTCTTCTTGCGCCGGGCTGCCACCGCGGCCGGGTTCAGCCCGGTTGTGACCGCCGCTCCGGCCGCTAGGCCCGCTCGCAGAAAGCCTCGTCGCGTTGTCTCGTTGCGCTGCATGGCATCGTCTGCCGTCATCATCGTCTCTCCGCGGCCAGCGGCGGGTGGGGCCCGCCGCACCGCTCGCTCACGGTCACGGCTCGGTTCATCAGTAGATGAACTGGAATTCGGGATCCAGGAAGACGGCCCATAGCGCGTCTTCCCATCCGGGTCGTCGTTGCTCCGCAGGGCTGTCGGCCGAACCGATCAGCGGCGCCAAGATCTCGACTTCTTCGCCCGTCGGCGGCCGGCTCATGGCCCGACCGTACAAGACTTCGATCACTTTCCGTGCGTCTTTCTCGCGGCCGAGCGGCGTGGCCAGAAGTGTTTCGGCCCCCTTGGCGAGCCGCTCGGCGAGCACGGTTCCGTTGACCATCTCGAGCATTTGCAGAACCGTGGCATCCGCCTCACGTTTCGTGTTGACCTGCTCGCGCGCGGGGCGTCCCAGCGCCCGAGCCAGCGTGTCCGGCACCTTGTGCCGCCATGCCCGCATGCGATCGTTGCTCACGGCGGCACTCATCGCCGACGTTTCGGGCCAGTAGCCGGTCACGGTGGCCACCGCGTCCACGATTTGCTCGGCGGCCAGACGTCGCAGGGGCGGCCCCGGCAAGCGCTGCGAGTCGTCCTTCTGCTCCGACTTCGCGACCGCCGGCAACTGGTACGCGTGCGACACCGCGATGCGCCGCAAGAGGTGCTTGACGTCGTACCCGTGCCGAATGAAATCATCGGCGAGCCACTCCAGCAGCTCGGGGTGGACAACCTTCTCGGCGTCATAGGTGTCCAGCGGCTCGAACAAGGCTCGCCCGGTCAGACGACGCCACATGCGGTTGACGATGGCCTTGGCGAACTGCGGGTTGCGCGGCGAGGTGACCAGCTCCGCAATGCGTTGACGGCGCTCGGCGAGGCCGGCTGTTGCCTCGACGCCGCCCACCTCCGGGAACATGAAGCGTGGCGAAACCACCTCACCGGTCGCCTTGTCGCATTCGTGGATGGTCAGATCTTTCTCGGAGAAGAAGCCGGCCAGCCCGTAGGCGTCGTGCAGAGTCCAATCGTCGATGAACGAGTCATGGCACGAGGCGCACTTGATCGGTGCGGCCAGGAAGACCTGGGCCACGTTCTGTGCCGCTTGCAGGGCGGGTTGCTGCGAGGCGCTCACCGCGCCGCGCCACTGCACACCGCGCACGTATCCTTCGGGCCCGTACACATCAGGGTTCAGGAGGTTCGCCACAAACACGTCGTACGGCATGTTGGCGAGCAAGGCATCGAACAACCACGTCGTGATCGGCTTGCGCAGCCCGTCGATGGCGGTCTGCTCGTCGTTGCGCAGATGGTCGTTCCAAAACGACATCCAGTGCTCGGCGTACGCGAGGTCGTCGGCCAGCAACGTGTCGATCAGGCGGTCACGCTTGTCCGGACGGTCATCGCCTTCGAACTTCGCCAACACCTCGACGGGCGGTAGGAGCCCGACAAGGTCAAGATACGCGCGCCGGGCGAACCGCGCGTCAGCGCACCGGGCGGGCGGCTTGGTGCTTTCCTCTTGCCAAGTTGCGTACAGGAGAGCGTCGACGGGATTCTCGGCCCCGGTGCTCTCCGGAGGTCCGTGAGGGCGCGGCTGCTTGGCGAGTTCCGCATCCTGCCGGCGCCGCCACTCGGTCCAGAACGAGGGGCCGCGCGGCATCGGCGGCGTCACGGCTTGATCGAGCTTGCCGTCAATCCGCCACGGTGAAGCACTCACATCGCCCAGTACCGCGACCGGCTTGAACTGCGCGTCATCGAAGCCGACGCGATCCCAACCGGTCGGTGCCTTGTTGGTCCACCGCCACGCTTCGCCGGTGGACAGGTCCATCCGCTTGTCGCCTTCGAGTACGGCGTGACCGACAACGAGCAATCCCGCCGCGCCTCCCTTGTTCTGCGCTCGCACCGCGAGGACGTTCTCGCCGGGTCGCAGGAACGGAGCCAGGTCGGCCTTGACCGGGACCTCCCAGTTGTCGCTGCGGAGGATCTCGCGACCATTGACGAATAGACGCAAACCGTTATCGGCGCTGGCCACAATCTCGGCTTGCGTCGGCCTGCCGTCGAGCCGCACGGTGTGACGAAGAAAAACGGTTTCCTTCGGTGCGTCCTGCACCGCCCCGGGACCGCTCCAGATCCAGCGGGCCGAGTCGAGATCGCGCTCGCTCGCCCGCGCCGCATCAATCGTCCACAGAACCGCGTGCGCAATCAGGAGCGCAGCGACGCAACGTCGATCTGGTCGCATCACGGAACCTCAGTCTATTTGAAAGCCCGAACCGTTCGGCACAGCCCGCGCCGTGCCGGAAGAGTAGACTATACCCAGCGCGGGTTTCGCCCGCAACCCCAATGACGAATGGCCAATGTTGGTCGGGAGGCGTCCGGGTTTGGCGCGGGCAACGGAGATCGGCTATAAGAACCGGCTGGCGTTGCGCGGCTCGGTCGCATGCTCGGCCTCAGGCGGGCACGTGGGCCCTGCGAACGGATAAGGTGCCCGCCGGTGCCGGTCGCGGCTGACAACACGCAGACAGGTACTCATCCATGAAGGTCGGTTACAGCTCACTGGGTTGTCCGGATTGGGATCTCGAGGCGATCGTCTCGAACGCCAAGGAGATGGGCTACGACGGCGTGGAGCTCTGCGGCTTGCAGGGGCAGATGCACTTGCCCGCCGTGGCGGCGCTGGCTTCCGATCCGGACGCGGTGCGAGCCATGTTCGCAGAGGCGGGCGTCGAGTTGGTTTGTCTGGCGAGCGACGCTTCATTCCATTCGCGCAAGCGGCACGAGGTCGCCGACGAGAAGGCGAAGGTTCGCGAGTACATCGAGCTTGCGGGCCGGCTCGGCGTGCCCTTCGTGTGCGTGCAATCCGGGGTCAGTGGGCGCATTCCGCTGCTGGGCTTCGAGACTCGAAACGCCACGCTCGGCCGGATCGCCGAGGCGATGCGCGATCTGGCTCCGGTGGCCGCCGAGCATCGCGTCACGCTCGTGATCGAGAACCAGGGCGACTTCTCCGACAGTGCGGCCACGTGGTTCGTGCTTGACTTCGTCTCGCACCCGGCCGTCAAGGCGTGCTACAACCCGTTCAACGGCACGACCGTTCTCGATCGCCCCGGCGTGGCTGTGCCGCGCCTCGGTGTTCGCATCGGTCTGACCCGCGTGTGTGACGGCAAGTTCGAGAACAATGGACGACCGATCGATCGCGCGCCTCTCGGCGAAGGCGACGTGGAGCTTGACCGCATGGTCCAGTTGCTCCGCGGCGTGGCGTACGAAGGCTACCTGATGTTCGCGTGGCCGAAGCGGTTAGAGCCCGGCCTGGCCCCACCGGAAGAGGTGTTCCGTTCCGCACAAGAAACACTGCGCAAGCTCATCGACGCGAAGCAGGATGTGCTGACCGCCTACAAGGGTGACAAGAATGCACCCGTCCTGGGGCCCGCGCCCGCCGGGCCACCCGCACCAGCGACGGCGTGATGTCGGGCTCCAGGCTGCAGCAATGGCACATGAGTCCTTCCCAGCCGACTTGCTTGCCCGTGTGGTGTCGGACCATGTCGACGCCCCGCCGGACGCACTGACGTTCGAGCCTTGCCGGACAGGGAAGTTCAACACGACCTACTTCGTTGAGGGCGGTCCGCGGCCGTTCGTGCTGCGCATCGCGCCGCCGGACGACCGGTCGCGCATGCTCTTCTACGAGCACCGGATGATGCGACAGGAGCCGGACGTACACGCGCGCGTGCAGGCCCGCACGGAGGTTCCGGTACCGACGATCCTTGCTCACGACGCCGGTCACGAACGGATCGATCGCGACTACCTCGTCATGGAGCGGATGCCGGGAACGCCGATCTCGCATCATGGGAGTCTGTCGCGCGCGGCGTGTGCCGAGGTATTCCGCGAAGTCGGCCGGGCGTTGGCACAAGTTCACGCGATTCAGGGCGACCGCTACGGCTACGTGGGCGCGCACCGGCCGATGGAGCCGCAGCACGACTGGAACGCCGCATTCCGGCAGATGTGGAATCTGCTGCTGGACGACATCGAGCAATGCGGTGGGTACGACCACGATGAGGCCGCTCATATGCGCGGATTGCTCGACCGGTACCTGGTCGTGTTCAGCCGGTCGGTGCCCGCGTCACTTCTGCACATGGACATCTGGGCCCAGAACATCCTCGCGGACGACGAGGGCCGGCTGACGTGTCTCGTGGACTGGGATCGGGCGCTGTGGGGCGATCCGGAGATCGAGTTCGCGGTGCTCGACTACTGCGGGATCTCCGAGCCGCCGTTCTGGGAGGGGTACGGCCGGCCGCGCGACACGTCGCCCGAGGCCGAGGTTCGGCGCGTCTTCTACCTTCTGTATGAGTTGCAGAAGTACATCGTCATCCGCAGGGCCCGAAACGGGGACCCCCACCGCGCGGATGAGTATCGGCGGCAGTCGCTCCAACTCGCCGGACAGCTCGCACTGCACGCCTGAGCGTTACATGGGATTGCAGCGGAGACGGTTCATCGAACGCTCATGGACGAAAGATGCAAGGCCTCGATGCCAACGGCCGGTGCCTACCAGTCCCGGTTCTGCATGGCCTCGCGATGCTCCTCCATGGCCTCCTCCCAGTCGGCCTGCCGGTCCTTGTGCTCGGAGACCTCGTCGTCGGTGGCGAACCACATCGTATCGACGTTGAAATAGACTTTCCGGTCGCGCCACCAGTGCTTCTCGGGAACGGTACGCAGCTCGGCTACGCCCGCCTTGAGACTGTCGACATACGGCGAGGTCTCCTTGCGCACGTGTCCGACCACCGGCTCGAGGCAGAGAACGCCGGTGCCGACGATCACGACAGCCAGAAACGCACCTAGAAACAGCCTGACGCTGTTCACACCTGATTCGTGTTGTTCTTCGTGGTGGTCTTCGTGTTGTAGTTCGTGCTCAAACTCGTGTTGTGGTTCTTTCATGTCGCGTCCTTTCCCGTAACTGATACCGGTGCGGCAGGCTCTTCAACGGGCTGCCAAGGTGCGTCCGATAGGGCCGTCGCGGCATCCGCGCCCGGCGCGCACCAGATAACAGCATACGATACGAACTCGGCAGGGCGCCGAGATTGCGACCGGAGGCAACGAGATAAATGTCAACAATGTAGGACGCAAGGACTGTCGGGAGGCTCGATGCGGCCCCCGAGAAGTGCATGCTCAGGATCGCCGGCGGGGCCGGTTTATGCGCCGGGGTCTTCCCGAATTGCCGCGATGAAGGCGAATCGTCCGGTGCCGCCGCCGTCGCGGCGATATGAGAAGAACCGTCGGTCGCAGATCGTGCACACGTTCGCTGCGGTGACGGCCTCGGGGGACAGGCCGGCCTCGATGAGTTGGGCGGTGTTTGCCGACCAGAGGTCGAAGTGCGGTCGGTCGTGCCCGGCCACGAGATGCTGCTCGTGATTCGGGAGGCTTCTCGCGACCGCGGTAACGACATCGTCGCCGACTTCGTAGCAACACGGACCGGCCGACGGAGCGATCGCGGCCACCATGGTCCGCGGGTCGCAGCCGAACGTGCGTCGCATCGTCTCGACAAGCCCGCGAGCCACACCGGCCACCGTACCCTTCCAGCTCGCGTGGGCCAGCCCCACGGCCGGCCGGCTCGGGTCGAAGACCAGTATCAGGGGGCAGTCAGCGGACAGCGCCAGCAGTGCAACCCCGGGCACGTCGGTGGCCAGGGCGTCGGCGGCCGGCTCCGTGCCGTCGCGCACCCCCCGGCCGGTTCCCGCCGATGTCGGATCGACCAGGAACACCTCCGCACCGTGTACTTGACACGTCGACGTGAGTTGTTCGAAGCGAAGCCCGAGCGACTCACAGATTGCGCGCCGGCGACCCGCGGCCTGCTCGCGATCGGGCCCCAGATGCGTGGCCATGTTGGCCGGTGCCCCGGTCACGACGTGCAGCAGCCGCTCGCACCCCACCAACGCCGGGAAGCGATACAGCGGACCGATCGGCCCGTCCTCGGAGACAAGGGGTGGAATCGGCGGCACGCGCGCCCTCATCACGACGCGACCTTGAGAATCACCTTGGTGTGTTCCGGTTGGGCGGCCAGCTCGAGAGCTTCCACGCCCCGCGCCAGTGGAAGCTGTTTGGTGATCATCGACGACACGTCGATCTCCTTGCGAGCCAACGCGCCGAGGGCCTCGGCGAACGGTCCGCACCGGCTGCCGAGGACGGTGACTTCATCGACGACGACCGGGGCGAGATTGAGTTGGGCGGACTGAGAGTAGGTGCTCTTGAGGACGATCGTACCCCGTGGGCGAACCAGGCTCGTGGCTACCTCGAAGCCGACCGGTGCGCCGGTGCACTCGACGACCACGTCACGGTCGGCACGACGGACCAGCTCGTCGATGTGGTAGGCCTGGATGCCCTTCTTCTCGCAGAACAGCAGGCTCTGGTGATTGCGGCCCACCACGTCCAGCTTGCAGCCGACCGCGCTGAGCACCTGGGCCACAAGGAGCCCCAGGCGACCGGACCCGACGACCGTGACGCGGGTGCGCCGCTCGATGGGGCACTGCTTGACCACCTGGAACGCGGCCGCCAGCGGCTCGACGAACACGGCCTCCTCGTCGGAGATCGTGTCCGGGACTTCGTGCAGGTTGCGCTCCGGCACTGCGATCTGGTCGGCGAAGCAGCCGTTGCGCCCGCTGATCCCGATCACCGTCCGGCGCCGGCAGTGGTTGGCCAGCCCGCTGTGGCACATCTCGCATTTGCCGCAGACGCAATTGATCTCGGCCACGACGCGTTTGGACTTCCAGTTCCGCGGGCCCGACACGACCGTGCCGACGAACTCGTGGCCCAGCACGCCCTGGAACCCCATGTACCCCCGCGTGATCTCCAGATCGGTGGCGCAGATGCCGGCCAGGCGCACCTGGATCAGCACCTCGCCGCGATCGGGCTCGGGATCGGGATGGCTGCGATTGAAAACCGGTTGGCCTGCGTAGACGATTGCGTTCACGGTGCTCTCATCGTCGCTGATTCGCTTCGGTGCCCCCGACAGGCGGCGTTATCGCATCGCGATGCCGGGCGCCGCCCAGCGCGGCGTGTCAAAAGTCCGAATCGGGGCCCCCGCTCGGTCGAAACCGTCCCCCCTACGCCAACGCCCATGGCGTCCGATAGGAACGCAAGCGCATCTGGTCGGCTTGCTTGTCGTCGACGAACCGCTCCTCAGTCGGGTTCCAACGCAACGAGCGTCCGAGCTGCGACGCGATGTTTCCCAGTTGGCAGACCGCCGCGTTGTGGTGCCCGACCTCGACATCATTGATCGGGCGCCCCCGGGTCTTGATGCAGTGAAGCCAGTTCTGAACGTTCCCCGGGGCGCGCGGTAGTGACACATCACCGCTCTGTGACCCGGACTTGGGGACGTCCACGGGCTTGCCGTTGCGCAGAACCTTGTAGCCGTTGAACCACGCGAAGAGCACGCCGTCACTGCCGTGAAATCGCATCCCGTGCCGCTCGGGCGCGGACTTCGGTCCCGGCTCGGTCCAAGTCATCTTGAAGTCGGGGTCACGGAAGTGCCAGGTGACGTTCTGGGTCTCGGGGAACTCGTAGAGGCTATCCTCGTACGGGGTCTCCCGTCCTTCGATCTGCACCGGGTGGACGCGGTCGACGTCCATGGCCCAACTGACGACGTTGTACATGTGAACGCCCCAGTCGGTCATGTAGCCGCCGGCGTAGTCGCGGAACCAGCGGAAGTTGCGGTGGCAGCGTTTGGGATGGTACTCGACCATCGGGGCCGGTCCGAGCCACCGGTTCCAGTCCAGGTGCGACGGCGGGCTCGAGCCCGGGCCTTTCTTGAAGAACGGGTTCTCCCACATCCACATCTCGACGTGATGGACCCGGCCGATGCGTCCGGACCGGATCAACTCGCACGGCTCGCGGACGGTCGCCTCCATGCGGTGATGGGTGCCGGTCTGAACAACGCGTTTGTGCTTCCGCGCCGCCTCGATCATCTTGCGCCCTTCGATGATGCCGTGCGACAGCGGTTTCTCGCAGTAGACGTCCTTGCCGGCCCGGCATGCGTCGATCGTGGTCAGCGCGTGCCAGTGGTCGGGTGTGGCGATGACGACGGCGTCAATGTCCTTTCGGTCCAGAATCTTCCGGTAGTCGCCATAGGCGTCGGCCTTCGGCCCGGCCTTCTCCCTCGCCCGGGCCAGGTGCTGTTGATCGACGTCACAAACGGCGGCCACGGCGAAGTTCTTGGATCCCAGCGTCTGCCGCATCAACGCGTTGCCGCGGCTGCCCAGGCCGATGTGGGCAACCACGAGGCGCTCGTTGGCACCCTTGGCCCCTTCGGCGGCGAGGGCGGCTCGGCTCAGCCCGGATCCCGCGAGACCGCCGGCAACGGCAGACCGCAAGAACGTGCGACGATGCATGCGCTTGCTTCGCATTGTCATTGGCTCTCCGCAACGGGTGATGGCGCGGCACGAAACGCCCGCCCGACTCTTTCCGTCGCGACAGTATAGCAGCAGCCGACTCGTTGTGCAGGCCTTGCTCCCGGGGCGCGCACCTCCGGCCTGGCGAGCGGAACCGACGGTTGCGCGTTCCGTGCCCGCGGCGGCTGGGCGGCGGCTATTCACGGGACCCCGCACTCGGGGTTCAGGTGGCAGCGGCGTCGCTGCGGACGCCCGGCGGCGTGGGGCCGGCTAGTTGGTGCTTTCGGCCTCGAACAGCTTGGTGGCGGACTTCACCAGACGTTCCATGCGGAACGGTTTGTTGAGGTAGTCATCGACGCCAAGGCTCAGGGCCCACTGCTGGTGGCGTTTGCCCTGATTCCCGGTGATCATGATGATATACGGCTTGGTGCCGCGCGGCTTCTTCGCCTTGAGCTTCTCGAGGACGAGAAAGCCGCTGCGCTTGGGGAGCATGGCATCGAGGACAATGAGGTCGGGTTCGCCCCGCTCGGCGGCTTCGAGGGCGGCGTTGCCGTCCGCGGCCTGTTCGAGCTCGGCACCGGAGTCACCAAAAGCTGCCTGAATGGCAGTTACGATGTCAGGGTCATCGTCAACAATAAGTATTTTCTTTCCTTCGAATTCCTCTGGCATGAGATTTCTCCGCCTGCGTGGGGTCCAATCACTCTATGTTAGTCCGGCCAGGCAGCGATTTCAACCATCGCCGCACGCAGGGTCGCTCCGTACGTTCGCCCCGAAGCACGCGCAGTGATGTGCTCCGGGACACGGTTGCAGCGGAGGATTATCGCGTCGATCGGGGGATTGTTGCTTGCTCGACGGCCCGTCCGTGCGGTATCCTCGCGGCGAAGGAGTCGGCCCATGGAGTTGTTACTCGACAGCGCCGGCATCGAGCGGGCACTAGGCTACCTGGCCAGCGAGATCCTAAGCGAAGCCCCGTCCGACGCCCCGATCGCGGTGATCGGGATTCGCCGGCGCGGGGACATCCTCGCCGAACGCCTCATTCCGCTGCTGCAGGAGATGGGGAGCGACCCGATCGAGCACGGGGCGCTGGATATCACGCTGTACCGCGACGACCTGCACGAAATCGGACCCAACGCCGTGGTGCGCAAGACGGAGATCCCCTTCGACATCGACGACCGGCACATCATCCTGGTCGACGACGTGCTCTGGACGGGGCGGACGATCCGGGCCGCGCTCGATGCCCTGATGGATCTGGGGCGACCGCGGGCCATTCGCTTGGCCGTGCTTGCCGACCGGCCGGGCCGTGAACTCCCCATTCAGGCCGATTACGTGGGCGTTCACTCGGACTCCGCCGAGGGCCACGTCCAAGTCATGCTCTCGGGGATCGACGACGAGGAGGCCGTGCAGATCACATGACCACGAAGACGAAGAACGCTCCGATGCGCCGAACCCGAACCGCAGCCGGACCGAAGACCAAGTCGGACAAGTCGGGGTTCACCTGGACGCGCAAGCACCTGCTCGATCTCGAATCGGCATCACCCGAAGAACTGCTGCACGTCCTGGACACGGCGGCGGGGTTCAAGACGGTCTCGACCCGGAGCGTGAAGAAGGTTCCGGCGCTGCGGGGCAAGGTCGTCGTCAACCTTTTCTTCGAGGATTCGACGCGGACGCGAACGAGCTTCGGGCTCGCGGCGCGGCGTCTATCGGCCGACGTGATCGAGTTCTCGGCCGGCAGCTCCTCGCTCAGCAAGGGTGAGTCACTCCGCGATACGGCCCGGGTCATCGAGGCCATGGGGGCGGACATCGTGGTTTGTCGCCACAAGGCGGCGGGAGCACCGCTGGACGTGGCCCGCAGCATCAATGCCTGTGTCGTCAACGCCGGCGACGGCCAACACGAGCATCCCACGCAGGGCTTGCTCGACATGTTCACCATTCGCGAAGTCAAGGGGCGCATTGAGGGGCTGACAGTGGCCATTGTGGGTGACATCGCCCACTCCCGCGTCGCGCGGTCGAACTTGTGGGGCCTGACCAAGCTGGGGGCGAGAGTGATTCTCGTCGGTCCGGCCACGCTGGTCCCCTCCGCGATGCGCAGATTCGGCGCCGAGATCTGCCACGATCTCGATGAGGTTCTGCCAGAGGTCGACGTCTTCAACATGCTCCGCATTCAGAACGAGCGGATCACGAGTCAGGTCTTCCCGTCGGTGGGCGAGTACTCGAGACTGTTCTGCCTTGATGCGGCCAGGCTCTCGCGAGCCAAGCCGGACGCCGTCGTGATGCACCCGGGTCCGGTAAACCGAGGCGTGGAGGTAGCTCCGGAGGTTGCCGACGGCCCGCAAAGCACGGTGTTGCGTCAGGTCAGCAACGGGCTGAACGTCCGGACGGCGGTGCTGTTTCTGGTCAACCAGGCTGCGGCCGCAAAGGCGTGACCACTCCCCGAACCGACCCTGGGGCCAGGCTCCGGGAACGTGCCGTCACGAATCGAAGAGCTGCAGTGAAGCGCCACCGGGTCGCGGTCATCCTGAATCTCCTTCTGCCTGGCACCGGCCTGATCCTGCTGCGGCGTGAGTGGCTGGGCCTGTGCACATCTCTGTTCTTCGCCCTTGCCCTCGAGGTCGGGCTATTCTCCTGCAGCATGCAGCACATGCAAAACCCTTATGGGGTGAGGTCGGAGGACAT
>CAYMME010000239.1:12163-13539 GCA_964391465.1 uncultured Planctomycetales bacterium
CCTTCTGCCTGGCACGGGCCTGTTCGTGCGGCGGGGTTTGTGGCTGGGCCGGTGCACTTCTTTTTTTTTGGCCCTTACCCTGGGGTCGGGCTATTCTCCTGGCTGCTGGCTCCACTGGCTCTCCCGTTCTGGGTTCAGGTCGTGGCCTGGCTCTGCGGGGGGGCGATCTGGGTGGGCGCTCAGATGCTGGTTCGCAGCCGGCTGGCGTTTCTGAACGATCCCGACCTGCCCGAGCAGATGGCGTCCCTGCTGCGTCGGGCGGATGAGGCGATGCGAGACGAGAATCTGAAAGAGGCTCGCGGACTCCTTCGCGTTGCCCTGACGCTGGATGATGAGGACGTCGAGGCCAACGTCCGCTTGGCCGATCTGCTTACCGCGCAAGGTAGATCTAAAGAGGCGCGCAGAGTTTGGCGACGTGTTTCGAGGTTGGACGGTACCGCGCAGGCGGCAACTCGCCTATCGGACCCGCAGGGAAGGGGTCGCGTCTGAGCCTGGCCGCCCGACCGTTGCGACGAAGCCGGAATCGAGCGCAAGACGTTTCACCCGAAGGGGATGCGCAAACGCCTGTGCGATCGGCGGCTGGATCGCGATGTCGAGATGAAGAGGAGTTACGGGATCGATGCGGACGTCGGTCGTCTTGAAGGCCTTGGGGCTTGCTGCTAGAATCCCGTGCCGACGCAAATGGATGCGTCCGGGACGGATGATTTCGTGCACAAACCCCAGCACCCTGGTGTGCCATCCGGGCACCGGTGGCTGCCTTCGTACGTTTGAGGGGCAATTGTAATGTTTGAGCGGTTTACCGATCGTGCTCGCAAGGTCATGGCGCTGGCCAATCAGGAGGCTCAGCGCTTCAATCACGAGTACATCGGCACCGAGCACATCCTGCTCGGGCTGGTCAAGGAAGGTTCCGGGGTCGGGGCGAATGTCCTGAAGAACCTCGACGTCGACCTGCGGAAAGTCCGCCTCGAGGTGGAGAAGCTGGTCAAGAGTGGCCCGGACATGGTCACGATGGGCAAGCTTCCACAGACGCCCCGGGCCAAGAAGGTCATCGAGTACGCGATTGAGGAAGCCCGGAACCTGAACCACAACTATGTGGGCACCGAGCACCTGCTGCTCGGGTTGCTCCGCGAGCAGGACGGGGTGGCGGCCCAGGTCCTCGAGAACCTCGGGTTGAAACTGGAAGAGGTGCGGGAGGAGGTGCTGAACCTGCTCGGGGCCGGGGCGGAAGGTGAGGAGGCCGGTCCGATGCCGGCTCCGGAATCCGGCCCCCGCAAGGGTAAGAGCAAGACCCCCGCCCTGGATTCGTTCGGGCGCGACCTGACCGAACTGGCCCGCGAAGCCAAGTTGGATCCGGTGATCGGCCGGCAGAACGAGAT
>CAYMME010000240.1:0-11698 GCA_964391465.1 uncultured Planctomycetales bacterium
ATTGGGTGAAGCAGACTACAGTGAACTGCTGCCGATCGGTACGTGACGCGAGGACAAGTGCGATGACCAGGGACACTTCACGAACTGAACGCAAGAACAGGTCGACGCGACGGGGCTTCATAGAGCAAGCTGGTCGCGGCGCGGTGGTCGCCGGTATGGGCGTATCGGCCCTGTCGGGTTGCGCGTCATCGCCAGTGTCGGGCGGCGCGGCCGACGCGGCCAAGCCTCCGGCTGGACGAGTGAAGCATCGCCCCCTGGGCAAGACCGGTCTGATGGTGTCCGAGATCGGCTTCGGCGGGCACAGTTGGGCCTACAAGCGCGTGCCCGACGGCAAGGGCGGGATGCGCAGGACCACCGTCGACGAGGCCGTCGAAATGATTCGCGCGGCGTTGGACATGGGCGTCAACTACTTCGACTCTTGCACCGACCTCCACGAGAGCAGCGTGCCCGGCGAGGCCCTCAAGCGACTCGGCCGGCGCGACGAGGCGATCATCTGCGTCCGCCCGTCGCACAAGATGAAGGGCAACGCAAACGACAAGAAGGAAGTGTACGAGTGGACGGAGAAGCGCCTGAAGCTGTGGCAGACCGACCACATCGAACTACTGCTGCTGGCCAACACCGCGAATGATACACCCGATTCCGGCTACTGGGACATGACCTACTCGATGGAGGCTTGTGACAAGCTGAAGCAGCAGGGCAAGATCCGGTTCACCGGCTTCGGTTGTCATTTCACACCTGACTGGTTCTACACCGCCTTCGACAAGTTCGGCAAGTACTTCGACGTGTGCTCGATGCCCTACAACATCCGGCACCGCGTAGCTGAAGACGTCATGCCGAAGGCGAAGGAGGCGGGCCTGGGCGTCGTCACGATCAAGCCGTTCGCCCGGGGCTCGCTGCTCAAGAAGCGGGACCTGGCGGGCAAGGATGCCGGCGTGCCCCGCGACATGATCTCGTTCGTGCTGGAGAACAAGCACGTCGACATCTGCCTCTGCGGCGTGCACACGCTCGCCCACGTGCGGGAGAACTTCAGCGCATCATGGACGAAGCTCGCCCCGGCCGGCCGGGAACGAATTGAGAGACGCGCCGCGCGGGCGCCGTCTGGAGAGTGCTCGTGGTTGGAGAAGGGCTGGCGCTATGCATAGCCCACGGCGCGGCCCGCGAGCCCCGTGGCGGAACCCCCTGCTGGCCGGCACCATCGCGTTGACGTTCTCTGTCGCGTGCGCGTCGCATCGCGGCGAGCAGGCCGACTCGGCCGCGTCACCCAATCCGCCATCGAGCGCACCTGCCACCTCTCAAGCCACCGCTTCGGACCCCTTCAACGGCTGCGACATGTGCCACGTCGACGCGGCCGACGAAGTGGTCGGCACGATCCACCAGGATGAGGGGGTCGGCTGCGTGAAGTGTCACGGGCGCAGCGACGAGCATGTCCGGGACGAGAACAACGAAGTCAAGCCCGATCGCCTGTTCACGCGAGAGAACATTGACAAGTTCTGCGAGCGCTGCCACGACTGCGAACGCCCGCTGACGTCGGAACCCGAGCCGGTGTGCACCACCTGCCACGGCCCGCACACGCTCGTTCTCTCACAGAAGTAGTCGCTCCGGCGACACGAGGTATCCGTCCCCCACCCTTCGCAAACGACCGCGAAAGATGGGGCACCCTGCGCCCAGGCCGATTGGCCACTTCGGTGTCCCATCCATCGGGCGCGACGGCCATGCCGCGACGACGTTGACACGACGTGCCGCGTTTGGTCAAATGGGTCTTCAGTAGGGCCGAGACACAATCTGCGTAAGTCACTGGAGTGCGTATCGTGCGTCCGAGGATCTTTCGATCGGGCAGGGCTGTGCTGCCGATGTGGGTCGGTCTTGTGGGGTTCGTCCTAACCGCGGGCGCGTTGAGCCCGGCGGCCGTGGACCCCGGCAAGCTACCGCCGGCCGCCGACATCAAGGTCGACTTCGCCCGGGATGTCCAGCCGATCTTCGCCGAGTTCTGTCACAAGTGCCACGGCGAGGAGAAGTCCCGCGGAAGTCTGCGGCTTCATGACAAGGCGGCTGCGTTCGAAGGCGGTGACCGCGGGCCCGCGTTCATCCCCGGCAAGAGCGCCGAGAGCACGCTGATCCAGGCCGTGTCCGGGCTCGACGAAGAACTGGTCATGCCCCCCAAGGGCGACCGCCTCACCGCGAAGCAGGTCGGCGTGTTGCGGGCTTGGATCGACCAGGGCGCGAAGTGGCCCGACGCACCGGCAACCGACAAGCCCAAGCCGAACGAGGGGAAGAAGAAGGGCAAGACCGTCGACCACTGGGCATTCCAGCCCATCCGCCGACCGGACGAGCCCGCCCTGCGAAACTGGAACTGGGTGCGCAATCCGATCGACGAATTCGTCCTGGCCAGGCTCGAGGCCGAAGGCATCGAGCCCTCACCTGAGGCAGATCGGGCAACGCTCGTCCGGCGGCTGAGTCTCGATCTCACCGGCCTGCCGCCGACGCCGGAACAGGTCGACGCGTTCCTCAGTGATGACTCCGACGAGGCCTACGATCGCGTCGTGGATGAGTTGCTGGCCTCGCCCCACTACGGCGAGCATTGGGGACGGCACTGGCTCGACCTCGCCCGCTACGCCGACAGCGACGGGTACGAGAAGGACAACATCCGACCCCACGCCTGGCGATACCGCAACTGGGTCATCGACGCATTCAACCGCGACCTGCCGTTCGACCGGTTCACCATCGAGCAGTTGGCCGGCGACCTACTCCCGAACCCGACGCTCGACCAGAAGGTGGCGACCGGGTTTCATCGAAACACGTTGACCAACACCGAGGGTGGTGTGGACCAGGAGGAGTACCGCGTTCGCGCCGTGGTTGATCGGGTGAACACGACCGGGACGGTGTGGCTGGGACTCACCGTCAATTGCGTCGAGTGTCACACCCACAAGTACGATCAGATCGAGCATCGCGAGTACTACCGCCTGTTCGCGTTCTTCAACAGCTCGAACGAGGTGAACGTCCCGGCCCCGCTTCCCGCGGAGACGACCGCGTACGAGCAGGCCAAGGCGGCGTTCGACAAGGCCCACGCGCCGCTCGTCGCCGCCGTGAGCAACTACAAACCGAAGCTCGCGGCCAAGCTCCCGGCATGGGAGAAAAGCCTCGGCGACACCAAGGTCACGTGGACGCCGCTCGACCCGGTCGGTTTCGTTTCCGCTGGCGGCGCGAGCTTCACCAAACGCGATGACGGCTCGCTTGTCGTAGGCGGCAACCGCCCCATCAAGGACAAGTACACCGTCGTAGCCACGACCAAGCTCGAGGGGATCACGGGATTCCGCCTCGAGACCCTGACCGAACCGAGTCTGCCTAGGAAGGGTCCCGGACGGACGGATAGCGGCAACTTCGTGCTCTCCGAGTTCACCGCGCAATCCGCTCCGCTCGCCGATCCATCTTCCGCCAAACCCGTACCGTTCGATGGGGCGCACGCGGACCGTGAACAGGATGGGTTCGCAATCGCTAGTGCGACGGACGGCAAGCCGAAGACGGGCTGGGCCATCGGTGCGGGCGACGGCGACACGAACACCGACCGTTCCGCCGTTTTCGTCGCGAAGGACGACGTCGGGCTCGACGGTGGAACCACTTTGACGTTCACGCTCGATCAGCAGTACGGATCGGCCCACACCATCGGGCGATTCCGGCTGCTCGCCACGACTACTCCCCGCAAGGCCCTACGGCTGCCCGACCGCGTCCGCGCTGCGTTGGCGGTACCCGCGGAGAAACGGACCCAGAAGCAGCAGCCCGCGTTGACCGAGTACTACGGAACGATCGACCCCGAAATGGTGCGTCTGACGCAGACCGTTCTAGAACACGACAAGCAGGCACCCAAGCCACCCAATACACAGGCCCAGGTGATCGCCGAGCGAGATCCGACCCGCAAAACGCACGTTCACATTCGCGGTGACTTCCTGCGCAAGGGAGCCGAGGTGCAGCCGGGAACGCTCGAGGTGCTGCACGCATTCGAGCCACGAAACGGACAGCCCGACCGGATCGACCTTGCCCACTGGCTGCTCGACCCCGCGAATCCGCTCACGCGGCGGGTGACGGTCAATCGCATCTGGCAGCATCTGTTCGGCCAGGGACTGGTGACCACCGTCGAGGATTTCGGCACGCGCGGCGAACCGCCCACGCACCCGAAGTTGCTCGACTGGCTGGCGACCGAACTGTCGGATCGCGGCTGGAGCACGAAGGAGATGATCCGGCACATCGTCCGGTCAGCGACGTACCGTCAGTCGTCGCACGCACGACCCGAACTGGTCGACCGCGACCCGAAGAACCTGCTGCTGGCCCGGCAGAACCGGCTGCGTTTGTCGGCGGAGACCGTTCGTGATGCGTATCTCGCGGCCAGCGGATTGCTGAGCCGGAGGATCGGCGGGCCGAGCGTCCGGCCGCCGCTGCCCGGCGATGTTGCGGCGCTCGGGTACGCCAACTCGGTGAAGTGGAAGGAGAGCCCGGGCGCCGACAAGTATCGCCGCGGGATGTACATCTTCTTCCAGCGCACGGTGCCCTACCCGATGCTCACCACGTTCGACGCGCCTGACTCGAACGTGACGTGCGCCCGGCGCGAGCGATCCAACACACCGCTGCAAGCGCTCACGTTGTTGAACGATCCGGTCTTCGTGGAGTGCGCCCAGGCGCTGGCCAAGAGGGCAACGAACGAGGCGAACGGCGCCACCGACACTCGCATCCGTCGGCTCATCCGTCTGTGCCTCGGACGGGTACCCGCCGACGATGAGGTCGCGCGCCTCGTGCAACTGCGCGACGAGATACGTACACTGTGTCGGCAGAACTCCGAGGCAACTGTCCAACTGGCCGGCAATCACCGGCCCGAAGGTGTCGAACCGGCGGACGCGGCCGCCTGGACGGCCGTGGCACGAACCGTGCTCAACCTCGATGAGTTCATCACGCGGGAGTGAAGCGATGGACCCGGTCCAAGAACGAGTGCAACACTCGCGACGAGACTTCCTCACCACCGCCGCGAGCGGACTCGGCGCCGCGGCGCTGACATCACTGCTCGAGAGCGACGGCGTCCTGGCCGCCGATGGTTCGGCTGCTGTCAATCCGCTGGCGCCTAAGCCGCCGCACTACGCGCCCAAGGCCAAGGCGTGCATCTTCCTGTTCATGGCCGGCGCGCCGAGCCAGCTCGACCTGTTCGACCCCAAGCCGAAGCTGAACGAGTTGCACGGCAAGCCGCTTCCCGAGTCGATGACCAAGAAGGTCCGTTTCGCGTTCATCCAGAAAGAGTCGGCGGTGCTGATGGGCAGCCCGCGCAAGTACACGCGCCACGGCCAGTGCGGCATGGAGCTGTCGGACCTGCTCCCCCACCTGGGGACGTGCGCGGACGACTTGTGTCTGATCCGCTCGATGCACACCGACGCATTCAACCATCATCCGGGCCAACTGCTGATGAACACGGGCGTGATGTTCTTCGGCCGGCCCAGCATGGGCTCCTGGATCAACTACGGCCTGGGATCCGAGTCGCAGAACCTGCCGGGCTACGTCGTGCTCACCGCCGGGCGGGGCAGCAGTGGCGGCGCGACCAACTGGTCCAGCGGCTTCCTGCCCTCGACCTACCAGGGTGTGCTCTTCCGCAATCAGGGCGACCCGGTACTCAACCTCGCCAACCCGGCCGGGCTCAGCCCCGAAATGCAGCGCAAGTCGCTCGACGCCCTACGCGATCTCAACCAGAAACGACACGAGCAGATCGGCGACCCGGAGATCGCCAGCCGGATCGCGTCCTACGAGTTGGCGTACCGCATGCAAACGGCAGCACCCGAGCTGATCGATCTATCCAGCGAGACGCCCGAGACGCTGGAGATGTACGGCGTCAACCGGGATGAAAGCAAGATGAAGGGCGGCCGCGGCGGCAGCAAGGGCGTGTTCGCCACGTTCGCCAAGAACTGCCTGCTCGCCCGGCGGCTCGTGGAGCGCGGCGTCCGGTTCATCAACATCTACCACGCCTCGTGGGACCACCACAGCAACCTGGATCCGGAGTTGCGGTTCAACGCGACGATGGCCGATCAGCCGATCGCCGCCCTCATCAAGGATCTCAAGCAACGGGGCCTGTTCGACTCGACGCTCGTCGTCGTCGCGGGCGAGTTCGGCCGTACACCGCTGGCCGAGAACCGCGCCGGCTCGCGTGCCCAGAACACCGGCCGCGACCATCACCCGTTCGCGTTCAGCATCCTCGCCGCCGGCGGCGGCATCAAGGGCAGGCAGGTGGTCGGCAAGACCGACGAACTCGGGTGGAGCGTCGTCGAGGATCCGATCCACATCAACGACTTCCAGGCCACCCTCCTCCACCTGTTCGGCCTCGATCATCTGAAGCTCACGTACCGCTTTAGCGGCCTCGACATGCGACTGACCAACGTCGCCGGAAAGGTCGTGCAGAAGCTGCTGGCGTGATACGCATATTGACCACCCGGTCGCCGCGCGGTAACCTACCGTTGTTGGGCTGATTTGACATGGAATCCCCGCCATGACCGTGCAGATCAACATTCCCAAAGAAGCGGAGGCCGCCCTTCGCGGCGCGTGGGGCAACGACCTGGACCGCGCCGCTCTTGAAGCCCTGATCATCGAAGGCTATCGAACCGGCAAACTCTCGCTCGGTCAGGTCGCCGAGTTACTGGGTCTCGAGACTCGCTTCCAGGCTCAGGCTTGGCTCGGGCAGCGCAAGGTCCCGATGAACTACGACCTCGAGGAGCTCGAACGCGACCGCCGCACACTCGCGAAGCACTTCCCGGAAATGGGTGAATGAACGACACGTTGATCGTCGTTTCCGACGCCACCCCGCTGAACATCCTCGTCCGGATTCGCTGCATTGACGTGCTCCCCGAGCTCTACGGGCGCGTCTACATCCCGCCCGCCGTCGCCGAAGAACTATCGCATTCTCGGACTCCTGCCGTGGTTCGAGCGTGGCTGGCTGCCGAACCACGCTGGGTCGAGATTCGCTCTCCAACCACATTCCTCGAATGTGATGCGCGGGACCGCGGTGAGCGGGAGGCCATCCGCCTGGCTCTGGAACTCAACGCTCACTACATCCTGCTTGACGAGAAGCACGCTCGCAAAGTCGCCCGGGATCTGAAACTCAATGTTGTCGGCACCGTCGGGATCCTGGAACTCGCAGCGGAACGCCGCCTGCTGGATCTTGCTACCGCTTTCGACCGCATCCGCGAGACCGACTTCTACCTCGACCGCGGGATCATTCAAGCCGCCCTCGATCGCAACGCGCGGCGGAGGCCCGCCGGACCGGCCGAATCATGACTCAGCTCGTCAAGTCCGGACTCGTCCACGCCGCCTCTGCTTCCTGGGTTGTCCTCGGACATCGATTCCTGACAACGCGGACATGAGGCGGGCGCGACAAGCTCCGACCGAGTGCGTCAGCGGGAAAATGCGGCACGAGCGATCAATAATGGCTCTTGCCGGTCGCGGGGTGGACTGCCGATTGCCGGGTACTCGGCGTCTCGGTGGGCTGTCGTTGTTCGAGCAGGAACGCGAGTAGGTCGTATAGCTCCGGCTCGGGCAGGTCTTCGGCGATGTTAGACGGCATCGGCGAGAGGTTCTCGGTGCGCCAGTCGATGACCTCGTCCTTGGGATAGCGGATCAGGTTCCCGGTGGAGTCGGCGAGGACGAAGGCCTCGCCCTCGTCGTCTTGCAGCAGGCCCGTTCGCACCACGTCGCCTTCCAGCAGCAGCGCGGTGGCCCGAAACGCTTGGTCCACGTTGCGGCTGGGAACGAGCGTGTCTTCGAGCAGCCGGTCCACGCCGCGGATCCCGATGCCGATCAGTTCCGGACCGATCTTCTTCCCGACCTCACCGATCAGGTGGCACGGCGCGCAGGTTTTCTCGAAGACCTTCGCTCCGCGCTGCGCGTCGGCCTTCGCTTTGGTGAAGCCCTCCTTCCGCTGCGCGATGAGCTTGCGCAAACGCTCCTCGACCGGCGGCATGTCGCCGACCAGTTCCTCGATGCGCTCCTTCAGACCGGGGATCGTGGACCGATCCATATGCTCACGGACGCCCCGAACCGTGAGCAGATGCGCCGATGCCTTGCCGGCCTCGATCTCGTCCAACAGCCGATCCTTGCCCTCCTTGTGTCGGGCCAGTTCCTCGGCGATCCGCACGGCCAATCGTTCCGGCACCGACCGCAACAACGTGCCCAGGAATTCCGTCGCCGCAGGCTTCCGGATTCCGCCGAGAAGTCTGGCGGCGTGCTCCCGCATCGCGTGCGTCTCGGCCGCGTCGCCGAGAATGCCCGCCAACAACGGAATGTTCGCCTTCGCATCAAGCCGGACGAGTGCATCGCACGCAGACTTGCGCACTCCTTCGTCGCCCGACCGGGATGCCGCGAGCGCCCTCAGTCGACTCCGATGGCGGTCCAAGCGCATCGACGCGACCAACCCGAGACCCCGTTTCACCTTGCCCGCATCGCCGTCCTCTAGAAGCCGGCCTGCGAGTGTCTCCCCCCACGCCTTCCAGCCGTCGGTGAGCTTCGCCCCCCGCTGCTGCAATCCGCCGTGAAACGCCTCCAACAGCGAAATCTGGCGATCTATCTTGGCGCTCTCCCCTCCCTTCGCCAGGACGAACAGGGTCTCCAGTCGACCCTCAGGAAGATAGCGGGCGATATGTCGAACGTGATCGGTTGAGAAGCTCCCGTTTTGCCCGACGTTACGTCGAATGTGGTCCAGGAGAAAGACACTTGACTCGGCCGTGTCCAGTCCGGTCGCCACGTCCACCACCAACTTGGTGTCGCCATCGCTCCGGCCGTTCGCGGCCAGCCATTCCCAGCTCTCCGCGAGCCGGAACTGGTTGCGCAGCGCGATGCGCACCGTGTGCAGCAACTGCGTGTCCGCTTTCGGCACGCGCCGCCGCAAGTCAAGCAGCGGCCGGAGGAACGCCGTGCGCGGATGGAGCCCGACGGCCTCGGCCGCCGCCCGCTGCACGAAGCCGTCCTCATCGCGAAGCCCCGCCAGCACGAGTGCCTTGGCCTGGCTGTTCCACTCCTTGCGCTCCGACAGGATGCGCTGGGCGTGCACGCGAACGAGGCGATCCTGATCCTGGGCCGCAGCCGTCAGGCGTTCATCATCGAGCGCCCCGAGTCGCTCGAGGACCCAGATGCCATGCGTCCTGCGGAATGCGTTCGGCGTCTTCGTCACGGCCGCCCGAACGGGCTCGACCGCCGCGGGTCCGATGCGCTGCACGAGCTGATTGGTGGCCTTGGTGCGTACGACGAGGTTCGGATGCCCCATGTCCTCGATGAGTTCTGGCACCGTCGCCTTCGTCCAGTCGGCTCGCGGCGCCTTCGGCCGCGGTGCGCCGTTCGTACCGCGATAGACCACGCGCCAGATGCGCCCGCGCTCGCGGTCCCGGGCCGGATGCGTGAGCGGCACCTCGTAGTGGCCGATCACCTTGTTGTAGAAGTCCGCGATGTACAGCGCCCCGTCCGGCCCGAGCCGGATGTCCACCGGGCGGAACCATGGATCGTCGGAGCGAATGAAATCGGGCTGCTCGACGGCTACGGGCGTCGACCCGTGCGGCTCGAGGCGGTCGAAGTTCACGCGAGTGGTCACCACGTTTCCGATGAAGACCGTATCACGATACGCCGGCGGAAAGTGGTCCGCCGCGTAGTAGGTAACGCCGGCAATGGCAGTCGAGCCGTGATCGTGCTTGCACATGACCGGACCGAAGCCGAGCCCGTCGTGCGGCTTGCCGAAGCTCGGGTACCACGCCCCGCGCAACAGCATATAGATAGGCTTCGAGTGGCAATCGGCCGTGTACAGATTGCCCAACGGATCGAAGCATGAGCCGAACGGATTGACCTGCCCGTGCGTGTAGTACTCGCAGCGCGAGCCGTCCTCGCGTATGCGGAAGATGTTTCCCGAGTTCATCTTGATCGACTGACCGTCGGCCCCCTTCACCTCCGACGTGTTCGCAAAACCGTGGTTGACGTAGATCCATCCGTCGAACCCCCACCGCAAAGCGTTGATCAATCCGTGCGTGTCGGCCTGCCCGAACGTCCCGTACAACTCGTCCTGCCGGTCGGCCCGGTCGTCTCCGTCGGTGTCGGTGAGCTTGTATAGCTTGGGAATGCTGAAGACGATCGCGCCGTCGGAGACGGGGAGCACACCGATCGGGATGCTGAGGTGCTCGGCGAAGCGGGTCACCTTGTCGACCCGCCCGTCCCCGTCGGTGTCCTCGAGAATCTTGACGCAATCCTTGGACTTGCTCAGATCTTTCGGGGGGAAGGGATACTCCGTCGACTCGGTCACCCACAACCGACCGCGGTCGTCGAACGCCATATTCATCGGCTTGCGGATGTCGGGCTCGGCGGCCACCAGCTCGATGTCGAAACCGGGCGGAACGTGAAGTTTCTCTCGCTCCTGCTCCGGTGGCAGCGGATCCGTCGGGGCGATGTGCGCCGCGTATGGATCATCGGCCGCCCGAACCTGCGAAAAGACACCGCTCAGGACTGCGGCCAGACACAACATCCGCCCGAACCGATGCGCCGGGGCCATGATACGAAACGCGGTCATGCTCATTGCTCGCGATGCCAAAGCGGTGCCGGCCGCCCCGGCGATGAATGCATTCGCTTGGGAACGAAGGACCCCAATGCCCCTCCACTGGTGCAGATTAGTGAAAGGGACCCGGTGGGTCAACGGAGGGTGATCAGCGTCCTGTCGCCACGGCAGGCAGCGGAGGGCCGGCAGTCTACGCGAGGCGCCCGTTCGCTCCCGGGATGCTGTCGTCGCCACCGGACTCCGAGGGGTGCATGGACTCGTCATCGGCGAGGTCCATGCCGGATGGATGCTCGAGCAGATACGCCCACTCGCGACACATCTCGGGCCAGTCGATGCGCCAATCCGGCGCCACGACCCAGCGCCGTCCGGCTTCCAGATCGGCGAGCATGCTGGACCACATGGCCCGGGCACTCTGCGACAGGGCTTGGCTCTCTTGTGTTTGCAGAAACGGCCGAACGCGCTCGTCATCCAACACGACGAGCGTATCGCACACCGCCGCAGCCGGATCCCAGTCGCCCTCGGGCCAACTGCAGGCCGTCTCGACCTCGGCCCGGCCGACGCAGAAGTCCGCCACGCGCGTCCGGGTGTCGGCGTCCGCGTCGATGGCCGCCTGGAGTACCTCGTAGCCCAGCACGCGCGCCCATGCATCGTCCGCCGACGTGATCCTTTCCATGCCCGCGCGCAGCGCGATGACACCCATTCGGCACAGCGCATACGACGCAGCGTCGCGCAGGCAGGTCTCCTCGCGCGCCGTCGCAACGTCGAGCAACAATGGCACTGCGTCCCGGGCCCGCGCCTCGCCGAGGATGACGCACAAGGCCATGCCGACGAAATCGTCGGCCTCCCGCGCGACCTCGTGCCGAAGCCGAGCCATGAGCGTCTCTGCCCTCTCAGGCTCCTTTGCCTCCAGGATGGCCTGGCGCATGGCGGCTTCGGAAAACTGGCCGACGGACTCGCAGAGTTGGATGACCTGGGTTTCGGTCGAGGGGTGCATGTGCGACTCCTTTCGCAACGAACTGCACCGCGAGTATAGCACACAGGGCAACATCCGCCAGCACAAAACCGCCCGAAATGGAGCCTGCGGAGAGCGGGCGCAAGGTCCGCCACGGGTCACTCCTTGATCGCCGGCCCCGTACGGCAAACCCTACTCGG
>CAYMME010000240.1:11708-13539 GCA_964391465.1 uncultured Planctomycetales bacterium
CCCCCCCGGGGCCCCCCGTGCCCCCCCGCCCCCGCCCCCAAACCCCCCCGGGCGGGGGCCCGCGGCCGCCGCCGAGCCTCCGATGCACCGGGTGGGGTGCCCCATCCTTCGCGGCCTTTTGCGAAGGGTGGGGGACGGACTACGTGGGTTGTGCGGCCGCGCAGCGGCCCCGACTTGACTGCGACCGCGAACCAAGCGGTCTCTCGGTACGCCGGAGATCCGAACCGACAACCGAAGCCGCCGGACGCACGTGCGCCGTCTTCGACCTCGCCGGCGCGATATGTCACTTGCTCTGTGCTGATTCCCGAACGAAACGCCGGTACTCGGCCTCGAGCATCTTGGCAGCCCAGCGGTCGGGGTGCACAATCACCCGGTAGCGGAGGGTGAAGCTCTGCCGCGCCTCGAGGGTATGCGGGCCGTAGGTAATCACGGCCGGGCTGAGGTAGCTCATCGGCTTGCCGCGGATCCCGTACCACGGCGTGGGGTGGTTCAGGTTCTTCGGGTGGTCACAGATGGCGATGCCGGCCGCCCGGCCACCGATCAGACCGCTGTAGTCCAGGGCGGGAGCCCGGGAGCGATGGAAGGTGTGCTCGTCGAACTCGGCCGGACCGGCTGTTGTCGCCGCTTGGCGATCCGCGAAATCCTCGGCGAGACGGACCGATAGCCCCGCGTAGCCGCCGTGGGCCACGCCTTTCGGCTCACCCGGCAACGGCGTGCGGTTCAGTTCCACGTCCTTGTCGCCCGCGGTGAATACGCTGGTCCAGTCGAAGTGATAGCGGCCCGTCGCGTCCGGCGCCGAAACCTCCACGGTGCGTTTCTCGGTCAAGACCGGCGGGCCGTTCGGCCGGCGATACGTCACGTCCATCGTGATCCGCGCCGTGTGGTCGGGACGCGTGACGGCCTTCACGTTGGCCCACTCCGTGAGACCCTCGGGCTTGCCGGTCTTGCGATCCGGCTCCCAGTAGTTCGCGCCGTTGATGTACTTCCACGAGAACCACAGACCGTGATGCCACACGTGATCCGGCGGACGATTCCAGGTCAGCACCCGCCCGTCCGGCAGAGCCACGGGATGGAAGTACGGCTTGGGCTCGTCCGGCCCGTAGCAGAACTGCCAGATCATCGTCTCCCCGCGCACCAAGGCCACCGACCGACCCCGCTCCTGACGCCAAGCCCAACCGCCATCGTCGCCGGCTTTCACCATATCACCTGATGAGAGGATTGCAGTACTCAAGGCAAACGCCGCGAGGCTTGTGCTGTGTCTCATTCTCGTGCGAACTCCCTGCAGGCGAAACAGGAACACGTCCCGTGCCGCTTGATCGAATCGCCTCCTCGCGCCGCCGCAACGGAGGGCGCCGACCCCACCCGGAACCGAGCCGGTCCCTTGGCTCCACCGTACCACGGCTTCGTCCTCCACACAGTACCGCGATCACAGCCAAACGCACAACGGTTCTTCCGGAAGTCCCCCGCCGTTCCAGCCGAGGCCGTCGGATGGTGGCTGGCATTCAATGCTGCCGTGCACGCTTCCCCGCGGGCGCGTCTCGGCGGCCGTTTGCCAGCCCCCCGGCACGACGCGTCGACAGCGAGTGTGCCCCATACATGCCTTCGCACGGCCGAGGTTCGGGTCGTCGCGCTCGTCATTCGTCATTCCTTCGTCATTCGTCATTGGGCATTCGCCATTCCGTCCGGCACGCACGGCGGACCCTACGGCCGCTTCCTCACCTGCTCACCTGATCCCCTGTTCACCTGCTCTCGCGGCCGTCAGGCCGCGCCCCGGGCGCATCTCAAATTCGGTGGCAGCCGGGTGCCACGGGCAGCTTGCCTGCCCGTGCTC
>CAYMME010000241.1:0-13517 GCA_964391465.1 uncultured Planctomycetales bacterium
GACCTGCGCCTCAGGAGAACCGGTGTCGGTCTCGTGCAGCCCGTACTCGGCGAGTCGCCAGCAGGTCAAACCGCGTTCGCTGGACGCCTGGGCCACACTCCGAGCGGTGTCCGCGTTTGCGAATCTGGCAATGATGAACGGGCCGGAGTCACCGTCCGGGTCGTCCACGCGTCGCCACCCCAGGCCGGGTACGTCGTCGAACCCCTGTTGGATGCGATGCTTGCTCGCCCGCATGCTGGCCACGATGGTATCGAGCTTGGGCAGTTGAGCTCGAACCACGGATGCAGTGAGATCACTCATCCGCGCCCCCGCGCCCCACATGACGTGCTGGGCGCCCTCCGTCACCAAGGACTCGGACCACTTGACCCCGAGGTCATGAGCGGCGTTCGTTCGCAGGTAGAGCGTTTCGTCGTCGGTCACGACCATGCCGCCCTCGCCCGCGGTGATGTTCTTGTTCATCTGGAAGCTGAACATGCCCATCTCGCCGAAGCTGCCGACCGGCTTGCCGCGCAGCGTCGCCCCGTTGGCCTGAGCGCAGTCCTCCAGCACCGGGATGCCGTGGGCGGCGGCGATCTTCATGATCGCGGGCATATCGCTCGGCACACCGCACATGTGTACGGGGAGAATGAGCTTGCTGTTGCCGGTGATCTTGCGCTCGAGGTCTTCCGGGTCCATGGTGAAGCTGTCGTCGATCTCGACGAGCACGGGCACGCCGCCCGCGCGGACGACGGCCGTGACTGTGGCCACCCAGAAGAAGCCGGGCATGAGCACTTCCTGTCCCGGTCCGATGCCCAGCGCCGCCACCGACGACACCAGGGCAGTGGTCCCGCTGCACGTAGCCTGGCCGTACTGTCGGCCGAGGCGGGCCGCGAACTCCTTCTCGAGCGCATCGACCTCGCCCAGGAAGTTCATACCGTAGTAACGAAACGGCGAGCGCTGCCGAATCACGCGCAGCACCGCCGCCTCTTCCTCTCCACCGTAATAGTGCACGCCCGGATACTCGGGGGGAAACCGCGTCGGCTTTGATGTCTCGCTCACGTGTCGCTCTCCAGGGGAAGGGAAACCGTTTGCCTAGCAGACAGAGCATGCCTCATGCCGGGCCAGAATGCAACTTCGGTTCGGAAAGACGCGTGCGAATCGCGAGTCACCGTAGCGGCTCGCCTCTGGTGATCAACGTCACTCTCACGGTCTCGCCCTTACTCTCGCCTTGACCGCAGAAGAACTTGACCTCGTTGTCGCCTTTCTCGAGGGTCGGCGCGGGCTGATTCGG
The DNA here is from genome assembly GCA_964391465.1 of uncultured Planctomycetales bacterium. Classification (GTDB taxonomy): domain Bacteria; phylum Planctomycetota; class Phycisphaerae; order UBA1845; family CAYMME01; genus CAYMME01. Next base: position 1,271 of record CAYMME010000241.1, read on the forward strand.
TTTTGCCGTGGCCTTCGTGAACCCGTTGGCGTCGAAGACCCGGACGGCACTGCTCCCCTCGTATTCCAGGTACCAGTCGGGCTCGAGGGTGACGGGGAACGTGATCGACTTCCCGTTCACCGACAGGCCCGGATTGTGGACAGCGAGAGGATTCTCGTGCAGTGCCTCCACCCGACTGAAACGCGCCTTGGCCGCGGCGCCCGGCGGCAGGCCGGTGAGAAAGACGTAGACCCGGGCGATGGCGCCGAAGTTGATGCCGCGAATCGACCAGTAGTTGCTGTACGGGAAGGCGAAGTCGTAGACCTCGCCCTTGGCCCATTCCGGGATGCGAACGTACCGCCAGCCGGTGAAGTCCAGGCGCACGTAGTAGTCGCGGACGCACCAGCGTCCCGAGTCTTCGAGGACGAAGTGCAGATACGCGCCCGAACCATCGCCTTCGACCCACGTACCCACCGCGCGGTGTTGGTTGAGGTCTTTCGGCTGGTCGAGAATCACCTCGGCACAGGCCCAGCCCGAACCGACGGTGCCCTTGTTGGCGGCACTGACCTCGAAGCTCTTGCCGCCGGCCGGCGGTCCTGCGGACACCGGCTTGAACTCGAACTCCACCCCCGACGCCTGACGGGCTTGGCCCAGGGGACCGGCCCCGGTCGTGTTCAGGGTGAGCGGCCCGGGGGTCAGCAGCGTGACGTTCGACGCGTCGCCGTACTTCGCGAGCTGCGGCTTCACCCGGATGGACGCCCGTAGCGGCTGGGCTGCGTGCGTGTTCTCGTATGTCCAGACGTCTCCGTCCCCGCCCAGCTTCGCCACGTAGTGCTCCGGGCCGTACTTGACCGGACGCACATCCCAAGCCTTGTCGGCGGTCCGTTCCAGAACGAACTCGCGTCCCGGCTCCTGAAGCTGCTTCTTGATCTGCTCGGGGAAGTGGCCGGCGAGCTTCAGTTCTTCCCACTTCTTGACTGTGGCGAATATCTCCTTGGTCCGGCCGTTGGCGTCGAGGGCCGCCTTGTTCGTCTCGAGCGACATGGCCGCACCGTAGGCCAGCGCCTTGGACCACGCGTACTCCATCTCGCGCGGGTGCGAGGCCTCACCGGCCAGCGTGTGGGAGAAGTAGCCGTACCAGCCGAACTCGAACGGCTGCAGATCGTTCGTGCAGTGGGCCGCGCCGGCGACGCTGGTTCGTTCGAAGTGCCTCATGATCCCGGTGAGAACGAAGTCGACGGTGTTGCCGCGACTGAACACGTGCCAGGACCAGTTCGAGACCGGCGCGTGTGCGAACATCAGCTCCCGCTTCGTGTAGTGGTAGAGCTTGGACACCAGCAGGTTGTTGATGTACCACCGCGGCCCTTCCGGCCAGTGGCCCAGGTTCTCTCCGATGCCGTCGGGATAGATGTAGTCGAACTCGAACTTGTCGAGGGCGGCGGCTTCGGCCCGGGCGATGCGGTCGTACAGCTCGCTCCGCACGTCCGGCCGGTAGTGGCCGATGAACTCGGAGAAGTTGTCGATGGGGGCGCCCGCCTTGTGGGCGGCGGCCTTCGTGCCGTGAGCGCCGCGCGTGCAGCCGGTGAAGCCGAACGGCTCGGCGGTCTGAAGGTCGTCGTAGACGATGATCTCGTCGCCGATCCGCAAATCGCGGCCGTGGAAGCGAGACTTGTCGCTCTTCGCCAGGAGCCCGGCGGGCGAGGCGGTCGTGGGGATGAACTTGGCGTCTGCGGCGATGTCGGCGGCCAGGATGCGCCGCCGATCCGGGTACATGACGAAGCCCTGGGCGGGCACCGGATGCACCAGCGGATCGCTCTTGTTCACCACCATGTCCAAATTGTGCATGCCGAACCTGAGCCCCGCGGCGTGGATCTTGGCGCTGACGGCCTTGAGGCCCGCCTCCCCGTTGGGGAAGTGCTTTTCGTTCACCGGGTACGTTCCGTGCGAGGCGTTCCAGACGCCGTCATAGATGACGATGTAGCCGAAGCCGCCGGCGAGCGCATAGTCGATCATGGCGTCGGCCGTGGCCTCGGACAGATCGACGAATAGGTAGGACTTCATCTGCTCGGGCGACTTGCGGGCCCACACACCGTCGAGCGTCGGATGCGGCAACCCGTTCTCGATCTCGACCCGCTCGATGATGTCCAACAGCTTGTCCGTCGGACAGCCCAGGACGGCGATCTTGGTGCCCTCCAATCGTACCGTCGCGTCGGCCTGCCCCGTGAGCACGACCGGCGTACTCCGCGTGACGTAGGAGTGCGTCTCGATGTTCAGCGGGATTACCGCGGCCGCGAATGTGTCGTCCCGGCACGAGGTCAGAGTGGAGCTGACATGCTTCGTGTTGGTCAGCGGCAGGCGAGCCAATTGAAACAACGTGATGGTGTGGTCGTTCACCGCGACCAGCTCGAGCGTCAGGTAACCCGGGAACGCCCGTGCATGGGCCTTGGCCCAGACACCCGAGTCGCCGAACGTCACGAAGAGAAAGCCGCGAGTGAACTCGACGGCGGTGGAGCCGATCCACTTCCCGTCTTTCTGGACCGACATGAAGTGTCCCGGGTCAGCGTCATGCAGATAGCTCCGACCCGACCGCCGGTCCTGGAAGGCCCGGTTCACGCCGTCCTTCCCAACCGCAAAGGCCACGTGTTCGGTTTCCAGAACTACACCGTTCGCATCGGTCCGCACACTTGGCGTACCCGATGCCGCCTGAGCGGACGCGGGCGAGAGCGCGAACGCAGCCGCCAACAGGAGAGTCATGTGAATCACCGGAGCGCGGCGAAAGCGGAATGGGCAGATCATCGGAAGCTCCTTTCAAGGAACACTCGTCACTTGCTCTCCCAGGAAGCGGTGAACGATGCGGCCTGGGCTCCACACAGTTGGGAGACCTGGAGGCCGCTTGCCTGTGCCGTGTAGAAGATGCGGCCGTTCGAGACGACCGCGCCGACGCATTCGCGGAGGTCCACCGGCGGACCGGACGAGACCAGCGCATGCCCTTTGGACGTATCGATCAGGTCCATGTTGGAGCCGACGACGTAGGGCTCGGAGACCGTGAACCGCGTGCACGCGTAGGCCTTGTTGAAGCTCGACATGATCTTGCCCGTGGCCTTGTCCAGCAGGCAACTGTCGCTTCCGTAAGCGTGCGTGAACAGGAACCCCCCGGCTGCGGTGACGACGTTGATGGCCTTGACGAGGGCTTCGGATTCCCAGACCAGCGAACCGTCGCGGGCGTCGAGGCACCGTACGTGGCGCGGCCCGTCCTTGCCGTGCACCGTGTTGTATCCGCCGAGGTACAGGCGACCGTCCATGGCCGTAATCGTGCAGCCGGCGGTTACCGAATGCTTGGTCGTTTGCCAGAGGATCTTGCCGGTCGCGGGGTTCATGGCCGCGGTGATGCCCTTGGGTCCCGGCACGCCGCGCCGCGCCCGCGGTGCGTAACCGAAGAAGCACGAGTAATACAGCGTGTCGTTCATGATGCACAGGCCGGCATCGTCGCCGCCGAAACCGTACTCGGAGAAGTCCCTCGTCCACGCCTCCTTGCCCGTCTCGAGGTTCCAGGCGCGAACCAGGGGCCGGTGCGACTTCGGGTAGCGGGGATTGTCATGGCTGTACAGCCAGCTCGTGATCTCCTTGCCCTCCTCTGTCTCCTTCTCTTCCGTACCGCCCTTGAACACGAAGATGCCGGTGCCCTTGGGTGCGTACTCGCCGGTGCCGAACATGTAGATGGCGTGGCTTCCATGCACGACGGGCGGCTGCTGGCGGCTCCAGCTCGGTGAGCCGGCGAACGGTGCCTCCCAGTGCAGCTTGCCCGTGGCCGCGTCGAAGCAGCGCAGGCGCGACTTGTGCAGGCTCGCCTGCGGGACGAGCAGCCGCTCCTGGTGGTAGATCGGTGACGTGTAGGATACGTACACGCCGGGGAAGTATCGCCGCCACAGCAGCCGCCCCGTGTCCTGCTCGACGGCGAAGATCTGGCCCTCGGCCGTGTGCGTGTACATGCGGCTTCCGCCGCAGACGGGTATGTGCTTGAACGTTCCTTCGTAGCGACGAATCCACTTCACCTTGAACGGCGGCTTGATGCCCTGAGCGTTGGCGTTCGTGTTGCGCTCGTCGCTGTAGTTGGTGAACCAGTCGTAGCGGGGTTGGGCGAACTCACCCTCGAGCGGGCTCCGGATCTTCCAGGGCTGGAGGTCCTTCTTGGGCAGCGACGCCGTTCCGCCCGGGCCGAGGATGTACAAGTACCCGTCCTCGCAACCGAAGTAGACGCGGCCGTCGCATACGGCAGCCGGAGCCGAGATCGTTTTCCCGAGGGCCGTCTTGAACGCCCAGGGCTTTCCGCTTCCGGAAAGCGGCACGACGTGCAGCGATCCGTCGAGCCCTCCGTACACGCCGTGGTCGCGGAGCAGGATCGGCGACGCGATGGACGGATAGCCGCCGAGCGGTTGAGGGTCTGCGCCGGGTGCGTGCTTGCAGAAGCCAAACCCCTCTTCCGGGCGACACCGGTAGACGTCCTCGCCGCGGAGGCTGACCGCCGAGAAGCTGAGCAATCCCGGCAGATCGTTGCTGGTCAACGTCCCGGCTACGTGATCCGTCTCGATCTTGCCGTCGCGAAATCGGAAGATCTCGACGCGGCCGGTGTTGTCACGCCGGTGCCATTGCTGGTAGACGGCTCCCGTTTCCGCGATGGTCAGCCCGAACGTAGCGGGTCCTTCCTCCCCCTTGCACTCGGGAACGACGCCAACGGCGCCGAGCGTCGGGCGCTCACCCGCATCTTCGAGCCAGACAATCTCGCCGCCCGCGCCGATGACGAGCGTCTTGCCGTGCAGGGCGATGTCTCTCGAACAGCAGAACTGGTCGCGCCACGTGACCCGGCCGCCCTTGTGCTTGCACCACGCTTCGCCGCTCCAGCGATCGCCGGAGTAGCCCAGCCGCTCCTTCACGTAGTCCCAGGTCCAGGCCGCGGAGCCGTCGGGAGCTACCGCGTAGATGCGCGAACCGAGCGTCGCGAAGTAGACCCTGTCGTCGCCGACGACCGGAGCGCTGAAGATCGGCTCGCCGCAGCGAATCTCCCGGACCACGGTGCCGGTGGCCGCGTCGAGCACGTAATACGAGCCGGCCGTCGTCCCGAAGTGCAGGTGGCCCTTCGCGAGGGCCGGTGAAGAGACGTTGTTGCAGTTGGCCGCGCCGCCTCGGGTCGCACGCCTCCAAACGACGCGCAGGGTGTCGGCGTCAATGCACGAGGCCACGCCGGCACCGTCGACGACGTAGATGCGTCCGTCGGCGACGACCGGTGCGGTCAACACTGCGTCGGTCAGGGCGACCGTCCCCACCAGTCCCAGCGGAAGGGCCACGGTCCGGTCGGGAACATCCCCCGAATGCCGGCCGTCGTATTTGAGCTGGGTCCAGTTCTCGCCGGCCTCCGTTACGCCGAGGCTGAACATGGACAGAGCGAGCCATACGCCGACGTTTGTTCTCATTGTGCTCACGTGGTGAGGTCCTCCTGCTTCGGATCGGACTGTCTCGGCTAGTCGACGAACGTCTGCCATTTCGGGAGACGGACAAGCAGGATTGCGTAGGTTGCACCTTTTGTCTCGGCAGGTCCCGACGTTGCTGCCTCGCCCTTTGCCTTCGTCTTTTCGACCCAGGCCACGGTGTAGACGTGGTCATCGGGTGCGATGGCGATGCACTCGGCGAAGAATACGCGCCTCATGTCGGCGGAGAGAATCGGGCCGTGGTCCGTCAGCTTCTTCTTGTCGATGTCATACGTCAGCAGGTACAGCCCGGATTGAAGCGCGGGCCGGTCAGGGAGGTTCACCGCCGGTCCGTGGGCGAGATAGAACACGGTATTCTTCGGTCCGATCATGAAGCCGAGTTGGCTGACTTCCGGGTTCCGCGGCATGTCGCGATAGGCGGCCGGTCGGAGTTCGGCGACGGCCCTGACATAATCCGCGCCGGGTATGAACTCGAATAGTGTGGTGGTCTCGAAATGGAGTCCCCAGAAGCTCTTGGTGGCGGGATTCCACTGGATGACACGCCAGTTGTTCTGGAAGTCTCCCTTCTGGGTCTCCTTGGCCGACTGCGTGAAGGGCACGCGCGACAGGTCCAGCCCGTCGATGGGACGCACCCTTCGCACCTTCTTCGGGTCGTACTTCCAGATTTGGCCGTCCATGGCGGAGCCGTACACGTTGCCGTCGGGATCGATCCCGAGCTGTCGGCAAATGCGATCCCACTCCCACGGGTGATGTCCCCATTCCCCGGGTCCTTGCGTCGGTCCCCAGCAGCGGGACTCCTTGCTGCGAACGTCGTACGAGACGAGCAGACCCGACGGCCACGTGAGGCCGTAGAGGACTTCGTTCTTCGTATCCATGTGCATCGTGATGATGCCTTCGGGCGGAAGCACCTTGGCCAGGTCTTCGAAGCAGCCGGTGGCCAGGTCGTAGCTCATGAAGCGGCCACCCGTGAACGGGATCTTGCCGCCCGAATCGATGCCGGGGAGCCCCTGGTGATAGAAGGAGGTGTGCGTGGCGAACCATACCTTGCCCGCGTGCTCGATGAGGGGCGTGTGCACCTTGCCTTGCGGGATGTGCGTGGCGGCGTCCTCACCGATGGTCTTGTCCAACTCGGCCACGAGTGCGATCTTCTTCGACGAAGGATCGAACGTGTAGTAGCGGCAGCCGTGGTCGGGCTTGTGCGTGTTGACGACGAAGTGAATCTTGCCGTCCGAGGCCGCGACGATGGCGTTGTAGTTGCTGTCGCCGAATGCGAAGTCCGGATCGAACAGCTCCGCCCGAATATGGCGATCGAGTGCGTCGAAGGCGACCGTCGTCTTCTCAACCACCTTCGCCTGTGGATGCGCCGGCGCCCCCGGCATCAGCACAAACACAACGCAGCAAACAAGCAGGGTCCGAGCGATCTTCATGTGCTTTCTCCGTGTCTGGTCGCGAAACGCCGCGGTGCCACGTCAGAGCGACGATTCAGTTGCGTTTGACCCTCTTCACCGGCCACGTGGCCCGCGTCTCGTCGCGGTGCAGTCCGATCTTGTCGAAGGGAATCTTCTGAAACCCGGGTATCTTCTTGTAGACCACCGCGTCGTCCTTCAACGCGAAATCCATGCCTGCCGCATCGACGAAGCCGGGATCCTCGTCGGTTACGTAGTTGTCCCGAATTCGCATGTAGGGGGTGTCGACGTGGCGATCGGACGACGCGCGACACGCCTTCTCCGGGTCGCGCCAACCGCTACGGACCGACAGGTTCCGCTCGAGCGTGTTCCCCAGAGGCGCTCGCGGCTGTTCATCGAGGATCTGGGCCAACTTCGGGTACCGTGTGCTCCAAGGCGGCTTGTCGTACGGTACGGATGTGAGCTTCTTGTACATCCCGGCCTCTTTGATGTCTCCGCCCGGGTTCAGGAATGTCCAGCGCAGACCGCGGTTGTCGATGTTGGCCGGATGCTCGCACTCGATGAAGATGTTGTTCTCGACGATGTTGTCTCGTCCGCCGCCGATCCAGACTGCCTCGTGCGTCTTGTAGAACACGTTCCCGAACGTAGTCGTGGAGCAGTGGGCGTCGTCCATGTAGACCACGCGCGTGTAGCCGTGGGGCATGTGGGGAATGTGGTGGAAGAAGTTGTAGCGCACGATGTTGCCGCGAAAGGTCCAGTTGTATCCGGAGTAGAGTACCCCGGCGTCGCTCGTCGTCAGAACGACATCGTGGATCTCGTTGAATTCGATGATATGGTCGTTGCCGTCGTACAGCACCGCCGTGTGGGGAGCATCATGGATGAGGTTGTGGGCCATCCGGTTGCCCACACCGTGAACCCTGACTGCAGGGTGGTAGGAGTGTCCCCGGCGGGCGTAATGATGGATGTGACTATTGACCACGAAGAGCCGCCCCGGCGTGAGCGTGCGGCGGTCGCCGGCGTTCATCGTGACACCGCCCAGGCCCACGTCGTGAATGTCGCACCCTTCGATGCCGTTGTCGGTTCCGCCGCCCAGGGACACACCATTACCACCAACGTTGCGGACGATGCAGCCGGTGATGCGATTGCCTTCTCCGCCTTCGATTGCCGCCGCGGTGCTTCGCGTCGCTTCGAAGGTCAGGCCGCGGAGAGTCACGTGCGCCGTGTCTCGCATGACCGCAAGCGGCTTCGTTGACGCCGACAGCGTGACTCCATGCGCGGCGAATTCGTTCGGAGGCAGGAAGTAGAGGACGCCCTTTGCGCGGTCGAGATACCACTCACCCGGACGATCGAGCTCCTCGAACACGTTGATCGCATAGAACCGACGATCCCCCGGCGAGCCTTTGCCGAGCTTGGAGTCCAACGTGATCGTTCTTCGCGCGGTCTCGATGCGCTCGGGCTTCATGAGCGAGTCCTGATAGTCGTAGCGCCAATAGCCGTGCAGGAATACGGCCTCCACGCTTGCCCAGGCGTTGGGGGCGTCAGCGGGGAACGTGAAGGTGCAGGTCGTGGCTTCCTTCTCGCCGCGCCGGGCGAGGGCCCATCCCTCGTTTGGCCAGCGGGCCAATTGCATCCGCTTGTCGTTGCAGAACACCTCGATCCCACCCAGGCCCGCCGGGCCGTAGTCCGTGATTCCCTGGGCTTTCAGCTCGGTCTGCAGCACCTTGCCGCGCACTCCCGGCTCGAGCCTGGCCAGGACGCTCGGATCCTTCACCGGCCGGAACTCGTCGCGCGGAATGGGTTTGCCCCCGGAGATGCGAACGTGCTCGCCTTCGTACGCTCGATAGGTGACGCGGGCCTTCTCGCGACCCGAATCCTCCGCCGAGAGCTCGAACGCGTCGGTGCGATAGTAAGCGCCGCCGCGGAGCCAGACCGTGTAGCCGGCGGCGTTCGGGTCCGAGTGTTTCAGCTTGCGGATCGCGTCTCGGGCACGTTCGAGCGTCCGGAAGGGCTCGCTCTTTGTCCCGGGATCGCCGTCGTCTCCGTTGATCGCCACATAGACCTCGACGGGTGCGGCCTCCGCACTGCCACAAGCGACCATGCACAAGAGCACGGAACAAGCCCAGGACAACGGTGCCGTATTCATGGGTCTTCCCTTTCCTGAACGCGCACAGGAAACTGAGTGAAGCGGCGGTTCGGCGGCCGCCGTCACGACGCGTGAGCGATGCTACCGGCGCGGCATGTGCGCGACAAGCAACGGGCAGCGTACCCGGGCAATGACCCGTACGACCGCTCCCCGCTGCGGACTACTGCCGGCTCGACTGACTCGTGGCCGCGGCATCGGGGACGCGAATGAGTCGCCGGTAGCCCGTGATCTCCTGGCCGGCGTCAATCACTACGTCGAAGTCCTCGTTCCGGTCGAGGCAGCCGAGGATTTCCGTCAGGGCGTTGCGCATCAAGGCGTGATAGCGGCGCGACGATTCGCTCTTCCGCTCCGGATCGAGTTCGCCGATCCACTCGAGGTTCCAGATAGAGACGAAGTACGGCGCGGGTACGACGACGGCCGTATCGAGCATTCGGGGTGGGCCCATGATCGACGGGCGCGGGTGAGCGAGGCGGTGGGCCTTGATCCGGCGGGCCAAGTCGAGTTGCTCGGGGTAGTCGTGCGTCTGGATGCGCACAGCCCCGAGGTTGCAGCCGATCGTGCGCAGCATACGGTCGAGGTCGTACGAGCCGTAGTTGCCGCCGTCGGAGTCGTAACGCTCCCGTACCCGCTGCTCGATCAGCGCCGCGGCATCCGAGAAGTAGTGGATTCTCTCTTTGAGTTGCGCATCGCTCATCATGAGGATGGTCGGCTCGTCCAGGAACAGCACCCCGCCCCGATAGTTGCTCCGGTAGAGGTCGCCGGGATAGTCGAACTCCTTGGCGGATGAGAAGCGCATCACGTAGAACACCGGCCGATCGCGAACCCACTTCACCTGGCCGGGGGCGACGGTGAACGAGTTGATGCCCGCGTCGATCATCTCCTCGTAGTCGGCTTCGACGAACAGCGTGTACGTGTAATCTTGGTCCTTCGGGATGATTCGCTGCCCTTCGGTGTCCTTGAAGTTGCGGCCCGTACCCACCAGCAGCTCGGGGTCGAGATCCAGTACCTTCGTGTCCTTCCAGTCGGGCCAGGCGACGCCGGTGCGGACCTCGCGGAGCGACAGGACGTGGCCCAGGTAGCGGGCGGTATTGGGCACGGCCTTCGTCCGCCCGCAGTGCGGCACGCTGTAGGGAAGGAAGTGCTTCCGGAACCCTCTGAAGTGCGGCAGCAAAGCACGGCCGGTATGCCGGTTGTGGTACTCGAGCCGGCCATCATGCTCGAGACGGAACCGCACCACGCGCATGGCGTCGGGATCGTCGGCCGAAAGCGGGACCCGTGACGTGAGGAGTTGGATCGCAAAGCGCCGCGTCTCGGCCGCGTGGCCGACGAGCTGCCACCACCGGTGCGGCGTGCCGTCCACCTCCTCCGCAGGGCCGCAGAGAATCTCGACTCGCGTGAGCGGCGGCGGGCGGTTGGGGCCGGCCGTCAGCATGCGGTACACGGCGACGGTTCCGGCCGGTGGTTCACCGACGCCCGGAGTTTCGGCAACGGAGAGCATTGCTAATGCAAAAACTGCGATTGTCATGGCGTGAGCAACCTCCGCATGAAAGTGGCGATGATGACCACGTTCCGCAAGGCGCCGGCTGCGCTGCCCGACCCGGGCAGGTGAGCAAAGCGAAGTAGTTGCTTCAGGGGGACCTACGTCACTGGGCGATACAGGACTTGAACCTGTGACCTCCTGCGTGTCGAGCGATCTGGCAACCGGGCCATGAATAGCTGTTTTTGATAATGCCCGTGGCGATAGCGGGAACGCGGTTGCACATCTGGTTCACGTTAACATCCCGGTGTCATGTGGGTGGCATACCGGTCTGATTTACCCCCCAAGTTTCCCCCGCCCTGAATACGCATAATTACCTATTCGATGCCAGCCAACATCTCCGGCGTCGGCACACTGCACGGTGCAGGCCTCGCGTTCATGTTAATTGCCGGAAGTCTTCCGGTTAGCTTCCGGGACAGCGGCTGCACACACCGAATAAACTAGCCCGTGTTGGCCCAGGTGAGGTCAGCGATAACACTCTATTGGAGGAGCGAACATGCCCAGGAGACTGCCAGACGATTGGCACATAACCATCTCGTCCGTGCCGTTCGCCAATGACGCCGAACGTGACCGTGCCTACCGACTATGGATAGAGAGCGTAGCCGAAGCACGAGAGCCACTCGCTGACAGAGTGGATGCTCGCAACACGAGACCCTTGAAGGAGGAACAGGAATGAAGAAGAAATCAAACAACGGCAGACTGTCCCGCAAGGAGCAGCGGTTGCTTCAGGCGGCAGAAGACGGCGACACCGATGGTGTTCGGGCTCTCCTGAAAGACCAAGTGAATTTAGATGCCAGGGACGATGACGGCGTGACGGCATTGTTGACAGCAGTGGATAACCGGCACGCGACAATCGTCGTACTTCTGGTGGAGGCCGGGGCGGACATCAATGCTGCCGACTCCGATGGTGTGACTGCTTTGCATCTGGCATCTTCGATGGGCCAGACAGAGATGGTTAGGTACTTTCTGGAAAGGAAAGCGGATGTGCACGTCGAGGACACTCGGCATCACACGACCGCTTTGGGGGCTGCGGCAGGCGGCGGTCATGCGGTGATCGTTGAGGCTCTATTGAAGGCAGGAGCCGCTGTGAATCCCAAGGACGCGTCCCAAAGTTATGCACCTCTGTGGCTGGCGGCATCGGCGGGCCAGCAAGAAATCGTCGGGACACTGTTGGAGGCAGGTGCCGATGTGAACTCCGTTAGCCGCGACGAAACAACAGCGTTGCAGTCGGCGGCAACGAATGGACACGCGGAGGTCGTCAGGGTCCTACTGGCGGCAGGAGCCGATGCGAACGCCGAGAGCATAGGCTACAACGCTCCGGCCCTATTCGCTGCGGCAGAGAACGGCCACACCGAGGTCGTTGATGTCCTGCTGAAAGCAGGGGCTGATGTGAATACGACCCACTCCGAGGGAATGACGGTTCTGCTGATGGCAGCCGACAAGGGGCACACGGAGGTCGTCAGGACTCTGGTGGAAGCAGGGGCTGACGTGAACGCCACCAGACCAAGAGGCGGTGTTACTCCGTTGCTCCTCAGTGCCATGATGGGTCACGAGGAGATCGTCACAATCCTGCTCGATAGCAAGGCCAATGCGGACATCAAGGACACCACTTACGGCGTAACGGCGTTGGTACCCGCAGCCCAAGAAGGTTGATTCCGCCGTAACAACTCGGGTTTTCGGGGGCTCGGCCCGTCGTGGC
>CAYMME010000242.1:0-13482 GCA_964391465.1 uncultured Planctomycetales bacterium
GGCAATGCTTCGCCTTACCGCGGCCGCTTCCTAACGGGCGCGGTTCGGATCAGATCAGATAAGCCTCGCCAACTCTGAGACACCACACTAGCCGTCAGCCGTCAGCGATCAGTGCGGTCGTCAGTCCCCGCCCCCTCGATCCCTTCGTCCCTCCGTCCCTCTGTCCCTCCGTCCCTTTGTCTCTTTGTCCCTTCGTCCCTCTCCCCTCATTCCCCCGCTCACTTGCGGCGCGGGGGTTTCTTCCCACCGGATTGAGCCTGCGGCTTCTGGGCTTCTTCCGCCTTCTTCTGCAGCCATTCGATCCAGGAGCGCTGGCCCGGTTTCTTCGGCTTCTTCTTGGGCGCCAACCGGCCCTGGGCGTCCTCGTCCTGGATGTGCTTGCGGATCCGGTACTGCTCGAGCAGTCCGAAGAAATTGGACGCCATGATGTAGAGGTTCAGCCCCGAAGGCGCGTTGTAGAGCATGATGGTGAAGAACACGGTCATGAAGCCCATGATCTTCTGCTGCTGGGCTTGCTGCTGGGCCATCTGGTCCGGGTTCTTGCCCGCCGGGGTTGCGGGCCTGGCCAGCTTCGACATGAACCGCTGCTGGAGATACATCGAGATGCCCAGCAGGATCGGCAGGATATTGAAGCTCTCGATCTCACCGACGTACGGCATCCAGGAGATGAGTGGGATGCTGAACCCACGGCTGAACTCGATCAGGGCGTCCGGCCCGGTCAGGTCCTTGATCCAGTAGCCCTCGAACAGCAGGGGGGCGTGCCGCATTTCGATCGTCGACGCCAGCGACGTCCACAGGGCGATCCAGATCGGCATCTGCAGGAACATCGGCAGGCAGGTGAGCATGTTGCCGGCCGGGTTCACGCCCTCCTCGCGGTAGAGGGCCATCGTTTCGTTGTTCAGCTTCTGCCGGTCATTGCCGTACTTGGCCTTGAGTTCCTCCATCTTGGGCTGCAGAGCCGCCATCGACTTCTGCATCTTCATCATGTTGACTTGGCCCTTCTTCGTCACCGGGTGGAGGACCGTGCGCACGATCACCACCAGGACGATGATGGCCAGGCCGTAGTTGCGGAGCATGGCTTCGAAGCTGTTCAGCAGCCACATCATCAGCTTGGTCAGCCAGCCGAACGTGCAACTACCGAGCCCGTAGGCGACCAGATTCTCGTAGCCGAGACCCGTGTACGCTTCGCCCGAGAAGACCCGCTGGGACTTCGGTCCGAAGTAGGCCTGGAACTCCAGGCTCTTCTTGGCACCCGGGGCCAGGGCCATCTGGCTCGTGATCAATTCGATGGTGAAATCGTCGTCGAGCGCTTCGTTTGCAGTAAGCGCGCGGGCTCGGCATTCGGCGATCACCGGCTCCGTGCTGTCGGCGGGCCGCAGTGGTCGGGCAAAGCAGGCGAAGTACTTGTTCTGAATCGCTCCCCACGCGAGCTGTCGGTCCACGTCGTCTCCACCGAGCGCCTTCGTCGTCTGCTCGGGACCACCCAGTTCCGAGTCGACCGCCTCCTCCAACGCGTAGTCGGACGGGCTCCCCGTACTCGAAACCGCCCCGACGGCCCTACGGAGGTCACTGCGCGGGTCCTCCTTCAGGATGCCCACGGGACCGCGTTGGGTGAGAATCACGCTGAGCTGCCGATCGGAAAGGTTCTCCACTTCCAGACCGACCGTGATGTCGAATCGTCGCTTGTCGTCTGTCTTCTTCGGTCCCGGGACCGTTGGGTGCAGCGTGAACCGCTTGGTCAGCTTCAGCAGCGGCGGTCCTTTCGGCGGCACCGTCACCGTGAAGGCGACAGCCTGCGTGCCGTCCTCGGCGGTGTCCTCGATCGCCTGTTGCTGCCAGAGTACGTCGGAGAGGAAGATGTCCCGCCCCGTGCCGACGATGCGAAGCTTCTCGGTCGCCCACGAGTAGTACTCACGCTCCGGCTCGCCGGCGGGGGCAGGGGCGACGACCGGATACAGGACCGGGTACGGGTCCTTCGCGTCCACGTCGTTCCAATAGCCGGCGAGATGGACCTCCTTGATCGCGGCTCCGTGATTGGTGCAGATGGCTTCGAGCTCGTAGAGCCCGTTGGGCTCCAGTGATCCGAGCGACATCGTCTGCTCGTCGGACGCGAATACGGCGTCGGGGTGCGGCTCGGCCGGGGCGGTGCTGGTGACGACCGGCCCGCTTGCGGATGTCGGCACGCCGGCGATCCCGACCGGGGCGGTGGTCGTGCCCGTCCCGTCCGCCGGTTGTGTGGCCAGCGGCGGGCGCGGTGCGAAACCGAGCCGGGGCGCGAGGGCCATCCACAGGAAGAAGACGGCCATCGACGCCAGCATGGCGGTTATGACGTTACGTGTTTCCATTCGCGAACGGAGTTCCGGAGAAAAGGAGCGGCGGGCTCTGCGTCAACGCCCGTCCCGGAGGCGGTCGCCCAGAAAGTCGTCCAGGTCGGCCTGCTCGTGAATCTTCTTGACCGCGGCCTCAATATCGTACTCGAGCCGGACGAACTCCACCACCGGCCCCTCGCTGTCCAGTTGAGCCAGCGAGGCTTCGTCCAGGTCGTCGGGCGGTCCGTCGTGTACCACCACGTAGCTGGCGCGCACGTCTCGGTCCCGCGGCTGACCGACACTGCCAACGTTGATCATTACCCGCTCGTCCTCTCCGATTCCGTACATCCGCGGCGGAAGCAGGTCGTTCGGCGGGTCGAAGTAGGGGTCTTCCAGGAATACGCCGGGTGCGTGCGTGTGCCCCACGAAACACGCCTGGCAATTCTCCATGCGCTCGAAGTTGGACAAGATCTTCTGCGGGTTCGTGTACACGTCCTCGGCGAACAGGTACTCGTTCACGGGCCGTCGCGGCGAGCCGTGGACGAACAACATCATCTCGTTCATGTGCCGGACGGGCAGTTGGCCCAGGAACTCCCACCGTCGATCGCGCTGATCCTTGTCCTCGTCGGTCTCGAACAGCCGCCGCGTCCAGTAGCAGGCGCGCTCGGCGGGCGGGTTGAAGTTGTACGGCTCGTAGAAGACCGCCTGATCGTGGTTGCCGCACAGGCACAGCTCACACCGATCGATGACCAGGTCGAAGCACTCGCGCGGACTCGCGCCGTAGCCGACGACGTCGCCGAGGCACACGATGCGTTCGACGCCGCGCCGGTCGATATCGGCCAGTACGGTCTGGAGGGCCTCGATGTTCGAGTGGATGTCGGATATTACTGCAAACGGCATATTGCGTATCGCCTGCGGGCTGCCTCTCTGATTCGGGGGCCGAGCGGCGAGGGTCGTCACGCCGCCCGGTGCGCCAACGTAGAAGCCCCGCGCACGCGGCCTGTAGCACCCGGTCGCACGGGCGCTGCGTCGCGGTCACGGGCTGTTCCCGGAAACGGCGTCGACGATGACGGCACGCTCGCTTCCGGTGCCGGCGTGCCGTCTGCTGCCCCGCTGTTGGGGTCATGCTAGGGACCGCGGCGCCGGTCGTCAATGTCGGGGCGGCCGGTCTCGACGTGAACCGACGGGGCCACTCGCTTACAATCGGGCATCATGCTACCCGGAGCACTGGAAAAAACGCGAATCCTGGCCCTGGAGACCTCCGGTCGACGGGGAAGCGTGGCCGTGGCCCTGGGCCGTGAGCTGCTGGCCGTCGAGCCCTTCGGCACCGATCGGAACCATGCCGTCGAGTTGCTGCCGATGGTGGATCGGCTTACCCGACAGGTGGGCTGGGCCCCGGAGCAGGTCGACGACGTGTTTGTCTCGGCCGGGCCCGGCAGCTTCACCGGGCTGCGGGTGGGCATTACCGTCGCCCGCACGCTGGCCCTGGCCACGGGAGCCCGTGTGGTGCGCGTCTCCACCGTCGAGGTGCTGGCCTGCAATGCCCTAGCGATGGACCCGCCGCCCGCGAGCCTGGCCGTCGTCCTGGATGCCAAGCGAAGCCAGGTCTACGGAGCGGTCTTCAGATTCGAGGCCGGCCGCTACCAAACGGTCACCGAAGCATGCGTGATGGCACCGGACGAGCTGCTGGCTACGGCTCAGCGGCCGGTCGCCGTGCTGGGCGAAGGCGTTCCGTACCACCGCGAGGCGATCGACCGGATCGGGGCCGACGTGCTGCCCGAAGAGCACTGGCCGGCTCAGGCCGAACACGTGCACGCCGTCGGTTGCGAACTCGCCGCACGAGGCCAATACGCGAACCCGCGCGACCTGATCCCCATCTACCTCCGCCGACCCGAGGCCGAAGAGAAGTGGGAGCAAAGACACGGTGGGTAGCGTTGCCCCTCAGAATCCACGACGTTCACCCCACACCGAGACGCGACCGTCAGGGAGCGTGGGATGCCGGCGACGTCGGCATCCTCCAACCGCGCGCGACCGCCGCGCTTGCCCTGATTCGGTCCGCCAACTCAGAATCGAGTCATGATGATCGATGAGATCCGCAGCCACTGCGCAGAGATCAACCGGTGCAATCAACGCGGGGGAAGGATGCTGTCCGTTGTGGACCTGATCGACGCGGACACGATCACGCCGGAGTTGGCCGCGTACTCGCTGGCCGCGATCGGGGGTGGCGCTTCGTTTCTGGTGGGTGCGCTGCCCGGCGGCGCGGGTAAGACTACCGTCATGGGGGCGCTGCTCAACTTCGTGCCCCGCAGCATCCGGCTGGCTCCGGCCGACGGTATGGCAACCATCGAGCGCGCGAGGGCCCAGACGCAACCGGGTTGCTACATCTGCCACGAGATCAGCAACGCTGCCTACTACGCGTACTTGTGGGGCGCCTCTCTGCGGGCCTACTTCGGTCTGGCCGACGCAGGTCACATGCTGGCCACCAATCTGCATGCGGACACGTACGAGCAGGCCCGCGACCAAATCTGCGCCGACAACGGCGTTTCCGAGACGGCGCTGTGGAACGTGAAGCTGATGTTCTTCCTGTCCGTCGGCGGCGGGTGGCGGCGGCCCCGGCGCCGGATCGAGCGGGTCTGGGAAAGCGACGGGCAGGGCGACCATCGCCTGGTGTTCGATGCGGACTCGTCCTCGACCGCAATCGACTCGACGCGGCTCGTGTCGCCGGATGACGTCGAACGAGCCCGCCGCACGATCGATCAACTCGTGGCCGACGGGGTGCACACCATCGAGGAAACGCGGGCGATGATCCTCAGGGTGGACGAGGGTTCTGCGTGACTTCCGTCGTCAATTCCGTGTCGCCGCGTTCGTGACCTTCGGGATGCGCAGCAGGTTTCCGGCGATGTAGAACGGGTCGGCGCCTTCGGGGAACCGTGCGAGCAACTCGGCTCGGTTGTGGACGTGAAACACGACGTACACGTCGGTGTCGGACAGCTTCTGGAACGCCGGATAGCCGGCGATCCCCTCGGCCGGCCGCCATCGCTTCAAGCGATCGTCCGGTGTGTAGCGCATCTTGCCGTATAGCTTCTCGTGCTCACCCTTGGGCTCTTTCAGATGGTACAGATGGCGCCACGTCTCCCCCTTATCGTCGCTGACGGCCAGAGCGACGCCCGGACCCACGCCCGCGTCCCGGTAGGTCAGCCAAAGCTGTCCGGCCGGCGTGCAGTACATGGCGGGCGAGCCGCCGGCAAGTGGGATGGGGCGCGGCACGGTCCACGTGCTGCCGTTATCCTGCGACTTGATCAGCCAGAGCTTCTTGTCGACGAGGACATCCTGTCGGGCCACGGCCACGATCGTCCCATCACGGCAGACGGCGGTGGCGGTCTCGTTGAATACGAGCCTCTTCTCCTGGGAAGGAGGCGGATCCTGCCAAGCCCTGACCACCGGGGCCCACGTGCGCCCGCCGTCCGTGCTCCGCCTGAACCCGTTGACCGGATCGCGATTCCATCTTCCCCAGGGCCACAGCAAGTCACCGTTGGGTAGCGCGGTGATGGGGCCCTGCGGGAAATCGTCGCGATGGAGCGGGTCGTTGAGGCGCGTCCTCTTGCCCCACGAGCGCCCGTCGTCGTGGCTCATGGCAACGAACAGGTCGAACTTCCTAGAACCGGGCTTGTCCACTACCGCCCATTCCGCCTGGAAGACGGAACAGAGCAGGGGGGCCTTGTGTCCATCCCAATCCGGCAAGCGACACACGGTCACGGCGGTTCCGATCGACGGGTTCTCGCTCTTGATCGTGAGATAGGGCTTGCTCCAGGTTCTCCCCTGATCCGACGACCTTGCGAACAGGGCGGCACCTCCGGGTTCGAGATCGCCGCCGGTCGCCCACGCAACGATCAAATCACCGTTACCCGCGCGAGTCAGCGTGGGCGTCAGTCCCGTTGCCGCATCGTGGATCAGATCCACCCGCGCAATGATCGGGTCGGCGCCTTTCACCACGCTCTGACTGCGTGCGACACTTGCGTAGGCCCATGGGACAAGGATCATGCCCAGCACGATGGTGCTGCGTAAGGATAGCTTGCTTCCACGCACGGTGTTCCTCCCGGCAAGAGTAGTACGACGGCGTGCTTGCGCTTCCGCAAGCGGTGGATGAAGTCCATCCTACTTGACGCTGGGAACCGGCACAAAGTACAAGCTTCGGTCAGACCGAACTCACCGCGCAGGCAAGGAATCGTTCGATGAATCGATGCATAGGCCGACGGTCGTTCCTCAGATCCGGTGCCGCGACGGCGGCCGGGTTAGGGGTCGGACCGCACGCGTTCGTCTACGGGAGTCAGGAATCGCCGATGACGGCGTACAACGAGCAAGCTCGGGAGATCCCGGTTGTCGAGCACGCGGATGTCGTCGTGTGCGGCGGGGGGCCGGCGGGCCTTGCGGCGGCCATCGCCGCGGCCCGGGCGGGCGCGACGACTCGTTTGCTGGAAGTCGGGGGATGCCTCGGCGGTGTCTGGACCGCGGGACTACTGAGCTGGATTCTGGACTCGGGCAACAAGTCGGGTCTCATGCGAGAGATTCTCGACGGCCTCGAGTCACGCGGTGCCCTCGCGGCGTACGGCGGCTCGATGGGTTACGACGTCGAGCAGATGAAGCTGCTGGTCGAGACCATGTGCCTCGACGCCGGCGTGAAGATTCAGCTCCACACGCGCATCGTCGCGGCCGCGGTGGGCGAAGGTGACCGACTCGGGCTTGTGGTGACGGAGTCCAAGTCCGGTCGACAGGCCTGGGCCGGCAAGGTGTTCATCGATACCACAGGGGACGGCGACCTTGCCGCTCACGCCGGCTGCGGGTTTGACTATGGCCGAAGCGGCACGGGCGAAGCGCAGCCACTGAGCATGATCGGGCTTCTGACGGGCATCGATCCCGAAGGCGTTAGGCCCTTCGTTCGCGGCTTGAGTCGGGGTACGGGCGATCGCCACCCGAAACGAATGCTTCTAGCCGAGATGAAGCGGGCCGGCGTGACGCCTTCCTACGCGAAGCCGACGATGTTCTACATCCGCAGCGGCCTGTTCTGTCTCATGGCCAATCACGAGTACGGGGTCTCGGCCATGGATGCGGCCCAGATCACCGAGGCCACGCTTCGCGCGCGAGTCGAGGTCCACAAGCTCGTCGATGCGCTCCGCGGGCTCGGCGGGGTCTGGAAGAATGTTCTGCTCGTGGCCACGCCCGAGCACATCGGCGTCCGCGAAGGCCGCCGCATTCATGGACGCTATCGCGTCACGAGCGACGACTTGCGCCAAGGGCGAACGCACGACGACGCCGTGTGCCGCGTGACGTTCCCGGTTGACGTTCACTCGACCGACCCCAAGAAGAGCAAGGGCATCATGGATGCACCCGTTCGGGCTAAGCCGTACGACGTTCCGTATCGTGCCTTGATCGCTCGCGACGTGGGCAACCTGCTGATGGCCGGACGCTGCATCAGCGGGGACTTCATCGCCCACTCGAGCTATCGCGTGACCGGCAATGCGGTGGCGATGGGTCAGGCGGCCGGCGCGGCCGCGGCGATTGCCGCCCGGACGAAACGGTTTCCGCACGAGATTCCCTGGCCGGAAGTCCGTCACGTAATCGAGGCTGTCGTCGCAAAGCCGGGCTCGTAGTGCACTACCGCGGGTAGACTGCGCTGTTTCCGAACCGCGACCGTAAGGAAGCGGCAATGCTTCGCCTTGCCGCGGCCGCTTCCTGACGGTCGCGGTTCGGATCAGATACGCCTCGCTATCCCTGAAACACGACATTAGACGACGTCGGCATCGCTGATGATCAGCGGATAGTCGAGCAGGGGAAGGCCGTTGAGCTTCAGGACGTCTTTGCCGCTCTCAGCCGCGGAAGGGCGGTAGACGCGCGACGTGAGCGGATCGATCAGAACGGGGCGATCGATCTTCGCCTCGTTCGGCAACGGCAGCTTCATGCTGACCTTGCGCGGCTTCCACGGTTTTTGCAGGATGGCCGGGAACCAGTAGGTAACCAGCGGCCGACCTTGACGAACGGACCAGCCTTCTTGAAGGCGCTCTTTCTTCTGATCGGTGAGCTCCACTTCCAGCCCCGGGCGATGCTCGGTCCGGGCGTCGAACAGCGCGCAAAGGCACTGGAAGGCGGTGTACGCGGGCTTCGGCGTGTAGTCGCCGCCGCGCAGCAGGCCTTTGAAGTTCGTCTTGCCGCGATAGCCGACGAGGTCCACTGTGTGGAAGTAGCTCGTCAGTTCGATCTCCATGCGCAGGTCGGTCAGGATCCGGCGGAGCAGCCACTTGGCCTGCGCCTCCTCGGTCCAGGCGAGCTTTGACAGGGCGCCGACACTGTCGGGCCCGCCCTTTGACGGACAGCCGTTCTCTCCCTGCCACAGCTTGATTGGCTTGCCCGTCTTGGCAACGAGTTCGCGAAGCGTGCGGATCTGCTTGTCGAGGCCCCTTTCCGGCACGGATCGGTAGGGGTGGTACGAGAGCTTGTCGATGTGATCGGCGAGGCCTGCCGAGAGGCATCCTTCGGCGTATTCCATCGGCATTCCGGCGAGGGCGCCTCCGATGATGACGGCCGATGGGGCCTGCTTGTGAATCTCCGCGGCGGTGATCTTCACCAGGTCAACGTAGTCGTCCGGATCGGGCGTCCTGGGTTTCCAGAAAGTCTTGATGTTCGGCTCGTTCCAGATTTCCCAGTGTTGTACGCGATCGCGGAAGTGCTCGACGATCCGCGTCGTGTAACGCAGCCATGCCTTGCGGGTCTCGTCGTCGAAGACAGGTGCCCAGCCGACCGCCGCCTCGTCGGCCTGGGGCGTGTAGAGCTTGTTCCCGTATCCCAGGTTGAACCACGGCTGGATGCCGATTCCGAGCAGCCCGTCGACCACGTCGTCGAGCCATCGGAAATCGAACTTGCCCCTTTCCGGTTCGCACCGGCACCAGCCCGTCTGGCACCGCGCCCATTTCACGCCGAGCTTGGCCAGATGCGGATACGCCTTCTTCGGATCGAAGTGCTCTCGGTCGAGCGTCTCGAATCCGACGGAGAGCGGCGAGGCCTCAATCGCGCGCGAGGCGAGGGGTTTGACCTGCCCCACGCACGTCAGGCCGAAACGCGCGAGTCGGCCCGCGGGGGCAGACTCGTTGCGATTGGCCGCGGCCTCGAGCGCCTTGGCCGCCGAAGGCGACATCGCTGCGCCGGCCAATCCGCTCTTGATGAACGATCGACGGGATGTCCTCGTCACGTTTCTTCCTCCTGGTTCGCAGCGCCTCTCGCGGCGGGCACGCGGGCCGGCGTTCGTTTCGCCCCTGTCATAGTCCGCTCTGCAGAATGCCGGTCAACCACGGCACGGCGACGTTGCCTCTAAACGAGTGGTCGGGTGCGTCGACGTTGGCGTGCGGGTAGTACTCCTTCATGGTCAGGCCCTCCGGCACCGCGACGTGGTCATAGCGACGCTGCTTAGGGTCGGCGTACTTCGGGTAGTACGTGGCCTTGAACTGGCCGGCGGCGCCGAGAAGCTCGTAAGCCTGCCGAACGTAGTCGAGGTATTCGGTTCGCCCGCCTTCCGCAATCAGCAGCGGGCGCGGGGCCATGGATGCGTGCAGGTCCACGTAGTCAAACCACGTGAGCATTCCGGGAACGTATTGGAATGATCCGATCCGCTCGAGATTCGTCACCACCGCCCGGCGGCGCCAGTTCCCCAGGCCGTCGTTCCAGACGACTGCCCGGATTGCCGGATCGAGCAACCCGAGGATTAGCGCCGGCTTGGCCCCCAGCGAATGGCCGCTCGTCGCGATGCGCTGGGCGTCGACGTAGGGCTGCCGCTTGAGCCATGCGAGGATGCACAGCTTCTGAAAGACGGAGATTCCCTCGTACGGCCGTCCGACCCACATGCCGTGAATGGAGAGCTCGTAACGCCCCGAGCGGATCGAATCCTTAAGCTCACATGTTCCCGGGTTGTCCACGGCGACGGTCACGATTCCCTTCTGCGTATACTCCCGCGCCATCCGGTTTCGTAGCCGGTGACGATGCGTCGAGCGCTTGCCGTCGACTTCCAGCTCACCCGCGAGGCTTTCCTTGCTGGATGACGAGCCCGGAAAGCACATCGCCGCGGGTGCCGGCGAGGACGCGCTCACGCCGTCCGGCACCAACACGAGAAACGGCACGACGCTGAACGGCTCAGGGTACGCTTCCCACTTCTCGAGTCGGTACCCCTCGCGCTGTTGCGTCGACAGGCGTTTCGGCGGTGGCTGTTTGTCCGCGTCGGGGATGCCCAACAACTCGCGCAGCTTGTCGCGCACGGCTTCGCGCCAGGCATCGAAGTCTCCCGGCTTCATGGTCGGGTCAAAGGCCAACTTGGGCCGCATGTGCTTGAAGTACGCGTGCAGGAAGCCGTTCGTGTTGACGAACCGTCCGTCATTTCGCGGGCTGACGTAGACGAGTCGCTTCTTCTGCGTTGTGGGGCGTGCCGCGGCCTTCACGGCGCTCCGCGCGGTGCGACTCGTCAACAGGCCCGCGGCCCCGGCCCCAAGACCGCTTAGAAAATACCGTCGTCTGATCTTGCTCATTCGGGAGATCCTCTTCGCGAACGTGACTGCGTGCTTCTATCTCGTCAGGATGACGCACCGCCAGTCTTGATGCGCATCAATCCGCCGTGTAGTGAACGTGTACCTCCAACTTCTCCAGCACGATGCGAGCGTTCGGTGTGGTCGATCGTCGGTTGGCGATGTGGACGGTCACCTGATTCTCGCCCAAGCGGCATAGTGCCGGATCGACGGCGTACTCCAGACGCAGGAGGCGTTGCTTCGGATTGACCTTGATTCGATCAGCCCCGCCTGAGGACGGCTGAGGCCGGGGCGAGAAGATCAGCTTGTCTTTCCACGCCGGATCACGCCTGGCGAGTCTCAGGGGCACACCGTTGAGTCGCGCCGCGATCTCGTCGCCTTCTGATGTCCCGAAGAGCACGAGCCGCAACGTGACACGGTCAATACGCCCAGCGTACGCCCGGAGAGGGTCGCCGACCCTCACCTGCACGGACACGGCCTGACCGTTGTCCGCTAATGGCAGCGGGAGCTGCGCGTCGTCGTTCCGGTTGAGATAACCCTCCGCCCACGGGTATCCGCCGCGGCGTTCGACGGGGAAGACCTTGTCCCTGAATCGAAGTGTCTCCGGGCTCCCGACCTCGCGGTAGGCGCGGCGCTGTGAGGGCGGGCCAGGCAGATCGCCGATCTTCTTGCACAGGTCGGGTACCGCGTTGGACCAGTTGAAGGTCACCACGCTGTCGGCTCCTTGTTGCCACCAGTTGCCGAACACACCGCGGAACAACTCGATCGGCGGATACTGATACGCGTCGCTGGTGTGGTGGTCGTCAAAGCACGGCTGGAGCTTGACGTTTCGGCCGGCGGTGGCGCGCCGGAAGGCGGCTACGTCGACGTCGAGGGACCGCGAGCCAAGGGTGAGAATGTCGACGAGGCCCTCGCGCGTCCACGTCTCGATGTCGAATCCATCCGCTCTGCATCCCGTCAGGTTCCTCGGCACTCTTGCCGCGAGCAAGAACGGCCGCCCTCGCCGCTTCGCCACGTCGAGCAACATCAGCCGCACGTCGCGCACCAACGCCGTCACAGTCCCGCGAAGCTCCCACTGTCGACCCACCGGCAGGCAGGGGATGTGACGGGCGAAGTCGAGCTGGATCCCGTCGAGTTCGTAGTCCTCCGCCAATTCGCGCAGGAGCTTGACCTTGTACGCGCGGACCTCCGGCACGGCGAGATTCCAAAGCCCCTGCTTCCACCAGGTCTTGACGACCCAATCGGGGTGAGCCCTCTTGATCGGATGCACCGCACCATCCCAGGCCGCGCCGTGGCCCGATGCGCTGAACTCGACTTCGCTGATGCGATGATTCCAGAAGACTTCGAGCTTGCGCTTGCGCGTTTCGGCAACCAATCGCTCGATCCAGTCGATACCTTGGTCCCGCCACTTCTGCAGGCCGGGATGCCGGAGAGGCTCCAGCACTTTGCTGGGATAGGTGGCATAGCCGAGGGCTCCAACGTCCCACCAGACGCTGTCGATCTGCGAGTCCGGCTCGTCCACGTAGTTGAAGCGGTATGTGAGCCACTGGTCGAAGTCCGCGCCGAGTTGCGTGTGGGCGTCGAAGATGACCACGATGCGGCGTCGGCGGTTCACTGCCTGATGATGCTCGAGGGACAAGACAATCCCTTCGCTCGCCGGCTCGGCCGCACGCAGCTCATCCGCGATCAGAATCATCAGGCCGACCAGCATCGCCGCGACGTAGGTCGCGCGCCTCGATTCGCCGGTCTCGATGCTCATGGATTGGTCTCCGGCACAGGCCGCAGATGCGTGGGATGGTTCGTATTACCCCACCTTCCCGGCGCCGATGCGCGTCAGTCGCTCGACGCACCGGGAACCTTGTAGCTATACACGTGTGATCCGCTGCCAAAGTAGATGCGGCCTTCGTGGTAGTCTCCACCGGGGCCGATCGATACCGGCGACTCGGCCAGCATGGTGATCTTGAACGTGTCGGGCTCGACCCGCGCGATGCCCTTGCGGAACAGCATGTACACCGTGCCCTTCGGGTCGCGCACGAAGATGCGCGGCCCTTGCTGCGAGTTCGTACTGCCCAGCGTGGCCGAGGTGTCCTGCTCGTGGACCACCTTGCGCTTGGCCGGGTCGAAGACGAAGAACCGCTTGTAGTCCGCCACGCCGTAGATGAGCCCCCTCGGGCCCGGGCACATGTCGGAGTAGCCCTGCACGCCGGGGAAGACCGGCTCATGCCAGTCGAGCTTCTTGGTGGCCAGGTCCATGATGTACAGCTCGGCCTGCTTCGCCTTCTTCTCCCCGCCGGTGCCCGCGCCGGTGGTCGAGCCGCCCAGCAGCTTGCCGTCCGGCAGTGCCGCCAGGCTCATCGTGGAATGCTGCGGCAGGATGTCCGTGTGCTCGATGAGTGTGCCCTTCCTCGTCTCCCGGTCCCAGATCAGAACTCCGCCGCCGGTCAGGCCGTAGCCGGGCGTACCCGCCAGCACCACCGTCCTGCCGTCGGGGTGCGGCAACAGCTCATGCGGGCGGTTGATCGGCGGATGGCACTGCATCAGGAAAAGCGGGTTACAGTCGAATGCCATTAAGCTAAGCTGCATGTTGTTGTTCTAGCAGGCGTTTGCGTAAT
>CAYMME010000243.1:0-13475 GCA_964391465.1 uncultured Planctomycetales bacterium
GAACAGCATGCCGTACTGCCCGCCGGCAAAGCCCTGCGAGACGCGAATCCAGCACGAGGAGTTGTCGTCGAACTTGCCCTCGCGGTCCCAGTGGAACTGCACCTTCACCCGTCCGTACTTGTCGGTGTGGATCTCTTCGCCGCCGGGCCCGACCACCCGCGCGGTCTGGGTGCCGCGCATTACGGGCCAGGGCGTGACCCGAGGCGGCCGGTAGGTGATCGATGCGGGGACGCACTCGAAGCGGCACTTGTACGAGGCCGCTTCGGCGTCGGCGAATGCCGATGCGGCGATGTCTTCGATCAGGTTGGGGATCGTCAGGGCCTCGAGCGGACTACCGCCGGAGGCGTGGGCGGCGCTGGCCAGGTCTCTGGAAACCTGACCGGCATGGTACAGCCAGTGGGTCAACTCGCGATGGGCGGTGGGGTCTCCGGCCTTGAGCCGCCCGACGACCTGAATCAGGGCCTCCGCGAGTTGGCGGGTCGTCTGGTCGCCGTTCTGGCGGGCTGACAACAGCGACTGCTGGACGCCTGCGTCGAGCACACCGGACCAACCGTTGCCACCCGCCGACATGCCGCTCGTCGCCTGCCGGCCGGAGTGCGTTACCGAAGTCACCAGGTAGCTCGTGTTTCGAGCTCCGGAGGGGTGCTCGATGAGGTCGAACTTGCGCCCCGGCGCGAACCGGTGGCAGTTGCTCTGCCCAACGCCCCGGATTCGGCTCGCCTCGAACTCGTCGGCCCGAATCCGGGCCAGTCGCGCGCCTTCCGCCTGCGTTGCGTACTCGCCGGGGTAGTCCGCGAACTCCAGGCCCGCGTCGCGCCCGCTGTCGGCTTTGGATTCGAGCTTGAGCTTGGGGTTCTCGAAGCTGAAGTCGTCGAGCACCACCGACCCGGGCCGGACCGATTGGCCAACCCGCAAATGGGAAACGTGCTCCGTCTCGACATTGAACCCCGTCGGCGGCTGGTAGGGCACTTGGGCTTCGCCATCGATCGGCCCGTACGCCGCTGAGGCATCCTCCATCTTCAGCACGTGCCCGCCCTGGGTCTGCTCGAAGTACCAGCGGATCCCTTCTTCCTCCATCAGCCGGCAGATGAAGTTGTAGTCGGTCTCGCGGTACTGCACGCAGTACTCGCGGGGTTCGCCCGCGGCCACCGCGAAGCTGAGGCGGTCCGAAGGGATTCCGCCGTCGGTCAACACCGTCGCGATGATGTCCTTGACCGTCTTGTTTTGGAAGATGCGCGATTTGTACCGATGCGTCAGGAGCCAGACGGCCGGGACCAACTCGGCCCGATAGCACGTCAGCTCAGGCGTTTCGCCGGTCATCTCAAACCGGCTGATGATTCCGTGGAACCAGCGTGAGCCCACCGCAGTGCCTATGCTCAAGGTTGCCGCGTTGCCGACGATGTCGTCGAAGGTGACCGAGTCGAGCGTCGACGTGAGCTCGATCTCGAACCGATAGAGCTGGCACAGCCCTTCCGAGCCCCGGTAGCGCGTGACCAGGAAGTCCGCGGGCTGGCCGCCGGCTACCTGGAAGGCCAGTTGCGCCTCACTGAGATCGCGAACCATCGCCATGATGCTCAACTCCGCGGAGGGGTCTCCGCTCCACTCGGCCGACCGAACGGCTGGAGCCTGCTCAGCTCCTTGCCTGGAAGTCCGTCACTGCTCGGTCTTCGGTTTGGGTGCCACTGGCGGCTTGCCCGCCAGTGTTGGACCGCAGCAAACGCACGGGCAGGCAAGCTGCCCGTGGCACCCGAAGAACAAGCTGTGACGCAACACTGGATACGGACTCCCCCCACGCGCCGCTCTCAGGCTGCGCCTTGCACGTGTTCTGTGTGTTTTCCGTCAGGGCAGCGCGCTGCCAGAACCGTCCCGGTGCGCCGCATCGGATTCGCGGCGCGAAACCGAACGCGCGTTTCTTCGTTGGATCAACAACTGTGATGCATGCCTTCGCCGGATCGATTTGTAAGCATCGTTTTCGGCGCGAGTTACATGGGTTGCGGCTTGGCAGGAAGATGCGCGTCATCCTCACCAAGCCATACCGAGCCGTTGGCTCTGGATTCGCAATCCACCACGTGGAATGGGTGCATCTCGAATTCGGTGGCAACCGGGTGCCACGGGCAGCTTGCCCGCCCGTGCTCATCACACCGGGACAACGGGAAACACTGGCGGACAAGCCGCCAGTGGCACCCGCCACGTGGGGTGGTGGCACGATTCATGAGATGCACCCACGTGGAATCCGCGTTCCGAACGCCACTTGGCGCGCCGATTGAGAGACCCTACACTGGCCCTGCTTCCATACATCGGGCCCAAACCAGGAGGGGGAATCGATGCATCCAACGGTTCGAATCAGCTTGTACGTCTTGGTCTGCGCCTGCGTCTTGGGGCCCACGACAACCCACGGTCAAACGATCCTCCGCGTCGATGCGGACGCGAGCGACCCCTCACCGGACGGAACGAGCTGGTCCAAGGCCTATCCGCACGTCCAAGATGCCCTGGCGGTTGCGAGCGGTATCGCTTCGCCGAGCACGCCGGTCGAGATCCGGGTGGCCCAAGGCACCTACATGCCCGACGGCGGACGGATCGGCGACGCCGGGTACGTTGCGGGCAGCGCTGTGCGCACGACCTCCTTTCAACTGGTGAACGACGTAACGATCGAGGGCGGCTATGCCGGCTCTGGCGAGGCCGATCCGGATGAACGCGACGTGGCCGGGTACGAAACGATTCTCAGCGGTGACCTTGGCGGAGACGACCTGCCGGCGTTCGTGAACAACGGCGAGAACAGTCACCACGTCTTGACCGGCAGCGGCAACAACGCCACGGCCGCTGTCGATGGTTTCACCATCATCGGCGGCAACGCGAACGGATCGGCGCCGGACAATCGCGGCGGGGGGATGCACCTGGATTCGTCCAGCCCGACCGTGGCGGACTGCACGTTTGATGCCAATACCGCCGCCGTCGGAGGCGGCATGTACATCCTGCTCAGCGATCCGGCGGTTACCGACTGTGCGTTCAGCGGCAACGTGGCTTCCGGTTCGGGCGGCGGGATGTACAACAATCTGAGCAGTCCGACGGTCACGGATTGCACGTTCATCGACAACAGTTCGGGCAGTGACGGCGGCGGAATGCACAACGTCGGGAGCCTGACCCGCCCGACGGTTACGAACTGCGCATTCATCGGCAACACGGCGGCCGGGGGCGGTGGAATGAGCAACCTGTCGTCCAGCAGTCCGACCGTCGTGAATTGCGTGTTCAGCGGCAACACCGTTCCGACGAGTGGCGGTGGGATGTCGATTGGTCAGACCAGCTCGACGGTGATGGTGAACTGCGTTCTGTGGGGCAACACGGCGAATGCGGTGGAGGGTGGGGGAGGTGGCGTGAGGGTTTATGTGGGCAGTTCACTGGAGATGACGAACTGCATCGCGTGGGGAAACGCTGCGCCGGTGGGTGCTGGTGACGAGATTCTAAACGCCGGTACGTCGACGACGATTGGCTACTGCGATATCCAGGGCTGTGGCGCCAGCGGGGCGGGCTGGGACCTCGCGCTCGGCATCGACGACGGCGGCAATATCGACGTCGATCCGATGTTCGTCAACGCCCCGGGTACGGATGGAACTCCGGGTACGCAAGACGACAACCTGCGCCTGCAGGCCGGCTCACCGTGCATCGACGCGGGGGACAGCACGGCCGTGCCCGCCGATACGTCGGACCTGGACGGTGACGGAGACACCAGCGAGCCGGTTCCCGTCGATCTGGCCGGCAACGCGCGGTTTGTCGATGACCCGAGTGCGCCCAATACCGGGATCCCGTTGGGCGGCGGACCGGTTGTCGACATGGGTGCATGGGAGGCCGGTCCGACGGCTCCGCCGGTGCCGACCCTCGCCGAATCGAAAATGATCGTCATGTCGCTGCTGCTTCTAGCAGTTGCCGTCGGGACGATACGCAAACACCTACACGCCTGCGTGTAGGCGCGATATCCATACCGGCACACCGCGACACGCAGGATTCCACGTGCGGGTCCGAGCACTGTGATCGAAGGTGAAGTGGCTGCATTCGTCGGGCTCGCCTTCCGGTCCGCCCCGGACGCGTCCGCCTTCTGACTCGCCCCGGAGGGGGCGAAGGATTGTAGCCACGGGCGCCAGCCCGTGGGACCGGTGAACCCATCACCACTAGCCCCGGCAGGGGCGCAGGAAGCGGCGGCGGCTCAGACGCGGAGAGTCGAGCACGAGAAGCGAGCTGCGTCTCTCTGTTTGTTCGAGGAGTTGCTCTACGGAGTGTGCGCTGCCCCTACCGCTTGACTCGCCGGAGTTGACTGATCCCCGGGTTGTGTGGTTTGACCACCTTGTTGATGGGATTTCGACGTTGCGGAAGTATCTAGCTTGCTCCGTAGGTCGATGGCATGCGACCATGTATTCTTCTGCGGATCATGCTTGTCGATCGCCCTTTGCGTCCGCTCATCCTCGTCGTAGTAGTCGAGAGCTTTCTTGAGTAACTCTTTCGCCACCGCTGGGCTCGCTTCCTCCTCAGCCGCTTGGTCAACGAGATCACTGAAATAGACGTGTGCAGCCCGTGCTGCCCCCTCCTGCCACTTCTCAAGGCTTCGTTGCGTATTCGCGTACTCTTTGTTGTCGGGCCAGATGAGGCGGGCGCGCTTGCAGCGATCAAGTGCGTTCTCGGACGCTTCCCAGTCCTCAGGGAGCTTGGCTATGCGCACGGTCTCCAACTCCCAGTAATTATCGTCAAACAATGCCTGCACCGCCGAATGCTCTTCTCCAGCTCTCCCCTTCAGGTTCTCAACCCGTTTTTCCCAGTCGCGTACGGATAGGTCCACATTGCTGAAGGTCTGACGGAACCGATCCATTGTGGTGTCGCCCGACACGTCCGAGGCACGTGTCATGCGATCGTGCAACTTGCCCAGGTCTTCGCGAGCACGCTCGACGTTCTTCACCAGTTCGTTGTTCAGCTTCTTCGGCAGATCACCTTGAAACGGCTTCCCTATCGCTTCGAGGTCGTCTTGGGCCTCCTTGAGGATTCTCTTGCATTCATCAGGCCACGCACTCATTTGCCTCTGAGTTCGGTTCAGCGTGTCTTGATGAGTATCACTCAGCTCTGAGGCGTTCGAGGCAATCGTCTGAAGGGCTTGGACATGTTGCTCGATTCGCTCCCTTTCTGCTTGTGCAGGATAGGGTGCCTCCCTTCCACGCGCCTTGACAATCGCTCCCTGGACATCCGACGCAATCCCCTCGAGTTCTGATTCACCCTGCTGGAGACGCTTCCATTTGCCCAATCGGTTACTAAGCCGGCCGCTTACTTGTCCGTGTTTCCGTAGCCCCATCATGGGGCGATAGCGGAGCAGATGCTTCTCGAGTGATTGCATCGATTCAATTTCGTTGCTGCGCTCCGTTGCGTCGTGCGGTGAAGCATCCTCCTGACAGGAGTTCAGGAATGCTTGCGCCTTGTCCGCAGCGGTGCTGGCTTTCGAGTTCCTAAACCACACGAAGCCAGTCGCGGC
The DNA here is from genome assembly GCA_964391465.1 of uncultured Planctomycetales bacterium. GTDB lineage: Bacteria > Planctomycetota > Phycisphaerae > UBA1845 > CAYMME01 > CAYMME01. Next base: position 5,507 of record CAYMME010000243.1, read on the forward strand.
GACAAGCGTGGAAAGAAACGCAGCCAGTATTACAAGGGCTACGTTTCGTCTTCCCCAACTCCGTTTCCGGCGAGTGGCCGGCTGTGCGGGCAACAGAACGGCTGTGGGTTCGTCGCCAAACGAGAGTGCGTCGCCGAACGTGCGACAATTCCTGACGAACTCCCAGGGAGGTGGTTGGTCGGGCTTCCAGAAGAATGCGAGCGCGGCCGTGTACGCTGGCTGATCGTACGCGGCACTGCGCGACCACCGAACGGTACTTCGTCCGGACGCGCGAGGGGTGTCGTTGCCGGTCAGGCAGTTGAGGCGCACGGGCAGGCCGTCGCTTAGAGACCGTACCGCGTAGGAGAAGGCGCGCTTACAGGAGTGCGGGAGCAGCGTCGCGATCAGCCGGGCGTCGTCGGCGGAGAACTCAAGCTCCGATGCGACGATCGTTTCGTTGGGCTTGTGGAAACGGGCTTCGACGAGCGCCAGCATCGAGAGTAGCCGGGCCCGTTGGGCCGCATCGAGCGCGGCGGCACCAAGGGGACTGACGCGGAGCTTGATCGAGGTTGCGCGCGATTCCCCGTGCCACACCCAGACGCTTGTGTTGGCCATAAGCGGCCCCACGTCGGCCCCAAGCCGGTCCAACCAGTCTTGTAGCTTGAGGAGGGCGCTTACGAACAGGAGCGTCGAACGTCCCTGGTCGTCTATCTTTCCGCGCAGCACTCTGGTGACTGCCCAACGACCGGACGACAGGGCGCGGCACCAGTACGCTGGATTCGTCTCGAGGCTCGCGAGGTACGTTTCGTTGTTCGTTTGGCCGAAGGAGAAAGTCTCTAGCTCAGAGGCCTCCTGTCGGCTTACGTCGGGCGATGCACCGAGCGTTCGGTACCCCCGGTCGCTACCGAAGACGTGTCTCGATACGGTTACGGTGAACATGTTGCCCCGAGCCGCTTACGCCTCAGCTTACGACTGCGATACCCAAACGAGGACGAGAATGCAGGTCACTACAATGATGGCTGAAACGGTCGCCGCGGCCATGACCCAGTTGAACCGACGTTCCCGATGCCTGGCGCGTCGCACGATTGCCGCGGCTGCCAGCTCCCGTTGCGCCGCGGCAAGTTCTTCCCTTGCTTGGTGATCCTGAGCCTCCATGTGCCGTAGGCAGTGAAGAAGCGGCTTCTCGATGTGCCACGATTCGAAGTCCTCCCTCGGTACGAACTCTCCGTTCGCTCCCCTCGCGCCTTGAACGGATGACACTTGGAATATCTGGAACTTCCGCAGCGTTCGCGCGAGGGCAGGAAGCCTCTTCTTCGTGAATTGCACAACTCCGCCCTCGGCGTCCACGTGACGTGCGGTCTCATCGGACTTCGTGAAAACCAGGGCCACGGGCACATCAGTTCCACCTGGCGAAGCTCGAAGATAGGCGACAGCTTGCGTCAAGCCGAAATCATCATCAATGACGGCATCGACATCGCTCGAGCAAACGCTACAGGGGTCCACGAGCAGGAGAACGGCTGCCGCTGCGTCCAGGTGATGAATCAGTGTCGTTGCTTCGGGGGGCGTTGGGCCGGGACGCTCAGTTGCTCCCTCGACGAAGGCTTGGCGGAAGACCTCGCCCGAGTAGTCGAGCGCGACCATCGTGCGGGTCTGGCCGCCCTGGGAAATCTCAAGTTCGCAATGATGCATTTCGAGAGTGGCGGGCGGGAGGACGCCATGCCGCAATCTCTCGGCCACGCGCATGAGCTCACTGTGAGTGTGTCCGCTGACCGCCTTCATCGAGATGCCGTCGAGGGATTTCCAGTAGCCCTCGTAGAGCATTGACAGGTAGATGGTCTTGCCCGCAGCACGTCGGCCCAGCAGGACGATCCGGTCGCGGCTCGTCGGCCGAGCACTTTCTTCTTCTTCGTAGATGGTCTCCGCCAGTGGTAGCTCTGTATCAGGAGTCATTGGCTGAGCCTCGATCAGGCGTGCCCTGTGTCACCTGCGATCTGGAACTGATGAACTCACTGGCCTCACTTATGCGGGCGAGATACTCAAGACCGTGAGAAAGGAAAATCAGAGATAGCCCAGTCGCGATGGTCGCAGCAAGGAGCACTGCGAAAAACGGCATAACGTTGCCCCTGGGGCTAGGCGGTTCGTCCCAGGGGGCTGCGACGAGAACAATAACGAGTGTGAACACGGCTAGTGCAAACAGGCACTGAGCTGCGATATTCATCCCTCGTGCGAATCGGGAATGGGTGTAGCGCAGTGGCAGGGGCGTGCGAGCGGTGCTTGCGGGCGCATCGCGGCGCTGCGACTTGGCGAAGCTACCGACCGACGCGGCGAGATCACGAAGGCTGTCGCCTACGTCAGGGGCCGAAGTTGACGGGGTGCTCGTCGCTTCGACGGCTGCGAATACACTGCTTGGGATGCCGTTGGGTGCGTCGCAGTGAGGGCAGCGCACTTTGCGTCCCGCCTGCTCGGGAACGACGCGGAACTGCTTGCTGCATGTAGAACACGCGAACGCCACAGATGCCACGGTTACACTCCTCCCTTGGGGATTTGCTGCCCACAGCCGTACCCCTTCGCCGATGGGTGATGACGCTTGCTCGAAGAACAAACGGAGAAACCACCACCATGCTGAAGCCGGTTCAGTATACCGAGCAGGTCTTTGTGCGCCAACATTCCGCCAATGCCGGGGTAAGGCGGGAGGGAAGGGCGCGAGGCTGCGCGTGGATGTCCCTGGGGGATGTCGGCGAGGGTCTTGACGACGTAGTCCGGGCGGGGGGGGGAACGCGGGGCGGTGGGTCAGCCCTCACAAAGGTAGATGAACCGCCCGACCGCTCCATTCGGCTTGGTCGCTGCACGCTACCATCAGGAGTATCTCCTGAATCGCCTGGCCGACAGGGAACCGGTCGTTGAGGATGAAGACGCCCGGCATTCGTTCCCCTGCCGCCACGCGCTCATACGCATGATCCGGCATCGTTGCGCGATCGTGTGTGATGCGGTTGTTCTCGGCCGCCCAGGTGAGGATGTGGGGGTCGTCCGCGCCGGCGAGACCGGTATCCTGCACGCGAACGATGTCGAGGTCCGACTGACGCAGCAACAGCCCTCGTACGATGTCGCCATTGAAGTTCTCGTCCGCCAGCAGGCGCAGCATGCGTCGTCCTCACGCCTCGCGGTGGGCAAGCAGCCGAGCGCGGACCTGGCTCAAATCCCCCTGCTGACTGTCATTCCGTTGGCGGACCTCGTCGGCCTTCTGCTCCCGCCGCGCGAGATAGCCGTCGACCTCGCTCTGATGACGCAAGTAGTACGCGATCACCGCGTACACGTCGGGCAGGCTCAGCGTGGAGTACCGCTGCACGATCGTCTCTGCGGTCGCGCCATCCTGGAAGGCGCGGACAATCAGCTCCAGCAGTACGCGTGATTCGCCGACGCGGAGCGCGCCGTCGGGATCTTCACAGAGCGGCGGCACGTCAGCCTGAATGGGGAAGGCCACGATGGGGTTCTCCTATTCCGACGGGAGCACTTTCGGCTTCCCGACGACTCCTTCCGCTGTTGCGCCATGGTCGGCGCTGACGCGGACGTATCTGCCGGGCCTCCTGACCGGCTCACGCGGCCAGCCGCCTGGTTAAGACTCTACTATTGTACTCCCCCGCGTTGCACGTGAGGACTCCTCCGCGTGGTTCCTGTTCGTGCTGCCCCGGCCCTTTGACTTCGCTCGAAGTGGTTGACGGGACCGATGGTTTCCGTCCCGAGTGGGCTGGGGGAATGCGCGATTCGCACGGGGGTGCGGCGCTCCTCTGCCCCTGCCGGGGCAGTCTGTGATGTCGCGTCCGCAACCAGGGGTTGCGCTTCGCTTCACCCCTGGCTACGGTCCGGCGCCCCATTCGGGGCGAAAGGCGAGGGCACCGCTTGTGAGGCGCACACTTGGTCAGAGCGGGATGTCGGCCAGGGTCTTGACTACGTAGTCCGGGCGGTGGGGGGAACGCTGGGCGGTGGCGGCGGTGGCCTCGCCGGTTAGGGTCAGGATTGTGGTGATATTGTGGTCTTTGCCCATGCGGATGTCGGTGTAGAGGCGGTCGCCGATTATGGCGGTGTTTTTGCGCGTCGATTTGAGGCGGCGCATGGCGGCTCGGAGCATGGTTGCGCTGGGCTTGCCACAGACTGTTGGTTTGATGTCCGTTGCTGCCGTGATCATTGCCGTGATGGCGCCGCAGTCGGGGATCGGGCCCGTCGGGGTTGGGCAGACTAAGTCCGGGTGGGTGGCCACGAAGCGTGCGCCGTTGCGGAGCAGGCGGCAGGCGATGTCGACTTTCTTGTACGTCAACGTGTTGTCGAAGCCTACGACGACCCAGTCGGGGCGGCGCTCGGTTAGCTCGAACCCGGCCTGTGCGAACTCGCGCTCGAAGCTCCTTGTGCCCACCGGGTAGATCCTTCGTCGGTCGCGGCGCGATTGCAGCCACATGATCGTCGCGTCGGTCGACGTGATGATCTGCTCGCACGTGGTGGGGATGCCCAGGCGCGTGAGCTTGCGGCGGTAGGCCTCGGCGCTCTTCGACGAGTTGTTGGTGTAGAACGCGTAGCGCTTGTTCGCGGCGTGCAGGCGCCGGAAGAAGATCTTCGCCCCGGGGATCAGCCGGTCGCCGAGGTACGTCGTGCCGTCGAGGTCGACGATGAACGCGTCGATATGAGCGAGGTCACGCCGGGTCGGCCGGGCCATCCGCCGACTCCTCTCGCGGCTCGCGCGGGTCGTGGGTCTTCGCCGGGCCGGGCCGTTCGCCGTTCCCGTCCGACCGGCCGTTGTAGGCCTGCCGCATGCGGTACCGGAGCACCTTGCCGAGGTAGCTGCGCGGCAGGGCGTCGACGAACTCGATCTGGCGCGGCGTCTCGTAGGGCGCGAGGTGCTCGCGGCAGTGGTCCTGAAGCGCCTCGACACTCACATCACTGTCCTTGCTCCGGGCGACGAAGGCCTTGACCAACTCACCCTTCTCCTCGTCGGGCTCGCCGACGACCGCGCACTCGGCCACCGCGTCGTGGCGGTTCAGCACCTTCTCGACGCGGCCCGGATAGACGTTGAATCCACCGGTGATGATCAAATCCTTGCGTCGGTCGACGACGTAGAAGAACCCGTCTTCGTCCATCTTGGCCAAGTCGCCGGTCCAGAGCCAGCCGTCGCGCAGCATCTCGTCGGTCTGCTCGGGATCGGAGAGGTAGCCCTTCATAACCTGCGGTCCGCGGAGGATCAACTCGCCGATCTCGCCCGGGGGTAACGGCTCGTGGTCACCGTCGGCTGCGACCACGCGGGCCTCGGTGTCCGGCAGCGGTACGCCGATGCTGCCCACGCGGTCGCGGCCGTCGATCGGGTTGACGTGCGTGACGGGTGATGCCTCCGACAGCCCGTAGCCTTCGACGATGCGGGCGCCGCTCCAGGCCTCGAACTTCGCCTTGACGTCGGCGCTCAGGGGTGCTGCCCCCGAAACACACAAGCGGATCGGAGGCAGAGGCTCCCGACTGCTGCTTTCCTCGACCTTCCGGGTCAGCGCCACCGCGATCGCCGGCACGAGCGGAAACACCGACGGCCGGTACGTGCGGATCGTGTCGAGCACCGTGTCCGGCTCGAACCGCGGCAGCAGGACCATGGTGCACTTGGCCATCACCGGCGCGACCATGCACGTCGTCATCGCGTACGCGTGGAACAGCGGCAGCACGGCGAGCACGGTTTCCTGGGCCTCGAGCATGTGGCTCCACGCGCAGAGCTGCGCGGCGTTGGCCAGCAGGTTCGCGTGCGTGAGCATGGCGGCCTTGAGTCCGCCGGTGGTGCCGCCCGTGGGTTGCAGGACCGCCGGGTCCGACTCCGGGTGCACCTCGGCCGTGGGCGGATAGGCCGGCGCTTCGGCCATGATCTGGGCGTAGGTCTTGAGCTTGCGGGCCTCGCCGTTCTCGGTGGGGCACTGCTTGCCGCGGCGTTTGAACCAGTAGCCGAGCTGCTCGGTGCGCGACAGGTGCGGGCTCAGCGAGACGATCACCACGTGCTGCACGAACGAGCTCTCGGCCACCGGACCGAGTCGGTCGCCCAGCAGGTCGAGTGCGATCACGACCTTCGGCGACGTCTTGTCACTGAGGATGCGAAGTTCTTCGGCCCCGAGCAGCGGACCGGCCTGGACCACGCCGCCGCCGAGGACGAGCACGGCGAAGAACGCGATCACGTACTCCGGACAGTTCGGCAGGGCGATGGCTACGCGGTCGCCGGCGGATACTCCGAGCTGATGCAGTCCGGCCGCGAAGCGGTCGACCGCGGCCTTGAGTTCGTCATACGTCATGCGGGCGCGGTCGAAGCATACTGCGTCGAGGTGTCCGTATCGGGCCGCGGCCTGATCGACCAGTTGGCCGAGCGACATTTGCGGGTAACGCAGGGCGGACGGTACGTGGGCTGCATACATCTTGGCCCACGGCCAGGGGGCTTGCGGGTCGGGTGCTTCGGTCTCCGGGGTGTCGGAGCCGCGCGACCACAGACGCGACCACGTCCGGGCCGTCAGCTCGTCGATCCTGACCCACGGAGGAATGTTCATGCTGCGTCACCTGCTTGTTCTGAGCGGGATCGGGATTCCGCCCGGCCGCGTGCGCACGGCGCGTCGCGCGCGGTTTCGCATCACCACACCTGCCCCTGAACGCTGGAGAGACGTGTCCCCGCGACCCTTCGTGCAGGGTTCGCACTCTAATTGTAGGTTACGCTTTCGGCGGAGTCCAAAACGGGCCGTCTATCGGACCGAGGGAGCACGCCTGATCCGGCGCTCGGAACGCCCCTTTTCCTTGACTCGCCGAAGGCGGGGCAAGGGTGGGGGACTGACGGTGGGGTCAAACGTTGCGCGTCCCCCATCCTTCGCGAACAGCAGCGAAGGATGGGGCACCCAGGTGCTGTGATCGGTATTGGTTCGGGCCGCTTCCTCACGGGCGCGGTTCGGAAACGTGGTGTTGTCTTCGCTCACTGCAAGGGGCGCGGTGGTCCATCGGTGACGCGTTCTATCGGACTGCGCCCTCGAGGCCGTTGCGCAGGAACGCGGTCAATGCGGGGATGACGGTATCCGGTGCTTCGTCCAATAAGGCGTGGCCTGCGCCTTCGATGGGAAGGAGCCGGGCTCGCTCGATCTCGCCGGCCAGTTGCTCGACGTAGCAGAAGGGGATGAGCACGTCGAGCGTGCCGCCGACGAGGAACGTCTCGGCCTGGATGCCGGACGCCGTGCGATCCAGCGCCGAGGCGGTGATGGCTCGCAACTGGGCGGCCACGGCGAGGCGGTTTCCGGGGCCGGCCAGTCTCCGGACTCGCTCGTGGACTTCCGGGTGGGCGTCGATGAAGGAGGGCGAGACGCCGAGCGTGGTGAGGGCGTCGCGGAACTCGTACCCGCGGCCGCGCCGCAGCAATACGCCCATCAGCTTCATCATCTCTCGCAGGTAGGGCGAGAAGCGGTTGCACGTGGCGAGCAGGACCAGCCGGTGCAGGCGGTCGGGGAAATCGAGTGCGAACTGCTGAGTGATCATGCCGCCCAGCGACAGGCCGAGCACGTGGGCGCGCTCGTAACCGAGGTGGTTGAGCAGGCCGCAGACGTCGCAGGAGTAGTCGCGGAGCGTGCGGGCGCGGCGCCGTGCGACCGACCGACCGATGCCGCGGTTGTCGAAGCGGATGACGGTGAAGGTGTCGTCGAGCGAGGGCACGAGCGTGTTCCACGTGTCCAGCGTCGCACCGAGCCCCGCAACGAGCACAAGCGGCTCACCGCGTCCCCGCATGCGATAGTGGATGCGACTGTCCTCGAGTTCGACAAACGCCACGAGTCACCCCGCGCCTTCACACGTTCACACGTTCACGCGTTCGCACGTTCGCACGTTCGCACGTTCGCACGTTCGCACGTTCGCACGTTCGTACGTTCGCACCTTGAGGCCTTCGAGCATACCTTCACGCACCAGCAGGCTGACTCCTCAATCCCTCCGTCCCTCCGTCCCACCGCCCCTT
>CAYMME010000244.1:0-13418 GCA_964391465.1 uncultured Planctomycetales bacterium
GGGAATCCGCCTTGTTGCCTGACTGCTTGGCCCTCACAAGCTGGTACTCGCAAGTCAGGCCGGTGATATCGAGTTCATCGATGCCTTCCTGGCCGAAGGGATGCAGCTCAGCTATTGGTGGATGGATGCCGGTTGGTATCAGCGCGACGGCGCGGGCTGGCCCAAGGTGGGCACCTGGGAAGTGGATGCGAAACGTTTCCCCGGGGGACTGAAGGCAGTCACGGACCACGCGCATGCAAAGGGGCTCGAGGTCATCGTCTGGTTCGAGGTGGAACGAGTTCACGCGGATACCCGGATCACCAAGAACCATCCCGAATGGGTACACGGCGGTGCAGGCGGCGGACTGCTGAAGATGGACAGGCCCGAAGTGGTTCGGTGGATCACGGATCACATCGACAAGATGATTTCGGAAGAAGGCATTGACCTGTACCGATCGGACTTCAACATCGATCCCCTCGGCTACTGGAGAGGCAACGATGCCGACGATCGCCGGGGCATCACCGAAATCCGATACATCGAAGGCTACCTCGCCTACTGGGACGAACTGCGTCGACGTCACCCGGGGATGCTGATCGATTCCTGTGCCAGCGGCGGTCGGCGCAATGATCTCGAGACCATGCGACGAGCGGTGCCCCTGTTGCGCACGGATTTCGAACGCTCCCCGGAAGGAAACCAGTGCTGCACCTACGGTTTCGATCTCTGGCTGCCCTACCACGACAGCGTCAACTGGGACGATGTCACCTACAACTTCCGCAGCAACATCGCCCCGTTCCTGCAACTCAATTGGGATGTGCGTAAGAAGGACTTCGACCATGATCAGGGCCGGAGGTTCCTCGCCGAATGGCGAAGCGTGGTGGACTTCTACTTCGGAGACTTCTGGCCGCTCAGTACCTACAGCACGAGCAACGACGTCTGGATGGCCTGGCAGTTCGACCGCCCCGACCTCGCGGCCGGGTTGATCCAGGCGTTTCGACGTCCCGACTGCCCCTACGTGTCGGCCCAGTACCCGTTGCGATCCCTGGAACCGGACTCCCTCTATGTCGTGAAAGACCTGGATCGCGACCAAGAGAAGACGGTGACAGGTCGAGAACTCATGGAGAACGGTCTGGTGGTCGAAATCCCGCAGCGTCCCGGCGCCGCGCTCGTGACTTACAAGAAGGTCAAGAAGGGGAACCCGGGCTGATCGAAGGCGCCAAGGTCGATGCCGGGCGCGCCGAGGATGATCCAGCCGCTGTCGTCGTCCTGGCCGCCTTCAAGGGCAAGATCCTCGACCGCGTGAACGTGCCGCGCGCTCTGCAGCACGGCGCGCGTGGTGAGGACATTGCAGAGAGTCGCCACGGGTGGTAACCTCATTCGAGTAAACGACTTGGCGGGTACCGGGTGGTACTGAGACCACGAAGCTTGCCCTGATACCTAGTATTAGGTACGTTCAGGCCAGGTGCCAGGGCATTGGGAGGTGTTCGGTGGGCTGTTTTCGTTCTGCTCTGATGGTTCTCCTCGGCTTGGTTGCCTTCGCGCACACCGCGCAGGCAGGCGACTGGCCTCAATTCCGCGGCCCCAACCGTGATGCGGTCTCGAATGAGACCGGCCTGCTGCGTTCCTGGCCGGCCGACGGCCCCAAGGTGCTGTGGCACACGGAAGTGTGCGAGGGTTACTCCGGTCCGGCCATCCACGGCGAGCACGTCTACTTCAACGACTACGACCGCAAGGCGTCGCAGTGGATGGTGCGCTGCCTCAAGCTCGCGGACGGAAAGGAAGTCTGGCGTTACCTCGAGAAGAAACGTATCCGCCCCAATCACGCCATCACGCGGACCGTACCCGCGGTGGACGGCAAGTACGTCTTCTCGCTCGACCCCAAGTGCGTGTTCCACTGCCTCGACGCCAAGACGGGCAAGGAAGTCTGGCAGAAGAAGCTGACCAAGGAATACAAGACCCGCATCCCGCCCTGGTATGCCGGGCAGTGTCCGCTCATCGAGCCCGATCGCGTGATCATCGCGCCCAGCGGAACGATTCTGATCACGGCCCTCGAGAAAGACACCGGCGAGACGATCTGGGAGACGCCGAACTCCGACAAGCTGCCCATGTCGCACGCGTCGGTCATGCCGACGGAACTCGACGGCGTCAAGCAGTACCTCTACTGCACGCTCAAAGGGCCGCTCGGCGTCTCCGCCGAAGACGGAAACGTGCTGTGGTCGTTCCCGTTCAAGTTCAACGTAGCGGTCCCCACCTCGCCGCTGGCCATCGGCGACGGACGGATCTTCCTGACCAGTTGCTACGAAGCCGGCACCGTGATGATTCGCGTGAAGCGCGACGGCGATCAGTTCAGCGCAGAGGAAGTGTTCCGGCTGACCGGGGCCGAGTGGAACTCGGAGGTGCACACCCCGATCCTGCACGAGAACCACCTGTTCGCCGTGGGCAAGAAGAAGCGAGGCCTGTTCACGTGCCTCGACCTCGACGGAAAGATCGTGTGGACGAGCGCGGGGAAGGCGTCGTTCGGGCTTGGCAGTTACATGCTGGTCGACGGGATGTTCCTGATCCTGGAGGGCAAGACGGGCATGCTCAGACTGATCGAAGCGAGCACGACCGACTACAAGGAACTGGCCGCCGCCCAGGTCCTCAGCGGCCACGACGTGTGGGGGCCGATGGGCCTGGCCAACGGCAAGCTAGTGCTGCGAGACCTGACCAAGATGGTCTGCGTCGAGATCGGCAAAGGCCCGGTAGCAGCGCGGTAGCGCCGGTGCCGGTGGGCCATGTAGCGGCCTGCGCCCCGCAGGCCGCCGGCTGGCGAGGGCGCCGGCCGCTACGGGACTTCGTGCGATGGACTACAAGAAGGCCGGCACAATCAGCGGCAAAGGCTCCGGGCCGGACCAGTTCGTCGAGACGCTCCGCGGGATCACCATCGACGACACGGAACGCCTGTACGCCGTCGGCGACGCCGACGTAAAGGTGTTTGATCTCAACGGTTCGCTGCTGCGACGGTGGCGGACGGCCAGGCCGGGGCACAGCGTCGCCGTCGACCGCGAGCGCAATGTGTACGTGGGCGAGGTCGGCCGCATCGAGCGATTCAACGAGACCGGCCGGTTGCTCGCGACCTGGAAGGACGAAGAACGACTGGGCGTCCTGACCGCGATCGGGTTTGCCGGCGCAGACGTCCTCGTCGCGGACGCGACCCACCGGCGCATTCACCGCTACGACCACGACGGCAAGTTCCTCAACGACATCGGCCACGACAACAAGATGAAGGGCTTCCTCATTCCCAACGGCAGTCTGGACCTGAGCGTGGACGCCAAGGGGATCATCCACGCCACCAACCCAGGCAAGCATCGAGTCGAACGCTACAAGCCGACGGGCGAGTTGCTGGGACACTTCGGGAAGTTCGGCGGACCGAATCCGGAAGGCTTCTCGGGATGCTGCAACCCGACAAACGTTGCCGTGACGCGCAGCGGACAGTATGTCGTCACGGTGAAGGCGGCCCCGTACGCCAAGCTGTATGATTCGGCGGGCAAGCTGCTCTCGCTGATCGGATCCGAGGCGTTCGACGGAAGCTGCAAGAACATGGACGTGGCCACCGACGCCAAGGGACGCATCTACGTGGTGGACACGGTCCGCCTGCAAATCGTCGTGTTCGCACCTACGAAGAGCGAGGCGACGACCGCAACGGCGGCGGTCGAAGGAGCGGACGGATCATGAGCCACGAATCGAGTCGACGCGAAGTGCTCGGCCACGCCGCCCGCGGGGCGGGACTGCTCGGACTGGTCGGGGCCGCGGGCTACCTGACGACCCGGGCCGCCGAGGCGGGAGCGTGGCAACTCGACGGGGTGGTCTGCATCAACAGCAAGCTCGGCGAAACTGGGGTCGAGGTCTGCGACCAGTGCGCCGTGTCGTGCGTGCTGGAGATCTCGGCCGTACGGGCCATCAACGAGTACGCCAAGTGCGGTCGCTGCTACATCTGCCCCGCCTACTATGACGTGACCAGCGAGGTGGACGAAGAGGGCCTGCCCAGCCAGCGGCTCTGTCCGCGCGACGCCATCATCCGTGAGGCCATCGGCGAGATCGATCCGGAGGATCCGGCCAACAACTTCTACGACTACCTGATCGATGAGAACCTCTGCAACGGCTGCGGAAAGTGCGTGATGGGCTGCAAAGAGCCGGCGGGGCTGGGCTCGGTCCGACTCGAAGTGCGCCACAACCTTTGCCACAACTGCAACCGCTGTACGATCGCCGTAGCCTGCCCGGAAGATGCCTTCTTCAACAAACCGTTTGTGCCCGAGCGCGACTCAGAGGAACATACCTGATTGGCAAAGGTCATCCAGGGGTTCCGCTTCGCTCCACCCCTGGCTACGCTCCGTTGCCCCTACGGGGCATGCCTACGGCACAGCGCACGGCGAAGAGGCACATTGGTGAAACGGCGCGCATTCCAGAACGGCCTACTCCTGCTCGCGATCGCGGCTCTGGTCGCGACCGCGGGCCCGCTGTTCGCGCAATACGATCGCCCTGTAGACGTGGCCCCGTCGGCGGAGGACATCGGCGGCGATTACGCCACGCCGACGGTCCAGCATCCGTTGCCCCGTGCGGCCTGGTGGGGCATCGTCGATGTCGCCGTGCTCGCGCTGGCGATGGGCGTGGGGGCCTGGATCGTCCTGCGCCGCCGCAGCCGCTCCTGGCTCGTTGTCCTGACCATCGGCTGCCTGCTCTACTTCGGGTTCTACCGCAAGGGATGCGTCTGCCCCATCGGGGCGATCCAGAACGTCACCGTGGCCATGACCGACGCGGACTATGTCGTTCCCGTCGTGGTGATCGTGTTCTTCTTCCTGCCGCTGTTGATGACGTTGCTGTTCGGTCGCGTGTTCTGCGGCGGCGTGTGCCCGTTGGGTGCGATCCAGGACCTGGTCGTGCTCAAGCCGGTGCAGGTGCCGCGCCGGCTGGACAAGGCACTCGGCACGTTCAAGTACATCTATCTCGCCCTCGCGATCTGGTACGCGGCCCGGCCCGCGGTGGACCGCGACTTCATCATCTGTCGCTTCGATCCGTTCGTCGGCCTGTTCCGTCTCGCCGGCCCGGGCCACATGATGATCCTCGGCGGGGCGTTCCTGATCGCCGGCATGTTCGTCGGCCGGATCTACTGCCGGTACCTCTGCCCGTACGGAGCCATCCTGGCCCTGCTCGGGCGGTTCTCGTGGCGCAGCGTGAACATCACGCCCGACAACGAGCTGGATTGCGGATTGTGCACCGAGGCGTGCCCGTTCGGGGCCATCGAGAAGATGCGAGCCGTCTCGTCGTCTTGCCTGTTCTGCGCACGATGCTACAAGTCGTGCCCGCGCGAACGTGTCCAGGAGGGTAGCGGAACTGAAGCCGGCGCGAAGCAGGAATCACCCGCATGATCTCGCTGACCCCACCCACGCAACGCAAGGTCGCCCTCGCGCTCGGTGTGCCGGCGGGGTTGGTCGTCGCCGTCGTTCTGTTCCTCCTCGTGAAGGACTACCTCGTCGCACGCCGTGAAGCGCCGCTCGACAAGCAGCGGATCGCGACGCTGGAAGAGCAGATGAAAGAGGATGCGACCAAGGGCGCAGCGCTGACGGCCGAGCTCGATCGCCAGACCGCCGTATCGCTGGAGCGGGACGCACGGCACTCGATTGAAGCGAAAGTCCTCATCGCCTCGGCCGTGCTGTTCCTCGTTTGCGTCAAGTGGTTCGTCTCACTGAGCCGGCCCGCGCCGGTCGCCCTCAGCACAATTCGCGCCCAGCACGATGCGATCGCGCGCCGGCCGAAGAAGGCCAAGGGGCACCCACGACGCCCGGCGCCAACCGAAGCACCGGAAACGGAACCGCTCGACCTCAGCATCGTCGACGCAATCGTGGAACGCGAAGGACGCGGGCGCGAGGCGGCGATCCCGATCATCCAGGCGATCCAGGCGCACTATCGCTATCTCCCCGACGAAGCACTGAAACGCGTGTGTGAGCTGACCGAGATTCCGCCCGCCCAGATCGCGGGCGTCTCGACGTTCTACAGCCAGTTCCGTCGCTCACCCATGGGCAAGCACCTGCTGAAGGTCTGCCACGGCACGGCGTGCCACGTGTCCGGAGCGAGGACGATCACCGACGAGATCCGCCGACACCTGGTCATCGCCCCCGACGAGGACACCGACCCGCAGCGCATGTTCACGGTGGAGGAGGTCGCGTGCGTGGGTTGTTGCAGCTTGGCCCCCGTCATCATGCTCGATGACGTGACGGCCGGTCGCCTCACGCCGGCCACGGCGTGCGACGCGATCGAGGCCCACCGGGAGAGGGGTGACGCATGAGCGGCGGCAACGGCGTCCAGATTCGCGTCGGCCTCGGCTCCTGTGGCATCGCCAGCGGGGCCCGCGAGGTCCGCGACGCACTAGAGGCCGCCGCCCGTGAGGCCGGTGCCGAGACCGCCGTCAAGCCGGTCGGCTGTAACGGCATGTGCCACCGCGAACCGCTCGTGGAAATCGTCGACGACAGCGGTTCTCGGGCGGTCTACGGAAACGTCACGCCGACAACGGCGCGCGACATCGTACACCGGCACCTCCGCCCGGCGAGTTGGCTGACGCGCTCGCGATGGCTCCTGGGTTCGGTGACCCGGCAGCTCTCGCGCCGCGAGGCCGGACCCGAACTGCCCGACCTGACCATCGATCCGACGATCGGCCCGGCGCGGGCGTACCTCGGCAAGCAGGTGCGCATCGTGCTCGAGAACTGCGGGCAGGTCGATCCGCAGAACGTCGACGACTACCTCGCACGCGGCGGATACCAGGCACTCGAGACGTGCCTGCGCCAGAGCACACCGGAAGCAGTGGTCTCGGAGATCGAGCGGTCGGGGCTTCGCGGCCGGGGTGGAGCCGGGTTTCCCACCGCTCGGAAGTGGACGTTCGTCCGCAAGCAGCCCGAACCGACGAAGTACGTCATCTGCAACGGCGACGAGGGCGACCCGGGCGCGTTCATGGATCGCCTCGTGCTCGAGGCCGACCCGCACCGCGTGCTGGAAGGACTGGCCATCGCCGCGTACGCCGTCGGCGCTTCCCAGGGATACCTCTACGTGCGGGCCGAGTATCCGCTGGCCGTGCGGCGCGTGCGCCACGCCCTTCGGCAGGCGGAGGAGCGCGGCTTCCTCGGCGAGAAGATCCTCGGCACCGACTTCAGTCTTCACCTCGAGCTGCGCGAAGGCGCGGGTGCGTTCGTGTGCGGCGAAGAAACCGCGCTGATCGCATCGCTCGAAGGCGAGCGCGGCATGCCGCGGCTCAGACCCCCATTCCCGGCCGAGCGCGGGCTCCACGACAAACCGACCTGCGTGAACAACGTCGAGACGCTGGCCTGCGTGCCCTGGATTCTCCGGCACGGGCCCGAGGTGTTCGCCGCCCTGGGAACCGAAACGAGCAAGGGCACGAAGGTCTTCGCCCTGGCCGGCAAGATCAACCGCGGCGGGCTCATCGAAGTGCCGATGGGCATCACCATCCGCGAGATCGTCGAAGAGATCGGCGGCGGGATCCGCGACGGCCGGACGTTCAAGGCGGTGCAGATGGGCGGGCCGTCCGGCGGCTGCATCCCCGCGAGCATGGCCGACACGCGAATCGACTACGACGAGCTGACCCGGACCGGAGCGATCATGGGCTCGGGCGGAATGGTCGTGCTCGACAACCGCGATTGCATGGTCGACCTCGCGCGGTTCTTCCTCGAGTTCACGCAGGCCGAGTCGTGCGGCAAGTGCACGTTCTGCCGCGTCGGCACGAAACGCATGCTCGAGATCCTCGAACGCATGTGCGAGGGCAAGGCCCGGCCGGACGACCTCGACATGCTCGAGGAGCTGGCCGACCGCGTGACGCGAACGAGCCTGTGCGGGCTGGGGCAGACCGCCCCCAACCCCGTGCTCACGACCCTCAAGTACTTCCGCGACGAGTACGAGACGCACGTGCGTGAGCGGCGGTGCCCGGCCGGTCGCTGTCCCGGGCTGATTCATTACCGCATCAACGACGCATGCATCGGATGCACGCTGTGCGCCCAGATCTGCCCGGTCGATGCCATCGCCTACCGGCCGTACGAGAAGCACGAGATCGACGACGAGCTCTGCACGCGGTGCGGCATGTGCGAAACGGCCTGTCAGGACAACGCGGTGGAGGTGGTGTGAAGTGCGAGAGACGATTCGCACACGAACGTGCAGACCGGCCCCGGAGAGGCCGACGATCGTAGCCAGGGGTGAAGCGAAGCGCAACCCCTGGTATGCGAGCACCCACGTGACCCCGCCCCGGAGGGGCGGAGGAACGGATGCCCAACACCTCCTCCGCCCCTCGCGGGGCGGTGAATGTCTCGGGGGCCCGTCATCCAGGGGTTGCGCTTCGCTCCACCCCTGGCTACGGTCCATTGCCCCTTCGGGGCATGGGCTTCGCGCAACCGAACGCGTTTGGACCGCGGCACGCCTGACCGTTCAACTCGACGTGCATCCGGAGGGCGCAACGTGCTAACGGTCACGATCGACGAACGACAAACGACGGTCGCGCCCGGCACGACCGTTCTCGAGGCCGCTCGCGCGCTCGGCATCGAGATCCCCACGCTTTGCTTCGTCGAGGGACTCGAGCCGGCCTCCTCGTGCTTCATGTGTGCGGTCCAAATCGAAGGCCGCCCCAGCCTCTCGCCCGCGTGCTCGATGCCCGTTGCCGACGGGATGGTGATCGACACGTGCAGCGACGACGTGCGCGAAGCCCGGAAGATGGCACTCGAGTTGCTGCTGTCCGATCATGCCGGCGAATGCATCGCCCCGTGCCGCGCCATCTGCCCCGCCGGCCTGGACATCCCGGGCTTCATGCGCGAAGTCGCGGCCGGGCGGAACGATCGGGCCATGGAGGTCATCGCCGACCGCCTGGCCCTCCCCGCGGCGCTGGGGCGCGTCTGCCCTCGTTTGTGCGAAGACGGATGCCACCGCTGCCAGGTCGACGAGGGACTGGCCATCGGCACGATGCACCGGTACGTACCAGAACGCGACCTTGCGTCGGGCTCTCCGCATCTACCCGAGCGCGCGCACCCGACGGGTAAGACGGTTGCCATCGTCGGGGCCGGGCCGGCCGGTCTGACCGCCGCGTACTACCTGCTGCCGCGCGGGTACGACTGCACGCTCTTCGACGCCCACCCGCTGCCGGGCGGTATGCTCCGCTACGGTATTCCGGAATACCGCCTGCCCTCCGTGGCGCTAGAAGCCGAGATTGATCCGGTCCGTCGGCTTGGGGCCAAGTTCCGAATGAACAGCCGCTGGGGAACCGACTTCAGCCTCGAAGACCTGCGCAAGGATTTCGACGCCGTCTTCCTCGCCATCGGCGCCCAGCACCCTCAGGGCCTGCGCTGCGAGGGTGAGGAGCTGGCCCTCTCGGGCATCGACTTCCTCGAGCGTGTGGCCCACGACGACCGGCCTGAACTGGGCGATCGGGTCATCGTGGTCGGCGGTGGAAACACTGCGATGGACGCGTGCCGGACGGCCGTGCGCTTGGGGCCGCAGCGCGTGACCGTGTACTACCGCCGCACCCGCCAGGAGATGCCGTGCCTGCTCGAAGAGGTGGAAGGCGCCGAGGCCGAAGGCGTTCACATCGAATACCTCGTCGCCCCGACCGGGCTCGAACGGGACGACAACGGCACGCTGCGCCTGACGTGTGTGCGAATGGAACTCGGCGAACCCGATGCTTCCGGCCGACGCAGGCCCATACCCGTACCCGGCTCGGAGTTCGTCACCGAGGCCTCGACCGTCATCTCCGCAATCGGCCAGCGCGTGGACCTGTCCCTCGCCAGCAGTGAGGGCATCGACTGCACCGATTGGGGCATCGCCGCCGACCCCAAGACGCTGGCGACCAACCTGCCGGGCGTGTTCTCCGGCGGCGACGCCGTGCTCGGACCGGACCTCGCGGTCCGCGCGGTCGCGGCGGGCCGACGCGCCGCCGTGTCGATCGACGAGTACCTCACCGACCGGCAAGTCACCGGCGGTCCGGAACTGGCCACGCTGCTCATGCGCAGCATGAGTGAAGACGAGCAGGCCGCCCTGTACCGCCGCATCGAACGCAGAGCACGTGTTCACGCCGAACAGCTCGACCCCGAGCAGCGGTCCACCAACTTCGACGAAGTCGAGGACACGCTGACGGAAGCCGACGCCGCCCGCGAGGCCGAACGATGCCTGAACTGCGGGTGTTGCGCGGTCGAGAAGTGCGACCTCCTGCACTACGCGACGCAGTACGGCGCGAACCCGTACCGCTTCAGCGGCGAGCGGCGGCGTTTCTCGCAGGACTTCAGCCATCCGGACATCGTGTACGAGCCGGGCAAGTGCATCATGTGCGACGCTTGCGTCCGGATCGCGGCCGAGGCGAACGAAGCACTCGGCGTGGCCACCATCGGACGGGGCTTCAACGTGACCATGGCGGTTCCGTTCGATCAGCCGCTGTCCGAAGGCCTCGAGAAGGTCGCCCGGCAATGCGCCGAGGCGTGCCCGACGGGCGCCCTTTCACTGCGAACGCAGTTCTCGTGTAAACTCGGCGCGTGCGACACGTGCAGTCTCGCGTCGGCCACGCACAAGTGACCTGACGGCCAATCCGTTCGGTATGAGACGTTCCACGATGAATTGCCGGGTGCCCCATCCTTGGCCGGCCGAAGGCAGGACAAGGGTGGGGGACTGACACGGATGGCTACACGTTCCGCCCCCCACCCTTCGCATACGGCCGCGAAGGATGGGGCACCCGCTTGCGCCGCCGGATCCACGTTTGGAACCCAGCCACGTCGTGCGGTAGGATTCAGGCCTTCGAGGCCACGCGAGAGGAGCACACATGATGCCAAGAAACGTTCGCAGGCTCATTGCATGCCGCCGAGGCGCTTTCATTCTGTCCCTTGCCGTAGGTCTCTCCGCTTGGCAGGGCCTGTCGGCCGCGGAGGCACCCGGAGCCCGACTACAACCTTCAGATGGGCTCGACCTTCGCAGGGTCGTCGTCGTCACGCCGAGCGAGGCAACGCGCCCCGAGCGAGGCGCCGTCAGGATGCTGGTCGAGGAAGTCGAGAAACGCACACGCTTGCGGTGGGCCGTGTCACATGAATGGCCCGGCGAAGCGGTCCCCGTCATCGCCGTCGGACCGGCGTCGGCGCTGCCGGCGCTGGCCGGACCGTTCAAGGAAGACGCGTCCGCCTTGCTGCCGCCCAAGAGCCCGGAGAGCTACCGTGTCGCCGTCGCGGCGGGCAAGCGTTCCGGGCCGTCGGTGTTCGTCGTGGGCAACGACACGAGAGGCGTCCTGTTCGGGGTCGGACGACTCCTCCGCGAGTTGCGCATGCGTACCGATCAGGTCACACTCGCACCGAAGCTGAACATCGCCACCGCACCGGAGACGCCTCTGCGCGGGCACCAACTGGGGTTTCGGCCGAAGACCAACTCGTACGACGCGTGGACGGCCGCGATGTGGGAGCAGTACTACCGTGATCTGATTGTCTTCGGTGCCAATGCGATCGAGCTGATCCCCCCGCGGAGCGACGACGACGACGACAGCCCGCATTTCCCCCTTCCGAAGATCGAGATGATGGCCCGCATGTCACAGATTGCGGACGACTACGACCTCGACGTCTGGATCTGGTACCCGGCCATGGACAAGGACTACTCCGATTCCGCGACCGTCGAGTTTGCCTTGAAAGAGTGGGGGGAAGTGTTCGCGAAGCTGCCGCGCATCGACGTGATCTTCGTTCCCGGCGGAGACCCCGGTCACACGCAGCCGAAACACCTGATGGCGCTACTCGCAAAGCAAACCGAGTCTCTGCGCCGCCATCACCCCGAAGCCCAGATGTGGATGTCCCCGCAAAGCTTCACACGGGAATGGATGGACGAGTTCTACGAGTACATGCGCACGGTGCAGCCGAAATGGCTCGGCGGAATCGTGTTCGGGCCGCAGAACCGCGACAGCCTGCCGGCGTTGCGGGCCGCGGTCGACAAGCGCTATCCGATCCGCCGATACCCCGATATCACGCACTCGATGCGCTGTCAGTATGCCGTGCCCGACTGGGACGTAGCCTACGCAATGACCGAGGAACGCGAAGTCATCAACCCGAGGCCGATGGGTTACGCGCACATCTACCGCCTGTGGAAGGACCAGGCGTGCGGGTTCCTGACGTACTCGGAAGGCTGCAACGATGACGTCAACAAAACCGTCTGGAGCGGCCTCGGCTGGGACTCGAGCGCCGACGTGGCCGACATCCTCCGCGAGTACTCCGGCTACTTCATCAGCGACGAGTACCGCGACGACTTCGCCCAGGGCCTGCTCGGGCTCGAACGGAACTGGCAGGGCCCGCTGCTGACGAACGAGGGTGTCGAGACAACGCTTCAGTGGTTCCAGGCCATGGAGCGCTCGGCCACACCGCAGGATCTGCTCAACTGGCGCTTCCAGCAGGGGCTCTACCGCGCGTACTACGACGCCTACCTGCGGCGCCGGCTGATCTACGAGACGGAGTTGGAGAAGCAGGCCATGGACGAGCTACGCCGGGCCCGCCGGACCGGCTCACTCGTGGCCCTCGACCGTGCCGAAGCGATCCTCGAACGCGCGGTCACCGGCCCCGTCGCCCAGGACCTTCGGGCCCGCGTCTTCGAGCTGGCCGAGGCCCTGTACCAGAGCATCCGCATGCAGCTCAGCGTCCTTCGCTACAAGGCCATCCATTGGGGGCGCGGCGGCAACCTCGACCTGATCGATCGTCCGCTCAACGACCGTGTCTGGTTGAAGGCACAATTTGCCGACATCCGGCGCATCACGGGCGAGGACGTGCGCGTGCGATCGATCAAGGGAATCGTGAACTGGACGGACCCCGGACCCGGCGGCTTCTACGACGACCTGGGCAACCTGACGCGCCAACCGCATCTCGTGCGCGGCCCGGCCTACAACGAAGACCCCGAGTTCCGCGCGCGCTCGCGCGTCGGCTTCGCCTACGTGCCGGGCCGGCGTCTCTCCTGGGTTCGGCATGCCGAGGCACGCTACGACGCGCCGCTCAGGATGCAGTACGACGACCTCGACCCGGCCGCGCAGTACCGCGTGCGCCTCGTCTACGCCGGCGATCGATTCGGGATCCGACTTCAGCTCCTGGCCGACGAACAGCACGAGGTGCATCCGGCAATGAAGAAGCCGCGACCGCTCAAACCGCTCGAGTTCGACGTGCCCCCGGCCGCCACGTCCGACGGCAAGCTCACGCTGACGTGGCAACCCGCACCCGGAAGCAAGGGCGCCGGACGCGGCAACCAGGTGGCCGAAGTGTGGCTCATGAAGAAATGAGGTTCGTCGCGGGCGAACGGGACAACATACAACAAAGGTTCGTGCAGGACAGCCAAACGCCGGCCCCGAAGGGGCCTGCGATCGTAGCCAGGGGTGGAGCGAAGCGGAACCCCTGGATTGCAGGCCCAGGGAACATTCCGCC
>CAYMME010000245.1:0-13359 GCA_964391465.1 uncultured Planctomycetales bacterium
GCGTCGGGGCCGATCCGCTACGTTGGGCTTCACAAACGCCGGGGGCTCTCGGGCCATCCGAGGAATGGCATGAGCTTGAGTTGCGACAGCTCGCTCGCAATCCACGTGAAACGCTGTACCGCGTAGCCTGGTGGCGGATCGTCGCGAACGTCGCGCTCTGGGGATGTGCGTTCATCCTCGTGTGCGCCATTCGTGAGGCCCGTTTGCGAGCCATTACCGAGAGGCGGCGGCGGAGACGGACGTGCGTCGAATGTGGGTACGATCTTCGCGGCTCGCTGGAGTCGGGCAGGTGTCCTGAGTGCGGAACGACGTTTGATCTGTGTCAGGACGGGAAGTGGCGTGATCCGTCTGGGGGTTCTGGCTGACCGCGGGCATTTCAGTTTCGAGATTCGAGAGGACGTCCGGCGGGGCGCCGGACGCTACCAGTTCCCTGGTGGTCGCGACGCACGCTACACGCTTCACTTTGGTGGGGGGGCTGGGTCGGCTGCGGGTTTTTCTTCGAACCCCAGACGGTCGCGCACTACGTACAAGGGGCGGCGTTTGACTTCTTCGAAGACTCGGCCGACGTACTCGGCGATCACGCCGAGGCAGAGGAGTTGGACGCCGCCGAGGAAGAGGATGGCCATCATGGTTCCGGTCCAGCCGGGTACGTTGTAGCCGCTGACGTAGCGGACGAGAATGTAGATGGCGTAGACGAGTCCGAGAGACAAGGTGACGAGCCCGAGGACGGCGGCCAATCTCAGCGGTACAAATGAGAACGCGAGCACGCCGTTTAGGGCCATGCGGAGCGTTTGCCGGATGGTGTAGGTGCGCCGGCCGGCGAAGCGTGCCTCGTCGCGGTAGGCGATGCCCGTCTGGCGGAAGCCGAGCCACGAGACCATGCCGCGTAGGAAGCGAGCCCGCTCGGGCATTTGCAGCAGTGCGTCGACGGCGCGGCGGCTCATGAGCCGGAAGTCAGCCGATTCCGGAGGGATGGTCACGCGCATGAGCTTGTTGATGATGCGATAGCCGAGTCGCGGTCGGGCCCCGGCGCGGTAGCCGTAGACCACGTCGAAACCTTCGCGCCACTTGGCCACGAACTGCGGGATCAGATCGGGCGGATGCTGAAGGTCGGCGTCGAGCTGCATCATGATGTCGCCGCGGGCGTGGTCGAGGCCGGCGGTCAGGGCCGCCTGGTGTCCGAAGTTTCGCGACAGGCAGACCACGCGCAAGCGTGCGTCCTCGGCGGCCAGCTTGCGCAAGATTTCCTCCGAACGGTCGGCGCTGCCGTCGTTGACCAGGACGAGTTCGTAGTCTTCTTCAAGACGGGCGCAAACTTCGGTCAGTCGGCGGTGCAGCTCGCGCAGGTTGCCCGCTTCGTTGTAGCACGGAACGACGACGGACAGGAGCGTCATGGCTGGCTCAGCAATGCTTCGAGACGGTCGGGCTCACCCTCGGCCATGGCGAACTCGTGGGCCGGGTCGGGGTACCGTCCTTCGACCACGTCGGACACGTAGGTTCGCACCGCCTCGGTGATGGCCTCACGCACCGCCTTGGCCTGGGCTTCGTAACGCTTGGCGAATCGCGGCATGTAGCCGGACAGCCCGAGCACGTCGTAGAGGACGACCACGTGCCCGTCGCAGTGCGGGCCGGCCCCGCAGCCGATGACCGGGAGCGACGTACGTGACGCGACCACACCGGCCGGCTCGGGCGGCACCTTCTCGAGCAGCAGGGCCGACGCGCCGGCCTCTTCCATTCGTGCGGCATCTTCGATCAGCCGCAGGGCCGACTCGGCATCGCGGGCCTGCGTAATGTGGCCGCCGGTCTGATGCACACTCTGCGGCTTGAGACCGAGGTGGGCCATCACGGGGATCGTCGCTCGCGTCATGGCAGCCACGGTGTCGGCGTGCCGGCGGTCGCACTCGATCTTGACGCAGTCGCAACCGGCCTCGGCCATGAACCGGCCCGCGTTGCGAATGGCCTCGCCCGTGCTGACCTGGTGGGACAGATAGGGCATGTCGCCGATCAGGAACGCGCTCGGGGCACCGCGCCGCACCGCCGCTGCCAGCGTCACCATCAGATCCATGGTGGCCGGAAGCGTGTTGTCGTGACCGAGAAGCACCTGGGCCAGCGTGTCGCCCACGAGCAGGCAATCGACGCCCTCGGCCTCGAGGATCCGGGCCGTCGGGTAGTCGTAGCAGGTGAGCATGGAGATCTTGCGCCCGGCTTGCTTGCGGTCGAGGAGCGTCTTGATGGTGACTTTGTTGCGGGTAGCCATGTCGGGGTATCAGGATAGCGTGTAGGGGCCGTCAGGGCGAGGGGGCGGGCGTGCAATGTCTAATGTCGAATGACGAATGACGAAAGAATGACGAAGTCCGAATGACGAACGTGGAGGTGCGGCGGTGAATCGCGTTTGCCACGCTTGAAGACTTGGGGCGCCCGGGCGGTGGCCCGTCCGTCCCCCTCCCTTCGCAAACTGCCGCGAAGGATGGGGCACCCGCGCCGGGCGCTGGAGACGCGAAGCTGCAGCGCTTGCATTCGGGGTGGCGCAAACGGACAATGTTAGGACGTTTGTTAGCCACGCGCCGTGTCGGCCGGTTGTTGGGCCGCGCGTCGATCCGCCACCTTGGATTGTGCAGAGCGAGGAGAATCATGGCCAAAGTCAATCGCCGTCAGTTCCTGAACACTTCCGCCAAGACGGCCGCCGCCCTGGGCGTTTCATCCACGGTCGCCCGTCGCGCGCTGGGTGCGAACGAGCGGATTCGGATTGCCGTGGCCGGGATTCACGGACGGGGTACCGGGCTCATCAACGATTTCACGGCCCGCAAGGACTGCGAGGTGGCCGTCATCTGCGACCCGGACACACGCCTGTTCGACGCGAAGATCAAGCACACGGAGGGCAAGCAGGGCAAGGCCCCCAAGGCCGTGGCGGACATGCGCCGCGTGATCGAGGACAAGAGCATCGACGCGCTGGTGATCGCCACGCCGGACCACTGGCACGCGCTGGGCACGGTCCTGGCTTGCCAGGCGGGCAAGGACGTCTACGTCGAGAAGCCGGTGTCGTACAACCTCGAGGAAGGGCAACGGATGGTCGCGGCCGCCCGCAAGCACGATCGGGTGGTGCAGGTGGGCACG
This sequence comes from uncultured Planctomycetales bacterium, assembly GCA_964391465.1. Lineage (GTDB taxonomy): Bacteria > Planctomycetota > Phycisphaerae > UBA1845 > CAYMME01 > CAYMME01. The sequence continues at coordinate 3,115 of CAYMME010000245.1, forward strand.
CAACGGCGGTCGGCCACGCACCTGCCCGAGATGCTCGAGATCATCCGCTCCGGCGTGCTCGGCCACATCGGGTTCGTCCGCACGTGGATCATCGACATCCGTGACATCATCGGGCGCAAGCCGGACGGCCCGACGCCGAAGGGCGTTGAGTACGACCTGTGGCTCGGCCCGGCCGCCAAGCGTGACTTCAACATCAACCACTTCCACTACCAGTGGCACTGGCTGTGGGAGTACGGCACGGGGCAGCTCGGCAACAACGGCATCCACGCCCTCGACCTGGCCCGGGCGATCCTGGGGTTCGGTCTGCCGAACCGTGTGACTTCCGGCGGCGGGATCAACTACTTCCAGGACGACCACCAGACGCCCGACACGCACATCGTGACCTACGAGTACCCGCGCATGACGCTGATGTGGGAGCATCGCATGCGCGACCACCGTGGGATCGAGGGGGCAGGCTGGGGCATCGGCATCCACGGCGACAAGGGCTCGATGATCGTCTACAGCGACTCGTTCAAGCTGTACGACAAGGAGGGCCGGAACCTGGTCAACGAGGTCAAGGGCAACAACGGCGAGCACGAGCACGTGGCGAACTTCGTCGAGTGTATGCGCTCGCGGCGCCGGCCCAACTGCGACATCGAGGAAGGCCACATGTCGGCCGCCCTCTGCCACTTGGGCAACATCGCGTGGCGGACGCGGAAGAACCTGGCATTCGACGCGAAGACGATGCGCTTCGACGACGACGAGGCCAACAAGCTCCGGAGTCGCACGTATCGCGAAGGGTTCGTGCTGCCGAAGAAGGTGTAGGGATTCAGCAGTATGGGAATTGTCTACGTTGATGGCGAAGTGCGAGGGCCGACCGGGGCATCGACGTCCGTGCGTTTTCTCGTCGACAGCGGCGCATCGTACACACTGCTGGGCCGTGAAGACTGGGAAACGCTGGACCTCAAGCCGAAGCGCACGGCGGCCTTCACGTTGGCCGACGGTACGCAGATCGAACGCGGGATATCAGAGTGCCACATCACCCTCCCGCAGGGGGAAGGGCACACGCCGGTCATCCTCGGTGAGTCGGGCGATGAGCCACTGCTGGGTGTCGTAACGCTAGAGATGCTGGGACTGGTTCTGAACCCGTTCAATCGCACGCTCCAACCTATGCGTCTTCTCCTGGGGTAGGCAGCATGAGTCTCGAGTTCGCCGTTCTCGCGAGCAAGCGGCCTGTCTATCGGGATGTCATCCGCGCCGTTGCGGTCTCTGGTCTTGTCTGCGCGGAGGACGTTGGGGCCGACGAGGCGTGGCCGGACGAGTCGCTTCACTTCCATCGTCATGGGGTGTCGTGTCGTGAGATCGGCATTGGGTATGCGGAGGGCGCCTTTCGGATCGGTGTGCCTGCGTTTGCGGCGGCCGAGGATTTCGATCTCGCGATTCGGTTCGCCGAGTCGTTTGCCGAGCAGTGCGATTCGGTCATCGAGACCGAGGAGGGTGAGACACTCTCGCCGGGGCGAGCGCGGGACACGCTGAACGACGAATGGATACGAGAGCGCATCGAGGCTTGGACGGAGAAGCTCTTCGCGATGGTCCGACGGGAGCAGGGCTGCTATCAGATTCCGGGGCCGGTGCGGTCGTTCTACATCGGCCCGCGGGTGTCGAGCGAGCTGACCGAAGGAGCGCCCGCGGAGGAACTCTCCGGCCGCCTGGCCGAGGCGATTCGTAGGGTTCAGTATGCCTATGAGGATACGCACTTCGCGGTCTCAGTGATGGCTCTCAGAGTGAAGGGCACCGACGGTGAGGTCACGGCCTCGGCGTGGGGTGAGGGCGTTGCGCACTTGTTTGCGCCCGTCGACTTCCTTGTGGTCGGCGGTGACCGTAGCCTTTTCGTCCCGTACGAGTCGCTCCCGGAGGTCGCGGGCGATCGCTTGTCGTGGCTGGATGAACGGCAGGCTCTTGTGGAGGCCGCCGAGGGCGAGGACTGGAAGGGCATCCTCCAGCGGGCCGAGCGGCACGCGGCCCCTCCCGCTCCGGAGGCACCGGACCGCTGAGCGCGGGCGGGACGGTGTTACTGGAGGCCACAGAGCAGCATGGAAGGATGGCAAGCGAGGCCCGTGGAACAGTCTGGACGGCGTCGCAGGAGGATGCTCTACGCGAGTCCGCCACTGACACTTGGGCTGCAACTGTGCCGTTTGGTCTCGTTGCTCCTCGCGACCTGCTGTGTCTTGAATGGACTCGTGTGCATCGGGTTCCTCTTCGAGTATTTCGAGACGGGCAAGTTCCCGTGGTGGCCGGACCACATGCACGATCGGATTGCGGAGGCGGTGGCGCTGCTGACCTCGCCGGCAGCCATCTATGTCTTTTGGTACATGGGCTGGGGGCACGCGCACCATCAGACGCGACGTGCCGTAGCGTGTGTGCTCATCGCCGGCCTGGCGGACTTGGCGTACCTCCTGTACTCTCTTCGGCCATCGATTCAAACACCGACCGGCGCGTTCATGGATGTGGGTATCGTAGCGGGGGCACTGTTCATGCTGCTGCTGTGGATGGTGAGTGCGTTGGGCGTTTGCTTGCGTCACCGGAGTCTCAAACGCGTGGAGCCCGATACAAGCCACGTCTACTGCGCCCCCTGCGGTTACGACCTGACCGGCAACGTCTCCGGCGTGTGTCCGGAGTGCGGCAGTCCGTCCCCCGCGGGGACTCCCACTGCAAGTCGGGAGACTGCTTCGCAGTGATCCAGTAGAGGGTTCTTAGCGGAACGACGCTTGCGTCTCGGAACGGAACAAGGAGTCATGCTGGCGGCGATGCGCTCCGCATGCCGCCGCATTGGGATTCGTACTATGCACAATCACAGTAGTCCGCTGGTGACAACGTCTTCTCGGTCGGCAAAGCTCTCGTCGCCAACGTGCTGGGGCGTGGGGATTCTGGTTGCGGCGTTCGTGTGTTCGGGCGGTGCTCGGGGCGCGGAGCCGAAGCCGGTGCGGGCTTTCGATTTCAAGGACGTCATCTTCTACAACGAGGACGACAGCCACCGGTTCGTGCTGGATCCGGCCGGTCAGATGAAGCCGGAGCGGCTCGACATGCTGGTGGACGAGCTGGCGGGCAGCAAGGTGGGCGTGATGCTGATCTGCTGCAACGCGAAGAAGACCGCGTTCCAGTCGCAATCGTGGGAGTCGCACTGCAAGGGTTTCGATCCGGCGAAGGGGTATGACCAGCCGTACTTTCGCGGCGGTAAGGAGAATGCATCGTTTCTCAAGTGGGCGCGCAACCAGCGTTTGATGTTCGACCTGGGCGTCGACCCGGTCGGCCGCATGGTCGCCCGATGCCGGGAGAAGGGGATCAAGCCCTGGGTCAGCATGCGCATGAACGACGTGCACGACGCACCCACGATGGCGTCGGCACTGCACAGCAAGTTCTGGCTCGAGCACCCGGAGTACTGGCGGTTCCCAAAGCGGTTCAAGGCGTGGCTCGACCGTTGTCTGGACTACGGTCAGAAGCCGGTGCGGGACTACGCAATGGGGTTGGTCGAGGAGGTGCTTGACCGGTACGACATCGACGGGTTCGAACTCGACTGGAATCGCTTCCCGGCGCATTTCCGCGAGGGCGAGGAAGACGCGAAGGCCAAGGAGTTGACGGCGTGGATTGCGGACGTGCGTCGCGTCGTCAGTCGGGCGGAGAAGAAGTGGGCGCATCCGATCGCCCTGGCCGCGCGCGTGCCCGCGCAGCCGAAGATCGCTCTGGAGATGGGACTGGACGCGGTGACGTGGGCGAAGGCCGGTCACATCGACCACCTCATCGTGGCCCCGTTCTGGACGACGGCGGACTTCGACATCCCGGTCGAGAAGTGGGTCGCGTTGCTCGACGGCACCGGCGTCGGCGTGACGGCGGGGTTGGAGATTCGGATTCAGCCGTATCCGGGGGCGAAGACGCTCGCGAACACGGCCGAACGGCGGCGCGGGGCGGCGATGGGCGCACTGGCCCGCGGGTCGCAGGGCATCTACCTGTTCAACTACTTCGACGTGGGCGGCAAGATGCCGTTCCTGCTGAACGAGATGCACTCGACCGAGGCGCTCAGGTCCAAGGACCGCAGCTACGTGGTCACGTTCGTGGACATCTCGTCGAGCCGCACGCGCATCCCGCCGGCGTTGCCGAAGAAGCTCGGACCCGGGGAGTCGGCGCAGTTCGACATCTTCGTCGGCCCGAAGCCGATTAATGCGCGAGGCGAGGTGTCGCTCATCCTGGCTGGCGACGGCGGGCAGGCACCTGACGGCGTCCGCGTCGAGATCAACAGCCGGGCCACGGCGGTCGTCGACGGGAGCAGCGTGTTCCGGTTCGACGGCTACTCGTTCGTGGACGGCTCCAATGAAGTCACCGTTCGCAACGAGGGCACGTCTGGGATCGCGGTTCAGAGCGTTGAGTTGTCGGTTCGGTTCGACACGAAGTAGCGGAATATCTCGGGCAGACTGCGTTCTCTCCAAACCATCCCGATGTGCATCGGGATGAGGAAGCGGCAATGCTTCGCCTTGCCGCGGCCGCTTCCTAACGGGCGCGGTTCGGATCAGACAAGCCTCGACAACTCGGAGACACTACACTAGACCTCCAGGATTGCGCCGCGTTCCAGGACGGTCTTGCGCACTGTCTTGGGGTCGATTGCGCGCGGGCTGCAATTCTTCTTTGCGCTCATGGCCGCGGTGATGCCTGCGGCTTGTCCCATCATCGAGCAGGAGGTCGTGACGCGGGCCGACGAGAGGGCCAGTTGCTCGGCGGAGAAGCATCGCCCGGCCACCATCAGGTTCTTGCCGTCCTTGGCGATGAGGCTTCGAAGCGGAATCTGGTATGGAGGCACATACCGTTCGCTCTTCTCGAGGATATACGTGCGCTTGTCGTCGTCCGGCTTGTGGCCGTCGAGGTAGAACACGCCTCGGGCAACGCCGTCGTCGAACGCCCTTCCGGCCCGCAGGTCGGCCAGCTTCAGGACGTAGTCGCCGGTCACGCGGCAGCCTTCGCGAATTCCGATCTGGGGGCTGCAATGGTCGAGCCGCCACGGTTTCTTCGCGACGCGCTGGTAGTAGTCCAGCACTTCCATCATGCGCCGCCGGGCGCGGATCTCGGCCGCGGTCAGGCCCTGGGTGTCCGTCGCGTCGAACATGGGGATCTTGATCTTCAGTGCGTTGCCGCCCGGGCCGTTGGGCCAGACGCTGGTCATGGGCAGGTCTTCGCGTTTGCGGATGGTCTCGAACCAGCCCTCGGGCACCTGGGGCCGGGCTTGGTCCGCCTTGACGTGACGCACGAAGAACATCATCGACATGGGCAGTTGGAGGCCGTCCTCCGGGCGCCCTTTCATGGTTTCGAATCCGGCGGCGCGCGCGACTTCGCCCTCGCCCGTGCAGTCGATGAACTGCTTGGCCCGCAGCGCCTCCGGGCCGGACTTCCCGCAGACGATGCATTCGGTGATCCGCCCGTCCTTCACGGCCACGTCGACGAACCGGGTGTGCAGCAGCACGTGCACGCCGCGCCGAAGCAGCAACTCCTGCAAGACGACGGCCAGGATCGTGTGATCGAAGACGCGTGCTTCTTTCTTCCTGTAGGGCTGATAGGGCACGATGGCGTCGAACTTCTCGAGGTCGGCCACGATGGCGTCGAAGACCTCGCCCTGCCCTCTCGTTTCGCCGCAAAATGAGGCCACACCGCCGGTGGTGCTGTTGCCGCCGGTGACCGCAAAGCGCTCGACGAGGATGACTTTCGCGCCCGACCGTGCGGCCGCACACGCGGTCGATACGCCCGCGATGCCGGCCCCGATGACGGCGACGTCCGCCTCGTATCGCACCGGCACCCGGCGCGACCACGCGACCGTCGGATGGTCTTTCGGCTCGCTGTTCGCTCCGCCTTCACTGCGGCTCGGCGAGGCGTCCGCGCCGTGGGACGACTCCGGTAGGGCCATGGCCGCTCCCGCGCCCGCCGCCAGCTTCATCATGTCACGCCGGTTCAGTTTCCGCGTCATCCGCCTTGCCTCCGATTCAATGCTTCCCACGATCTTAACCGAGATGGCCTAGTTATAGACTCCACGACCGCCAGTGTACCGCAACCGGCCCCGCGGCCGCAAGCGTGGTGCGATCCAGGTGCGTGCGGGCGTCCATTGCCGCGGCACTGTCACGACCCGGCGCCTTCGCCCCTCCGGGGCGAGGGGAGGTTGTTGCATCGCGAACCACGGGTTGCGCTTCGCTCCACCCGTGGCTACGTTCCTTGCCCCCTTTATTTGATGACCCCTTTATTTGAGTGCGCCAACTCCGAGACGCTACACTATACCGCGCGGCGGAGTTCGGGGGCTGGGGTATCGCCCAGGTTCTCCCAGCCGGTTTCGGTGGGTTCGAGCGTTTCGTAGTTGTTGAAGAGGCGGCCCCAGTTGCTCTTGAAGACTTCGTCCACTCGGTGCCTGCCGATGGCCGGGTACCAGTAGTAGTCGTGGTAGGCGATGGAGGCGATGTAGGCCCAGGGAGCCATCCACGTTTTGAGCGACCACTCGATGGGTTTCTTGAGCCCGCCCCAGTAGATCTTGTGCTGCATGTTGGCGGCGAAGGTCATCTTCTTGTAGGGCCCGTCGAAGTGCCAGTTCTCGGCGGCCGCGTCGGGGTCGCCGACGATCTCGATCTCGCGCGGGTCGCCGCAGCCGAGGCCGAGGTCGTGGGCGGTGCGGATGAACTTGATTTCGAGCGGGTCGAAGCCCATGAGCCTGGCCGCCACCGCGTCGATGGCCACCTGGTCGGCGGAGGCCAGGAGCACGTTTTTGACGTGCGGGATCATGCAGCGCGGCCCGGGGCCGTCGCCGGCGAACGTGCCGTCCATCACCGCGAACACGCCGGGGTGGATCTTCTGCTGGATCATCAGCAAGTCGACGAGCGTTTCGTGGATCACCTCGTGCGTCCAATGCCGCCGTTCGTTGAGCAGCCCACCGAACGCGTTCTTCATGGCCCCGGTCATGGTGGTGAACACGTGCGTCTTGACCGTGGGCAGGTGGATGATGTTCTCGCCGATGAAGCGCTTGGGAATGGAGAACCCCTTCGGGTACACGCGGTTGAGCACGAGGAACTTGTCGGCCAGGTCGCCGACGGCGTCGCGCACGTTGATCCACTCGGGGTCCTCGTACAGGTGGACGTTGGCCAAGCCGTGCTTCTCGACGACGTGCAGGTGTTTGTTCTCGCGCTCGCCGCGCTTGGCGGAGACGACCACGGTCCGGTTGTGGCAGGCGTGCATGCGGTTGCGGTCGTAGCCGTCGGCCAACATCGCCCGAATCACGCCGTCGAGTTGCCATGGCACGGTCGAGCAGGCGGGGTAGAAGTAGTGCCACGAGATGTTGACCTTGAGCGCGGTCTCGGCGTCGCGGCCGATCACATTCTGGTAGCCGGCGAGATTCATCAGTCGGTGATAATCGGCCAGCACCGTTTCCGGTTGGGTTCGGAGAACGGCGACTTTGGGCCGGGTGGCGTCAGGCATTCGACGGTCTCTCCTGTTGCGGTTCGTGCGGGAGCCTCGATGCCCCCGTCACTCGTAGGGACCAGTGTACGGTGTCGGCAACCGGTTCAGCAAATGGCCGATGCCCACCAGGTCGTTCGCATTGACGGCGGTGCCGGCGTGCTTATGCTGGGATTGCATGAACATCCCACTTGCCGACAAGCACGGGCGACGGCGGTGCGGCTCGCGGGTTGCGTTCGGCGCGCTCGTGGCCGTGCTCTCCGCCGGATGCGCATCCGACTCCGCGGCTCCGAGCTTCACACAGCAGACCGAGCCGTGGCAATTCGCAGGCATCGCGGGCCGGCGGATCACGACTGATCACTTCCAGATCAACAGCACCCTGACCGACACCGATCTGGAGGCTCACCTGCCCGCATTCCTCGAGGCGGCGCACGTGCATTATGCGACGCTGCTCCCGGCCGGGGCGGAGGAATCCGACCCGCTGGTGGGATACGTGTTCCAGACCCGCCGGCAGTGGGAGCGTTTCACGCAACGCTTCACCGGGGCGAGGGCCCGGACGTATCTTCGGATCTCTACCGGGGGATACACCCACCGCGGCGTGTCGGTGGTCTACAACATCCGCCGCGACCCGACGCTGGCCGTGATCGCTCATGAGGGACTGCACCAGTACGTCGCCCGGCGGTTCGACGAACCGATACCCGCCTGGCTGAACGAGGGGTTGGCGTGTTACGTCGAGTCGGTCTGGTTTGACGGAACTCGGCTGACGCTGCGACCGGTGCGCAACCGGTTCCGTCGCAACCATCTTCGCGAGGCCGTGATCGAGAAGCGGCTCTTCGCCCTGACCGACTTGCTCGACACGCACGCCGGTCGCGTGCTCCACGACGGCGGCGACCGCGTGGCCGCGTACTACGCCCAGGCCTGGGCGCTGGTGCTGTTTCTGCGGGACGGACCGGTGCAGGCGTACCGTAAGGGGTTCAGCCGGCTCCTCGCGGACGCGGGCAAGGTGCCTCTGCCGCGCGGCGAGGACGCGTTCCGCGAGTATGTCGCGCCGGACCTCGATGCATTCGAAGAACAGTACCGTCGGTTCATCCGTTCACTGGTGTTCCCGCATGATGATGCAGGACCGCCGATGCGTGGGGGCTCGCCGGGGGTCGACCACTCCGTGAGAGCGATCGCGCTTCTATCGAAGTGAAGTCGACTCTGGTTGCGTTGCGGTCGCGCCCGGGGATCCTGTCGCCCCTGCCGGGGCTTGCGGTGTATTGGGGTCGATCTATCCCAGGGCCTCACGCCCCTGGCCATTGACTTGCGCCCCTTCGGGGCTGGCAGTGTCACGCGAGCGCCCTCGCCCGGACGCGCAAGCGTCGTGTCTCAGGCAGACTGCGTTCCTTCCGAACCGTCGCGATCGCGATGTGCATCGGTACGGGATGAGGGAGCGGCAATGCTTCGCCTTGCCGCGGCCGCTTCCTGACGGGCGCGGTTCGGATCAGATAGGCCTCGACAAGGGTGAGGCACCACTCTAGCGAGCGGCGTGTGTTGTTACGGGTTGCGACGAGGCGGCGGGTTGGCTGTCGGCGGTTGCCTGTTCGTAGCACGCGATTTTCGCCACCCACTGGCCGGGCTCGGCGGCGGGCGCGGTTGAGACGAGACGTACGCTGTCGTTGACTTCGGCGAGGAACCGCGCGACGAGGTCGCTGCGAAGCGGCGGATGTGCGAGGCGCTCGTCCACGATGTCGACGCTGTGGGTACGGCCCCGATTGTCGTAGCGAAGCGCGATTCGCGCGCCGTCCGCGGCGCTGAGCAGTGTGAGGCGTTCGCTCAGCGCGACGTTGCAGCGGCCGTTGGCGTCCGGTTCGAGCGTACCGCCGGCCGCAATCGCTCGGTGCAGTGCACTGAAGATGGCCGCCTGCATGGCCGCGTCACGGCGTTCGTGCGGCTCGCCGCGGTCGGGGGCCCGACCACGGCCGGTCACCACGCACACGAATCGGCGGGCGTCCGGCTCGCGGGATGCGGTGGCGTGGGCGAGGTCCGGCAGGCGAATGCCCGCCCCGCCCGCGGCCTGACCCGGTTGTGTCGCGGTCATCTCCTTCGGACGGGCGGCGCAGCCGGTGAGGATCACGCCAAGGCACACGATAAGCAGACCGTGTCCCTGAGACCAGAGAGGATGCGCCATCCGCATAAGCAACTGAATCACGACAAGTACCCCCTGTGCGTGCGAAGGACTATAGAGGCGGGTTGGGCGCGCGTCAAATCGATTGCGGACTTCGGATTGCGGATTGCGATGAGCGTCACGGACGCTCCGTGGCACCCCGGACGCGAGATGCCGGAACGCGGCCGGCGCCGCGCTTCACGCTCTCTTACGGTCGCGTCTCGGTGCGCGTCTTGGCGGTTGTCCGGGATCCGCGGGTCATGGTGTCCGGTGGTTCGTGTGAAGCGTCGGCGGGCTTCGAGTCGATGAAGATGTGTGATGTTTGACCGACGGACGCAAAGTGTGGCAGTCGGCTGGGTCGGGCTGACCGCGATGTTGGTGGGAACCGCCCTTCTGACGACCGGCTGCAATCAGTCCGTGCAGCGGAACGCATGGGACACCGCCCCGGCGGGCGGGCCGAGCCTTCTGTTCACCGACGGGGCCGCCCCGCGGCCGATCCGTCGCGAGGTCGGCGATACGGAGGCCACGGCGCGGACCGGCGACTGGGAGGTCGAGCGCTCCTACACCGGGACCATCAGCGCCGACGGGGGGCAGGGTCGACAGCGGGTGCGGGCCACCCGCGAAGTCGGCGGCTACATCGAGACCTT
>CAYMME010000246.1:0-13343 GCA_964391465.1 uncultured Planctomycetales bacterium
CGCGCCGCCAGTAGTACCGCTTCCGGCTCGGATCGTCGGCCGGATCAAGATAGACCCACAGCATCAGGTGTCCGCGTCCCGGCCGCACGAGCCGAGCAAGATCGCGGAACGAGCGGTGCGGATCGGCGGTGTGGTGGATCACGCCGATCGACAGCACAACATGGGCAACCGCGGGGACGAACGGCATGCGATTCAGATCGGCCTGCACGAAGTGCAGGTTGGGCAGCGCAGGGTACCGCTCCCGCAAGTGACACACCGAGGGCGTGAGATCGAACGCCACCACCTCGCAGTCCGGGAAGCGTTCGGCCAGGATCGCGGCTTTCTCGCCGAGTCCGCAGCCGGCGTCCACGATTACCGAACCGGGCTCGGGAGCGCCGTCCGGGAGACGTTTCGTCAGGGCGTCGACGACGCGACTCGGGTCCAGCGCGAAGCAGTTTCCGTCCGACTCGAATCCGCCCGAGAGCTGTCGGGCCCACTGAAAGGCAAAGCTCTTCTCGACCGGGTTGTCGTCCACGATCAGTCGCGGGGCACCACCTTCGATGGCGTACGATCGTCCGCAGGAACCGCAATCCAGACTGCCCGTCGTCACGTCGCCGGTCTCGCCGCACATCTGCGGACAACTCAACTCCGCACCACAAGCGGGACAACGCAAGATGGACGGTAACCACGGTTTCATGTCAGCACCGCCTCTCCGACGGCGGACGGCCCGTGTTCCGGACGGGAGCCTGCCGGTCCGAGGATCAACCCGATGGCCTGCAACTCGCGGCGCAGGGCGTCGGCGGCCACCCGGTGACCGAGCGGCGTCAGGTGGCAATCGTCGCTCCAGTAGCAGTCGCGTCGCGCCTGCGGATCGAGCCGCCGGAGATAGGGCAGGATGTCAATCGCCCAGACGCGCCCCGGGCGTTCGAGGGAGCGAAACCGCCGGAGGTAGTTGTCGGCCATGTTGTGCTCGAGGTACGCGTGATACACCTGCGGCACGATTACGAGCGGGCGGCCGTCGAGGACGTTGACGAAAGCCTGGATGATGGCCTCCATCAGCCGCCACGGTCGGCTGTTCGGATCACGGTATTCCGGGAAGGGTTCGTGACGGACCGCGCCGTAGACCCAGCGTTTCAGCCCGAGTGCATCCAGCGATCGACTGGCCAGACCCTTGAGGCGCCCGACCGGTGTGGCCGCGTCGGAGCGCATACGGGCCCTCGCATCAGTCTCGTCGAGCAGCGGCCGCTTGTCCGGAACCGGGACGTTGCGCAACACCAACCGGTTGTCGCGCAACTCGAAGCGCGGCTTCGGAGTGAGCACGCAGCGGCCTGTGCTCGCCTCGGTGGCCACGCGGTAGTCGAACAGGTTTCGCCGGATGTTCTCGACGTACGGGCAGAGCATCAGCATGTCCAAGTCGAACCGCTCGGCCATGCGCTGGAACAGAAGCAACTGCTGGTCCGTCCCGCTCCCCTCGAGGGCCAGGTTCATCACCTCGAGGTTGTCGCACGACGCTTCGAGCCGTTCGGTGAAGCGCTCTTCGTTGGTGCAGTACTGCCCGGCCGCCACCGAATCGCCCACGACGACGAGGCGCTTCTTGCCGGGCGGCACTTCGGGCGCAAACTCGCGGTTGCTGCGGATGCCCTGGGTGTTGACGCGAATGTGATAGTGGTCACCGTCCGGACGCGGCAATGTCATGGATGCGCCCGGCCGGTACCGGTACCCGATCGACGGATCGTGCTCGGCGTACGGCTTGACGTCCACATCGCGACGCGCGGGCATGGTGGGTTCCTGCAATCCGCTACCAGAGCGGGTAGATCGCCTCGGGCGGGCTCGTCGGGTCCTGCCGCCGACGGCGTCCCGAACACTTGCCGCCGGACTCGGCCGACCGCTCCCCGGTCTCCGCATCGCCAACCGATTCTCGGACGCACCGCCGGAGAACGTCGCCAAGGGCTCGAACGGGCGATAACATCATCGACAGCAGTCTCACGATCTCGACTCCCGCGCAAGAATGAGGTTCGGCGCCGGGCAGTCCCTCGCATGACCGCGCGGCGATGCTGCTTCAGATATCGGTCACCGGGGGGCGACCATTCATCTAACATCCGCGGGCGAGCACTGCGCCTCGCGTGGAGACGGGCAGGTAGGCGGTCTGAAGGACCCGGATCGGTTCGGCGGATGCCCGCACCAACGATGCCGTGGGCAGGTGGTCCCTGATCCGCCCTACCGTGCCCCGCCGGACCGGCGTCACTTGGCGGTACGGGGTCGGGCCGGTAGACTGCCTGCGCGGGGGTGAAACGGAGGATTCCCACATGAGGCAATGGCTTGTCGCAGCGTTGATGGTCTCGTTGTCCGCAGCCGCCGCGTTCGGCGCCGACGTGGATCAGCCGGTCCACTGGCCGCAATGGCGCGGTCCGGATCTGGACGGCTCCAGCAGAGCCACGGGCTTGCCCGTCACCTGGAGCGAAACGGAGAACATCGTCTGGAAGGTCCCGCTTCCGAGTTGGAGCGGGGCCACGTCGATCATCTGGGGTGATCGAGTCTTCGTCACATCACCGGCCGATCCCAAGGAGGGACGCGCCGGCAAGGCCGGCCGCAGCCCGTTCGCCCGCCCGCCCGGCGGCGATACGCTGCTGCTGCTCTGCCTGAACAAGGCCGACGGCTCCCTCCGATGGAAGCGCGAACTGGGCGGCGGCAATTGCTTCAGGATGAAGCACAACATGTCGTCGCCGTCGCCGGTCACGGACGGCAAGCACGTGTGGGCTATGACCGGCACCGGCGTGTTGGCGTGCTTCGACATAGACGGGAAGGAGATCTGGCGGCGCAACGTGCAGGATGACTATGGTCGGTTCGGTCTCAACCACGGCTTCGCCTCGTCGCCGTTGCTGCTCGAGGACAAGGTCGTCGTACAGGTGCTGCACGGGATGACCACGGACGATCCGTCGTACGTGTTCGCGGTCGACAAGCTGACCGGCAAGACGGTGTGGAAGCTGGATCGATGGACCGACGCGATCAAGGAGTCACCCGACGGCTATTCCACGCCGACGGTGCTGCGCTACGCGGATCGCTGCGAGATCGTGGTCACCGGCGGTGACTATGCGACGGGACACGATCCCGGCACCGGGCGCGAGGTGTGGCGTGTCGGCGGACTGAACCCGAACCCAAAGGGCAATCCGGCCTGGCGCACGATCAACTCGCCGCTGGCGTGTGACGACATGGTCTACGCATCGGGACGGGCGACCCCGATCGTCGGCATCCGGGCCGGCGGCAAGGGGCGGGTCACCGACACGCACACCGTCTGGAAGTACGACCGCGGGCCGGATGTACCGACGCCGGTGTGTGACGGCAAGCACGTCTACGTCGTTCGCGACAAGGGTTTCATGGTCTGCCTGGACGCCAAGTCGGGAAAGGCAGTCTGGGGACCGGAGCGTTTCGCCAAGGCCACGCATAGCGCCTCGCCGCTGCTGGCCGAGGGGCGCATCTACGTCACCAGCGAGCGAGGCACGACCACGGTCCTCGCGGCCGGTCCGGAGTTCAAGGTGCTGGCCACCAACCAGCTCGACGATGATTGGGTCCTTGCGTCCTTCGCGGTTTCCGAGGGGCGTCTCTACCTCCGGGCGTCGAAGCACTTGTACTGCATCGCGGCGAAGTAGGCCGACGCGCACCACGTGAGGAGAACTCGGCATGAGCACGATTCATCGCAGGGTGTTTCTGAAGGAATCGCTGGCCACAGTTGCCGGTGCGGCGGTCGCACCCGCGGCCCTTTCGGCAAGTGCAGCCCTCGCCGACACCCCGGCCAGGAACCTCTCACTTGCCCGGTTTCATTTCGATGTCACGCCCCCGATGGGTCACTCGCTCTGCGGCGGCTGGATCAAGCCCGTGCTCGGCTACGACGACCCGCTCGAAGCCATCGGCCTCGTGCTGTTGGGGGCGGGCAAGCCCATCGTGCTCTGCGCCGTCGACTGGACAGGGCTGCTGAACCAGGCCCACATCGAGTGGCGGCGCGCCCTGGCCGAGGCCGCGGGCACGACGCCGGACCGCGTCAGTGTCCATTGTGTACATCAGCACAACGCCCCGTTCGCGTGTCTCGATGCCGAGCGCTACACGCAAGCCCATGAAGACCTCGCCCACATCGTCGACCTGAACTTCTACCGCACTTGCCTGGATCGCGCCCGCGAAGCAGTGAAGACGGGGATCGAGAAGGCGCAGCGCCTCACGCATGTGGCCGTCGGCCAGGGCAAGGTCGAGAAGGTCGCGTCGAACCGACGCGTGGTCATCAAGAACGGCCGAATCCAGCGGATGCGGGGCAGCAGCAGCAGGAACCCAGAGGATCACAAGTTGCCCGAGGGGCTGATCGATCCCTGGCTCAAGACGGTCGCGTTCTACGACAAGGACACGAAGCTGGCCGCGTGCCACTACTACGCCACGCATCCGATGAGCTACTACGGCGACGGGCGAGTGAGCAGCGACTTCGCGGGCCTTGCTCGCAAGCGGCGCCAGAAGGATGAGCCGAACTGCACGCACATCTACTTCACGGGCTGCGCCGGCAATGTTGCCGCCGGCAAGTACAATGACGGCTCGAAGGAGCGCCGCCCCATCCTCATGCGCCGCATGTACGACGGGATCGCCGCGTCCGAACGAAACCTCGAGCCCGAACCGATCGAACGCGTTTCCTGGCGCACACATGACGTCCAGCCACCGGTACGCAACGGGCTCACCGAGGAAGGGCTAACGAAGACAGTCGCCGACCCCAAGGCCTCCGGGGCCAACCGCGGGCGGGCGGCGTACAGGCTGGCCTGGTTAAGGCGCACCCAGAGCAAGGTGCCGATCGTCCTGAGCGCACTGCACATCAACAACACCAGCCTGTTGCACCTGCCGGCCGAGTGCTTCATCGAGTATCAGTTGCGGGCCCAGGAGATCGCACCGAAGCGGTTCGTGGCGACGGCCGCCTACGGTGACGGCGGGCCGTGGTATGTCCCGACCAAGGAGTGCTATCCACAGGGCGGCTACGAGGTGAGCGTCGCGTTCTGCGATCCGCCGGTGGACGACATGCTTACCGACGGCATGCGCAAGCTGCTGAGCTGACCCGACCGTTCAACAACGGGGAGAACGATGCACAAGAACGAGACTTCCGGTAGAGCCGCTCGAGGAAACTGCAAGGTCACGCGCCGCATCGCGATCGGCCGTACGCTGGCAGGTTTGGCGGGCGCAGTGGGCGTTCATCGGGCCGGTTTCGCGAAGTCGAAACCGTCAACCGGCGGCGCGACACTGGTCGAGCGTCTGGCCTCCGGCACGGAGATCTGGCAGGTCACTGCGGAGGAGTACCAGCAGTCGAACATCTACTGCGAAATCCCCTACTGCTCGGGCGACTCGCGTCGCTTCGTCTACGAGAGACGCAATCCGAAGCAATCGGCGCCGAACCACAAGGAGCTCATGGTCGTCGAGCTGGGCACATGGAAGCAGCATCGGCTCGACGGCACCGTCGGCATCCTTGGCACGGCGATCGTGCCCGACGGGACCTTCTACTATCTGAAGGGAACGGCCGGAGACGCGTTCGACCTGATGCGCGCCAATCTCTCGAAGGGTGAGCCGTCGAAGGTTGCCGAGCTAGCCGGCAAGGGACATCTCACGAGCCTCGGAACGGTCACGCCGGACGGCCGTTACTACGCCATCGGCAAGCGGCTGGACCGCGAATACAAGTCGTTCGGCATCCTGCTCGTCGACCTGAAGACAGGGAAGTCGTCGATCATCGACCGGGACCCGTTCATCCTGAACCCTCATCCGCAGTTCGAGCTGGGCGAGGGCAAGCAACTCATGATCCAGCACAACCGGGGAGGCCGGTATTCGCCGGACGGTAAGCTCGAGCGGCTGGTCGGGCCGGAGGGCGCCACGTTGTACGTGCTGGACGTCGCCGACGGGTCGCGCACCGAACTGCAAGTCGGGAAGCCGTTCACGACGCCGGCCACCGGCCACGAGGCCTGGATCGGGAACACGAAGGAGATCCTGCTGACGGTCTCGGCCAGCGGCGACTTCGCGCCCGAGAAAGGTAACCTGCTCGGGGTCCGCGCCGGTCAGCCCGCCCGGGTGGTGGCCCGGGGATACTGGTTCCAACACGTCGGCGTCTCGCGGTGCGGGCGGTTCTTCTGCTGTGATGACTGGCAGGGTACGTGCAAGGTGGTGATCGGCTCGATCAAAACCGGAAAAACGGCCGTCGTGTGCGAATCGAAGGCATCAAGAAAACGCGGCCAGAACACACACCCGCACCCCTATCTCACGCCCGACCTCAAATGGGTCATCTTCAACTCCGACCGCAGCGGCTTCCCCCACGTCCACGCCGCAAGCGTGCCGGAGCAGACGATCGCCGAGCTGTCGAAGGCATAGCGCCGAGATACTACCAGGCGGACGACGAACCACGCGCCGAGACGCGACCGTCAGGGAGCATGGTCGCCAAAGGCGACGCGAATCGCCGGCGCTGACCGCCCGAGCGTGCTCACCCTGGACGCCGGAGACCGGCTGCATCGAAAGCCCTGTCGATAGGCAGCACCATTTCGTGCTCGCCCTCAATGCGCACGACCGATGCTCGATCGCTGGTCGCGCCTGCCGGTAAGTGAAGCCAGATCGGCTTGGTGGTTCGCAGGCGGTAGCGGAATCCGTCGTCCGTTCGCGTCCAGGCCACGTCGATTCCCCCCGACCCGCGCGGCAGTGGCACCGTTCCTTTGGCCGACGAGAGCGACCCGGGGCAGAGGCCCAGCACGAAGTGATTCTTACCCAGATCGAAACGCGGGTGCAGGCCGAGGACGTAACGCGACAGTTGCCACGTGGGGCAGCCCGCCCATTGATGGCAGTGCGTCCAGCGTGTGTCGAACACCTCCACCCAAGTCGTGCGGCCGTCCTTGAGGGCCCAGCCCCAGCAACTGCGGTATTGGTCGAGCACGAAGTCCATCTCACCTCGCTCGATCAGGAGCGGCAGCGCGTAGTGGGCAAAGTAGGGGGTGATCAGCCTGCGACTGGCGACGGACGGTGACGCGTTGCGCGGGGCTTCGCGGTTGTTCGGAAAACAACCGAGTGTGTGGGCCTTGATGAAGCCGACGCAAGCCGACTCGGCGTCCTTCGGCACCAGGCCCGACGCGAGCGCGAGCACGGCCGTGTGATACCCGATCCGCGGCCAAGCGTCCGGACCCACGTCCAGGTGCAGTCGCAACCACCGGTCAATTACGCCGCCGATCTGTTCCGCCAGTTTGGCGTACTTGGCGCGGTCATCAGTCGACCCGACGACGTCGCACCATCGAGCCATGGACCGCAACGCGGCAAGGAAGTGCAGGTTGTAGGCCATGTCCGCGGGCCCCGGGTTGCGAACATATCCCCAGTCGATGAACACCCAGCCCGCCCCGTCGGTCAGCCCGTCGTTGGTCACGAATCGCTCGAGGGCGGCGATGTTCTTGACTGCGTAGCCGTACATGTCCGCAAGCAGCGTCCGGTCACCGGTCAACTCGTAGTAGTGCAAACATGCCGTGACCCACTGGGCCGAGTAGCTCGGCAGGAACGCAGGACCGCCCGGGCAGAGGCCTGCGATCAGCCCGTCCTCGCGGGCACAGAGCGCGCTTTGCACCAGCCCGCGCCGGCACACGCGCAAGTCGCACCAGGCCGCCGCGGCGATATCCATTCCCACCGAAGCCACATCGCCCGTCCATTGACCCCGCTCGCGCGTCGGGTTGTCGATCAGGGCGTCTTCGGCGCAGGCGCGATACGTCTCGACGCCCGTCATCCAGATGCGATCGAGCAGCGCGTCGCCGCTGGTAAACGAACCGAGCGGCGGTCCGTGATAACTGCGCTCGATGTATTCTTCCCGGATGAACTTGACCCGCTCGTTGTCGGCGAAGATGTGGATCTCCAGGAAACGCCCCCCCTTCGGCGTGAGCGGGAAGAGCTCCTGGACGCCGCCGCGGGCGACGTAGTGATCCAGATTGCACGACGCACCCGCCGAGAGCGTGATGTACGGCGACACGCGACCGTCGATCAGCACTTCGCAATAGGCGAACTCGACGATTGCCCCGGCGGGCAGGTCCAACGTAAACCGAGGCCGACCCAGCCGCACGCGTCCCAGATCGTAGCGACGCCACACGCCTTGCGCGGGCAGCTTGTCGCACGCCAAATCGCGTAAGGCGAACCGGGCAGCCACGTCGTCGAACTCATAGCCGAAGCGCTCGGCCAAGGGCCCGGAGGCCATCGGCTCGACGGGATGCACGAAATGCTTGACCGGCCCGATGGTGACCGGGGCAAGCTTGCCGATCTTCGTCTTCGCGGCCTCGGGCCGGCTCCACTTGTCGTCGTCGAACTGCGGCGCCCGCCACCCGGCGGGATTGCCGCGCGTGTCACACCATTCGATCCATCCCAACTGCGGGTTGATCCGGCGAACCTGCGGACGATAACCGCCCAGCTTGTGGCACTTCCACGTGACCGGCAGCTCCTTGCCGCCCTGAAGCACGCGGCAGTAGAGGAACGGCGGCATGTCGACAAGCATCCGGGTCGTCACGCCGATGTGATGCGCCTGCACGGCCAGCACATGGCGCCCCGCCGACAGGTTCGCGCGGGTCGTGTCGTACTGCGGGTGCTGAATGTGGAACCGCGCCGGCCCCTCCGTCAGGTAGTCTCCATCCAACCACGCGACGAACCAGCCGGATGCAAGCGTGCGGATTTCCACCTCCCCCTCGGCGTCAAGCTGAAAGGTCCCGCGAAACGCAACGTACTCGTCCGGCCTCGGATCATCGCCGCTTCTCCACATCAGTGGCCTGTCGGCCTCCGGTGCGGCGGCCGCATGGACCGCCGCCGCACACACGCCCACTACGCTCGCGCACGCCAGACGGCACGTTCGTCGGTGTCTCATGAGCTGGTCGTCCTTCTCGGTATTGCGAGGCAAAGGGCTGTTCCGTCGAAACCGCGGGCGCCGCCCAGGTAGTGTGTCACGCAAACTGCATTCCTTCCCGAGCCGTCCCGATCCCGATGTCCATCGGGATCGGATGAGGGAGCGGCAATGCTTCGCCTTGCCGCGGCCGCTTCCTTACGGGCGCGGTTCGGATCAGACAAGCCTCGACGACTCTGAGACACTACGCTAGCTTCCCCACGCGTGCGGGAACGACACACGATAGCCCGTGATGCGCTTCGACGACGGGCGAATCTCGTAGTCGACGATCAGGCGCTCGCGCGGACCGGTTTGCACGGAGACGGGATAGCTGCCGTCGGGGATCGGATCTTCGTCGGCGTTGTACAGGTAGCACGGCAGCCGCCGGTCGAGATCCCACTTGCGAAACGCGGGGTCGGACGTGGTCACCGCCGAGACCGAAACCATCCGCCGGTCCGCGTAGATTAGCGTGGGCACGCTTCCGTGACGGACGAAGTTGGCGGGTGACGGGTGCCGCGTGCTCTGGACGTTCGTGGGTCTCGGCACCGACCACGACGCCCCGCCGTCGCGGCTCTCGGCTACCCAGAAGATGCCCTTGGACTCGCGATGGCTGTTGCGGAAGATACCGACCAGCCGACCCGGCTCAACCTCGAGCACGTCCCATTCGTCCCCGATGAATCCGTCGCAGTCGGGAATGCGGACGGTCTTCCAGGTCTTGCCGTTGTCGCGCGAGAGCGCAGCCAGTGCCCCGCTACCGGGAGCGATGTAGTACGGAAGCAGCAGCGTGCCGTTGGAGAGAATCCGCACCGCCGATTTGGTGCGTGTGTTCGGCGTACCGACCGACGCCGGTTTGCCCCATGTCTTGCCGCCGTCGGCCGAACGGATCGTCATCGCCAGCGACTCCTTCGCGGCGGTGTACGTGTTGTAGACGACAAGAAGCTCCTTGTTCGGCAGCTCGGTGATGGCCACGTTGCGATCGTCGACCTCGGGCACGTCGATGATGACCGACGCCGCCGACCACGACCTGCCCTTGTCGCCACTCGTGGCGATCATCGCCCGACCATCGGCCGAGTAGCCATGGATCGTCCCCTCGCGAAAGACACAATACAGCGTGCCGTCCGCCCCCTTGGTGACCCAAGGCCACCCGGGGTACCGCCCATCGTAGACCACAACGTCGGGCGCACTCTTGACCGCCGGTTCCCCAACAGCGGCCGCCGACGGCCGAGGCCATCTCGAAGCGAGCGCCGCCGTAGCCGCAAGACCGGCTCCCCTCTTCACGAAGTCGCGACGTGACTGCATACCGCACACCTCCCGGACCCAAACGGCCTGAGGACCCCGAAGCGTCTTCTCACCACCCGGTTGTGCTTGCCGGGTTCATCGCTCCCCACGACCAAGACCCTCCAGCCTTCCGACCCACTCGCAGAAGTGAGAGCATCGCTCTCGCATGGTCGGCAAGCCGATTCGCTTGGCGGCGATGGTGCCTTGGACCACCTTTCGGTACGCACCCGCCGCCGCCCCGATGCGCGCGGAGGGTGACGTCTGCGGCACATCGTCAATCCCTTCCGGATCACCGCAGTCAGCCACGATCGACCGGAAGTCGGACGCAAGCGCGGGTTTCTGCAACGTTTCGGCAAGGATATCCGGGTCGCTGAACAACAACGCCTCAAACTCGTGCATCTGGATGTACGGCAAGAACCGGTCGGCCTCGAACGACGGTCCCAGAGCCGAGCAGATGTCGTCATGCAATGCCCCCTCGATGCGCTCGGCAATCAGCCGACGCTCCGCCGCATCGGCCTGGGCCACCCCGGGCCAATCCCGCGGCAAGCCGCAGTAATCGAACATGGTGGTGCAGTAGCGGACATGATCCTGTTTCAGTGCGGCGAGGATCTCCTTGCGAACACCCAGGTAGGGGCGAATCCCGCCCTTGTGTCCCGGTTTCCCGATGAGCGCCGCGGTCAGGAACACGCCCCGGAGCCCCAAGTCGGGGGCCAGCACTTCTTTGATGAACGACCGCTCGGTATGCCCTTCGACGAGCGCCAGCACCCTACTCATGTGCCGGCCCCCCCTCGAAGACGTTCTTCTGCCAGAGTTCACCCAACGAGTACTGGTCGAGCCACTCGGACAGGTTCGCGGCGTCTAATCGCTCGAAGGCCGACGCCCCATCCTTGCGATTCACAACCACCACGTTCTCCGCCTCGAAGTAGTCGAGCAACGGTGCGGATTGCGTTGAGACAATGACCTGCGTCTGGTCCGCCGCCTGCTTCAGCAAGTCGGCCAAGACGCACAGAGCATACGGATGCAGGCCCAACTCCGGCTCGTCGAGCAAGATGGTTGCCGGAGGCTGGGGTTGGAGCAAGGCGGTCGCCAGGCAGATGAAGCGTAGCGTGCCGTCCGACAGTTGGCTGGGATGAAACGGATAGCTGCTGCCCCGCTGCGTCCATTCCAGAAGCACTTCCGTATCCCCACTGCCGTTCGGCTCCGGCCTGAGCTTGAAATCATCAAAGAACGGTGCGACCAGCCGGACGGCATCTCGAATCAGCCCATAGGTGGTCTTTGCATGGCCACGCAATCGAAGGAGGAATGCGGCGAGGTTCCCCGCGTTGGGCAGAAGCTCCTCATAGTCGCGCGTCGTACCCTTGCGGCGCATCGCTGCTGTGTCACTGGTGTCATGAAAGTGGTAGACAGTCCAACCGGACACGGCGTCGTACACATAGCCGGGAACGCCCCCACGGCTTGTCGAGGGCCGGGGGGCCCTGAGCATCGCCTCGGCATGGCCGCATCCAAGGGGCTCGCGCAGCGGACCGCGATCCCCGTCGAAGTACGTCGCTTCGTCCGCGAAAACCAGACGGTTATCGACCGTCGGCACGAGCGTGAACTCATAGCCGTTTCGCCCGAAGTACACTTGCGCGCCGATTCTCTCCGTGACCTTCGGCCCCATGTAGAGGTGTACGTCTGCCCCACCTTCTTTGGCGACGGCTAGTTGCAGATCCTGCCTGACCATGGCGCGGAGCAGGGAGAAGAAGGAGACGAAGTTGCTCTTGCCCGCACCGTTGGCTCCGATCAGGATGTTGAGTGGCTTCAGCTCGAAGTCTTCCAGCGCGCGGATTGACTTGAAACCCCTGATCGTTAGCTTCTTGATTGCGTTACCCATCTTTCACGCTGGTGGCAGACCGGATAGGGGTCACCGTTCAGAGACTATCGCGTCGTCGCACGATTGATGCCCCGTCCATGGGCGCGTACCAACGTCCATCACATGATACAGGAGGCGGCCTGAAACTCCTAGATTGAAGTCGGAGACGCACACCGAACGCGCACGTGTTATTCCTGCTGCAGGCCGGTAGTCGCGTCCACCGCCGCTGCGTTCGCCGCGCCGCCCGCGGCGAGGAAACGCAGATTCGCCCGCACGGCTTCGGGCGAGAAGCTGACTACGACCCAGCGGTCGGTGACGGCCAGGGCCGGACCGTAGATGCCTACCTGGAGGTACCACACGCCGTCGTCGGCGCGGCGCAGCAGCGGGCGCAGGGCGACGCTTCGGGTTGTCGTGGGCGGTTGGTCCAGATGGTCGCGCCAAGCCGAGAACAGGGCGTCGACGGCGGCCCGCACCGAGTCGGGCTGGTCTCGGATCTCGATCAGGATCGTGCCGAGCAACGGGATACCCAACGGATGCGGCGGATAGGTGTGGATGATCAGGCTCTCCCCGAGGTGGTCGAGCACCTGAGCGTCGAAGTCGATCCCGAGTTCGGTCTCCAGTTTGGCCCACCACTTGCGCAGCCGCTCCTGCTTCGCCGGGCGCTGCGAGGCCAGGTATCCCGCCCGACCCCGACGGACGAGATCACTGACGCCAAGTGAGAGAATCGTGTACGTAGACGCTCCGCCCGGGATCGCGGCGAGATCGGTCGGTCGATAGCGGGCCGGATCCGACAGCGGCACGAAGCTGTCGCCCCCGACGCGGTTGTGCATGGCGTAGCCGGTAACGGCCCGGCCCGCGAGCCCACTGGTCCACAACCCCCTCCTGAACCCGGCGAACCCAAGCCGCTTGAGCACCGTCTTCGGTCGGCCCTTCACGACTTCGGCCATGCGCCGCTCGATCCGAGCGAAGTCGACCGTGATTTCGAGCGATGCGTCGGGCCCATGGCACTTGGCATGCGCGTTGGCGTACCATGCGTCGTGCGCAAGTGAGGCAGACGACACTTGGGCCGCGGCGGCCATCCGCTCGAACGCGCCCGCGCCCAGCGACACGACAAACCGCGAGCCCATCGCCCCCCACTCGACGACGCACCATTCGGGCAGACGCTTGTCACTGAGCCGGAAGTAGTCGAACTCACCCTCGACCCGCGCCAACGTGCTGTGGGGCTCGGCGGTGTAGGTGTTGAGCAGCGTCTGAATCCGCTGCGCGACACGGCCGTGGTCGCCGCGCGTCTCCAGGATCAGAGCCGCCTGCATGTCCTTGAGCCGGTACCCCCCACCACCC
>CAYMME010000247.1:0-13269 GCA_964391465.1 uncultured Planctomycetales bacterium
ACCGGTCGCGGCCACCCGTTTCGGGAACTTGAGGTCCATCACGTAGAGCAGCGGGGTCAGCAGGTGGGGCATGAAGTCGGTGCAAACGCCACCCGAGTAGTCCCAGAACGAGCGAAACGCTGCGAATCGCCCCGGTTCGTACTCATGCTTCGGTGCGTTGCCGATCCAGGCGTCCCAATCGAGCGTCTTGCCCGGCACGGCGTCCTGATGGTTGGTCTTGGGCGAGTAGAGGCTGATGTCACCGTTGCGCACATCGCTGGCCTGGGCGTGAATGTGCTTGCCGAGCACGCCCTCGCGGATCCGTGCGCGGGCGGCGTCGTACTTGGTGTCGGAGATGCCGTTCGTTCCGACCTGCATGACCCGCTTGTTGTCCCGGATGGCCGCGACGACGTTCTTCGCCTCGGCCAGGTCCTTCCAGTGCGTCATGGGCTTCTCGCAGTACACGTCCTTGCCCGCCTGCGCCGCGGCGATGGTGATCGGGGCATGCGAGTGGTCGGGCACGGCGATGAGCACGGCGTCGAGTTCCTTCTGGGCCAGTAGCTCGCGGTAGTCGGTGTAGGGCGTCGAGCCACTCACCTTCGCCGCGGCTTCGAGCCGTCTGCTGAACACTTCGCACACACCGACGATGTTGACCAGGCCCTCTTCGCGCAGTTCGGTCAGGACGCGCACGTGATGCGATCCCTGGCCGCCGCAGCCGATCACGCCCACGTTGATCCGCTCGTTGGCCCCCGCAGCCCGAGCCAACGCCGGACTGCCGGCCAGGGCGACTCCCGCAGTCGCGCCTGCCTTCAGGAATCTACGTCTATTCATGTCGGATTGGTTTGACATCGGCCCACCGCCTTTCGTTCCAAGTCGCTTGGGTGTGGCGTGCATGCGCCATCGCAGGGCCACTGTAGCGACGCGGCCGGGGCTGGCAAGAACGGCCGGCCGGTCGGTGACGCGGTCGACCGGGTGGCGCCACGGGGCCGCTACGGCCGAACGGGTGCCGTGGCGCCCCGGGTCCGGCACAAAACGGCCCCTGGGAAAATTAGGCTTGACAAAACATTTGGGTAGTGTAAGCTAATAGTGTGTGGCAGGGCGGTGGACGGAGCATCCACGCAGTGCCTGCCGAAACAGTGGTTGCGTAACGCATTGTGAAAGCCGTAGTTATGTCCAGCAGTGGGTCACGGAATCGGAGGGGCACCAGGAAGGTCGAGGCGACGGGGCCTGCGGCGCCGCGGCCGGTACGTGACCTCCGGCGTGACGGTGGAGTTCTCGCTTCGTCGGGACGATGAGGCTGAAGAAATGGTTCGGCCGAATTCGATAATGGGGCGGGGCTTGACACTGAGATTAGGATCGTCTAACTTCTTGGTCAGGACGGGCGAACGACGACGCGGCAAGTCGCCGGAACGTGGTTCGCGAAGAGGCAGGAGTTCTCGGACATGACCATTCAGATGAGCAAGTTGCGGCAGGGACAGCAAGGCCGCGTTCATGACGTCAAATCGGACGGCCGCATCCGCCGTCGTTTCTTCGATCTCGGACTGGTGCCGGGCACGACCATCGAACGGATCATGGCCAGCCCCATCGGTGATCCGATCTGCTATTGGGTCCGCGGTGCGATGATCGCGCTCCGCAATGAGGACGCGAATCAGATCACGGTGACGGTCTAGTCTCCTTTCCGGTTGGCTCGTAGGAGTCTGCGCTCCGCAGGTCAGCGACGACGTTACTCACCAACCCGTGATGGCACGAAACTCGGCGGGGAATCGCCCGGGCCTGGAGTGCGCGAGCCCTCACGTGCCGGGTGCGGCGGAGGTCGACGAAAATGTCCTCGTGCAAGACGTGTGTCACCGCTTGTGAGGCGAAGGACGGCGGCAGGTCCGACCTGGTACAGCTCGGCGGCCGCGACTTCGTCGTCGCGTTGGCCGGCAACCCCAACACCGGCAAGAGCACGGTCTTCAATCACCTCACGGGTTTGAGGCAACACACCGGCAACTGGCCCGGAAAGACCGTCGCCCGGGCCGAGGGCACCTTCCACCACGGGGGTAGCCGGTTCACACTGGTGGACCTGCCCGGAACCTATTCGCTGCTGGCCGACAGCGTCGATGAGGAAGTTGCGCGGGACTTCGTATTGTTCGGTCGCCCGGACTGCACGGTCGTCGTGTGTGACGCCACCGTCCTCGAGCGCAATCTGCATCTTGTCCTGCAGGTTCTGACGATCACCGATCGCGTCGTGGTATGCGCAAACCTGATGGACGAGGCCGACCGCAAGCGCATCGCCCTGGAAGCGCGCGTGCTCGAGAAAGAGCTTGGGGTGCCGGTGGTGCCGACCGCGGCCCGCAGCGGCCAGGGGCTCGATCACCTTGTGCAGCACATCCATGAGGTTGCCTCAGGCCAGGCGGCCACGAATCCGACACCGGTACCGCTTGACCCTACCGTCGAGTCGGCGCTGGATGAACTCGCGCAGAGTCTTCTTTCACTCGTTCCCGCGCTACCGTGCCCGCGGTGGG
The DNA here is from genome assembly GCA_964391465.1 of uncultured Planctomycetales bacterium. Classification (GTDB taxonomy): domain Bacteria; phylum Planctomycetota; class Phycisphaerae; order UBA1845; family CAYMME01; genus CAYMME01. The sequence continues at coordinate 2,487 of CAYMME010000247.1, forward strand.
TGGCCATGCGATTGCTCGACGGCGACGAACGCATGGAGCAGGCACTGCTCAACGGCGAGCTGGCCTCGTTGTGCCGGGACGATGCCGGCGCGACACGGGATGAGGTTCCGGCATGAGTGCCGACGAGCCGATCACCGCGCAGAGCATCGTCGAGCAGGCCCGCGCCGCGCGCCGTCAGCTCGGGCCGGGGCTTCACGACCGCATCGCCGAATCCCTCTACGCCAGATCCGCCGAGATCGCCCAGGTTTGTGTCCGCGTCGCCGGCAAGCCGCAGGTCAACTGGGACTTGATCGCCGACCGGATTCTCACCAGCCGAACGCTGGGCTTCCCCATCATGATTGCGGGGCTGGCCTGCATTCTCTGGTTGACGATCCAGGGGGCCAACACGCCGAGTGCGATGCTTTTCGACGCCTTGTTCTGGGTCCACGACTGGCTCGAGGGGGCGATGAAGGCGATCGGGGCGCCGTGGTGGTTGACGGGCCTGTTGGTCAACGGCATCTATCGCGGTTTGGCGTGGGTGGTTGCAGTCATGCTGCCGCCGATGGCCATCTTCTTCCCGATCTTCACGTTACTGGAGGACGTCGGCTACCTCCCGCGCGTGGCGTTCAACCTCGACCGGCTGTTCCGGTGGTGCGGAGCCCACGGCAAGCAGGCGCTAAGCATGGGCATGGGGTTCGGCTGCAACGCGGCCGGGGTCGTGGCCTGTCGGATCATCGACTCGCCCCGCGAGCGGCTGATCGCGATCCTGACCAACAACTTCATGCTCTGCAACGGGCGGTGGCCGACGATCATCATGCTGGCCACGGTCTTCATCGCGGCCGCGTTCCCGGCCGGGTGGTCGAGTGTCGTCGCGGCCGGGTCGGTCGTGGCGGTCACGCTCCTGGGCGTGGTGATGACGTTCATCGTGTCCCGCTTGTTGTCCAGCACCGTGCTGAAAGGCGAGTCGAGCCACTTCTATCTGGAGCTGCCGCCGTATCGTCGGCCCGACGTGCTCCGCGTCATTCACCGCTCGATCCTCGACCGGACGTTGTTCGTGCTGGGGCGTGCGTGCGTGACCGCCGCGCCGGCAGGGGCGTTGATCTGGATCCTCGGCAACGTGCACATCGGCCAACTGAGCATGATGCAGCACGTGACGCGCGGTCTCGATCCGGTGGGGGGCTTCCTTGGGCTCGACGGGGTCATCCTGCTCGCGTTCATCGTCGCGATACCCGCGAACGAGATCATCGTCCCCACGATGATCATGGCCTACATGGCCAAAGAGCAGATGCTCGAGCTGGACGATATGGCCGCGCTCGGCGAGCTGCTCTCGGCAAACGGCTGGACCATGCTGACCGCCGTGTGCGTGATGCTGTTCTCGCTGCTGCACTACCCTTGCGCGACGACCACGTGGACCATCTACCGCGAGACCCGCAGTGTGAAATGGACCGTGTGGTCGAACCTCATGCCGCTGACGCTGGCCGTCCTGTTCTGCGCGGCGGTCGCACAACTCGGCCGCCTCTTCGGCGGCTGATCTCCACGGGCTGCGTTGGCAGGGTTGTTCTGATAGGCTACCGGCATGAGTCGCCTCGTAGCCCGACTGATCCTGGCGATGCTGATCCTTCCGGTTACCGGGGCGTTGTTCGTTCTGCTGTTCTCTGCGCTGATTGGGGGCGGGGGCCCGCCGGGTGTGGCGACGCTCGTGGGCATTTGGGTGATCATCTACGCGTTCATCGGCGCGTACTGGGTGCTGCTCTGGCGAAGCGCCATCCGCTGGACGCGACAGCGCGTGATTCTGACGATCCTGGCTGCCCCCGCCGCGCTCGTGCTCGGTGCCCTCGCGGGAACGTTGTCCTTCCAACTGATGCGTGGCGCGGCGGTCGAGCTGGCCTTCTTGGTCGGTGGTGGCGTCCCTCCCATCGCATGGGTGGTGGCCACCGTGCCCATCTGGACCGAGACGCCGCGCGAGCGCATCGAACGACTCTCCAGTGCCGGGCGTGACACCGTGTGCTGTCCGGTCTGCGGCTACAACCTAACCGGTCTGCACGAAGCCCGCTGTCCGGAGTGCGGCTCGAGATTCACGCTCGACCAGCTCGTCGCCACCCAGCCCGAGCGCGACACGACGACGCTACAGGACGAGTAGCTCGTTCGCGGTTACTCCACCAGAACGACGCTGTGCACGTGCAGGCTCGGGACCGTGACGGACAGTGTTCCGTCCGCCCAGGTCCACTGTGGGCGATCGTTGCCTGGCACCCAGCGCACGTGTTGCGGCTTGGTTGGGACGCGCATCGTCACGCGAATGGGCCCCACCGTCGGCACGAAGTCGATGATGCCGTAGTGATCGGCGTGCGGGGCGTTGGCCCGGTTCAGCAGGTGCAGGCTGAGCTTTCCGTCGCGCGTACGCCGCAGGGCGATGTCCACGCACGGCGGGGCGTCGACGGTCACGAGCGGCTCGGGGAAGAGGCGCTCCACGATCTGGCCGATGAGTCGGCGCAAATGCGGGTGGTGGCTGTTGCGATACGCGCGTGCGAGCGGGCCGTAGACCGCACCGATTCGTCCTTTGCCGTGCGGTGCGACCGTCGCGACGACCTTCCCCCCGGTGCGCAGGTTGCGGGTCGGGTGCCGGTGCCCGATCGGCTCGGCCGTCGTGGGGGTCACATCCTGCCACACACCGTTGACGTTGCAGATCCCGTCGCCGGCGTCGAGTTCCGCCCGTGTCTGTGCGGGCTTGCCGTCCAAGGAGGCACCGAGCACCGGCTCGAACAGGCGGGCACACTGCTGACCGAGTAGGAGCAGGCTTCCTCCGTCGTTGACGTATGCGAGCAGGGCCTGCCGGAACTCCTTCTGGAGCTTGTGGGCGTCGGGAATGACGACGAGCGGATACTTGCCGAGCTGCGGCTGAAGTTGGTGCTCGGCCAGGACATCGACCGAGTAGTGCAGATCGAGCAGGGCGTGGAGCGCGCCCTCCAAATCGTGAAGAGCACCTCCCCACGGTGAGAACACGTTGTCGGAGCGATCCCACTGCGACTCGGTCGAAAGGAGTACGGCGACTTGCGGCACCGTCGTGCTCTTGTGCGAGACATCTTGTCGGGCCCGGCAGAACTTCGCGACCTCGGCCATTGCGGCGATGATCGGTTCGGTGACATATCCGGACCGCGTCGGCTGGTTGTACACCTGAAAGCCGCCGCCCTGCATGAGCACGACGGCCGCTTCCTGCTGCAGGTGGACAGCCGTCTTGAGGTTGTGCCCCAGTCCCGATTGGGCCCGGATGAAACCCCAGGCCATCAGGTCCCAGGGCATGTTGGTGCTTGCCAAGTAGCGGGCCTCGGCGCGGGCCCGGGCCACCGACAACGACGGCGAGTAGTCCCCGGAAAGATAGTCGAGCTTGGCGACAACGGGTTTCGGGGCGAACGTCGTGTACATCCAGTTGCTCGTGATCTGGAGCTTCGGTCGGAACGCGTGCAGGGCGTCGACCCAGTGCGACAGGTACCGTTCGAAGTGCCGGCGGTGGAACATCTTCCATTCGAGCCAGTGGGGGGCGTTGCGGTCCTTCGGGGCCTCAGCGTGCCCAGTCTCTTCGCGCCACGCCTTCAATGCGGCCGGGGAGTAGTCGAGCTTGGTGGCCCAGCATTCCCCGTCGACCCACAGGCCGTCCAGTTCGTAGCGAGCCGTCACCTCCTCGAGCTGCGGGATCAGCAGTTCGTCCACGTACGTGCCGAAGGTGCTCGTGGCGTTCTTGTCGCGCTTTCCGGTGGCGTCGATGCGAGCCCACTCAGGGTGCTGCTCGATCGCGACGCTGTCCCACACCCCGGAGAAGTGGATGTACAGACCGACGCCGTGCTCGCGCGTCACCTTGCGCCACGCGGCCAGCGAGTCCTTGACGATGCCCGGCGACGGCGTGCCGACCTTCGTCGGATAGCCCGCGTAGCCTGCGTGTCCCTTGCAGTCATACTGCACGTAGTCCGGTCCGGTGCGGGTCAACAGGTCAGTGATGTTCGCTTCGCTGAGGTCGGCGCCGAGGGCCGTGTCAGTCTTCTGGGGATGCAGATCGAAGTGCAGCCCGAAGAACGCGTCTTTTCGCGGGATCGGCGCATCGGCGCCGCGCGCCGTGGTGCCGGCAAGCAGCACCGCGGTAAGAAAGAGCGCAGTGCAGCGGATTCTCACAATGGTGTTCATATCGATTGTCCTCTCGTGGGTTCCGGTGTCGCGCGCCGGCGCGATCGCCGGTGGTCGTAGCACGCGGCGTTCGGACTGTCAACGCACCTCAGGCGCGTTGGCATTCGGCATGTCGTGTGTTGTCGAACCGGTCGACGACAGAGTAGGATGCCTCCCATACCACATGAGCTGAAAGGACCTGCGCATGCCTGAGAGAATCAAGATTGGCATGATCGGTACGGGACACGGTCACGCGAGCGGGAAGATGTCCGTGCTGCGAGCGTCCGACGGCTACGAAGTCGTCGGCGTGGCCGAGCCGGACGACGCCCTGCGGAAGACCAGAGAGGGCAAGGGTGTCTACAAGGACGTGCCGTTCGTGAGCGTCGAGCGACTGTTGAATCATCCGGGGCTGCGCGCGGTTGCGGTCGAGGGTCGCGTCCACGAGCTGCTGCCGGCGGCGCACACTTGCGTCGAAGCCGGAAAGCACCTTCACCTGGACAAGCCGCCGGGCGACTCGCTGTCGTCGTTCCGCGCCCTCCTGAACGCGGTCGACCACAAGCATCTGGTACTTCAGATGGGATACATGTATCGGTACAACCCCGCCTTCGTGCTGCTTCGAAAGCTGCTTCGGGACGGCTGGCTGGGGCGTCCGTACCAGGTGACGGCCGTGATGAGCAAGGTGATCGGTCCGGTCCGCAGGAAACCGCTGGCGGTGTATCCCGGCGGCCTGATGTTCGAACTCGGATGCCACTTGATCGACATGTTGGTGTGCCTGCTGGGCAAACCGGAGAAGGTCACGCCGTTCATCCGACACGACGCGTCGATCGACGACGGGCTGGCGGACAACACGCTGGCGGTGTGCGAATACGAGCAAGCGTATGCGACCATCGAGTCGGCAGCGATGGAAGTGGAGGGCTTCGCCCGCCGCCAGTTCGTGGTGTGCGGCGAGCACGGCGTGTTCGACCTTCGGCCCATCGAGCCGCCGGCGCTGCGACTGGCCCTGGACGCCCCGCACGGTGAGTACAAGAAGGGCTATCAAACCATAGCCGTGCCGGACCGCGACCGTTACGTGGAGGACTTCGTCGACTTCGCGCGGTGCGTCCGCGGCGAGAAGGCGCCGGATTACTCCACCCAACACGACCTTGCCGTGCAGGAAACCGTCTTGCGTGCCTGTGGGATGCGTGTGACCGGCTGATCGCCGCGCGTTCAGGCCGTGGCCTCGGCGCCGACGAGTTCGGTGTTTGTCGGGCTCGCGTCGGGATCGGCCTGCTGCGTCTCTTCTTCGGTTTCGTCGGCGAGTTCGGCGGCGAGCGTGCGAAACTCGTCCTGCCGCCGTACGAAGGCTTCGACGATGTCAGGATCGAATTGCGTGCCGGATGATGCGGTGACGATTGCGGACGCTTGCTCGTGGCTCATGGCTTCCTTGTACGGTCGCTTGGTCGTGAGCGCGTCGTAGACATCGGCGAGCGCGGCAATGCGAGCGGCGACGGGGATGGCCGTGTTCCGCAGCCCGCGCGGATAGCCCGATCCATCAAACCACTCGTGGTGGCCGTGGGCGATCGCTTCGGCCATGTTCAGAAACCGCACGTCCGGGACGCGATCGATGACCGTGCGAATGGTCTGGGCGCCGATGCGTGCGTGCGTGCGCATGAGGGCCATCTCGTCATTCGTGAGGCGTCCGGCTTTGAGGAGGACCCGGTCGGGGATGGCTACCTTGCCGATGTCGTGGAGTGGTACGGCGCGGTCCAGGTCTCGCAGGAACGAATCGTCGATGCGGTCGCAGTACTTCGGAGTGTTTCGCAGTTGGTCGGCGAGCACCTGCGAAAACCTCGCCACGCGCTCGACGTGTTTCCCGGTGTCGCTGTCGCGGTGCTCGGCGAGTTTGGCTAGGGACACGACGATGGAATCCCGTGCTGCGTCAAGCGACTGCCGGGTCCGCATCCCGTGGACGGCAGAGGCGGTGATGTTCGCGAGCAGGTGTATGTAGGCCAGGTCCCACGGGGCGAAGGGGTGGCCCCCCTGGCGATCGGTGATGTTGAGCACGCCCACGACGTGCTCCGCTGCCATCAGCGGAGTCGAGATCATCGGCATGTTGGCGTAGATGGGGGAGTCCTGGCCGTAGCCGTGCTGCTTCGCCTCCTCCTCCGTGTTAATAATCACGGACTGTCGGGAACGGTACACGTACCCGGCGGTCCCATCGCCGACGGCCAACTGGACAGTCGACGCGATCGCCTCTTCCATTCCGATCGATCGGGCGATGGTGAGGTGGCGCTCCGCCTTGTCGGGCAGCATGATCGAGATACGACGGCTGCACGTAAGCTCGGAGGCGGCCTTGAGCGTGTTGTCCAGCACATGCTCCAGGTCCTCGCTGGCGGCGATGTTCTGCGAGAACTCGAGGAGGACGGACATGGCCCGCGCCTGCTCGCCGTGCATGTCGTGGCTCTCCAGGAGCGCGACCCGGCTCCGGGGCATCCAGGTGATGGCCTGAACGCGGAGGAGGAGATCGGCATCCCGGATCGGCTTGCAGACGTAATCATCGGCGCCCGCTTCCAGCCCGGCGAGGACGTCGACCGGATCATCCCGTGCGGCGATGAACAGGACGGGGATGTCGCGCGTGCTGGGGCTTGCTTTCAGCCGACGCATCGCCTCGAGCCCGTCCATGTTGGGCATGACGGCGTCCATCAGAATGAGGGAAGGGATTTCGCGTTCGGCCTTGGTCAGCGCGTCGAAGCCGTCGACGGCTTCGGTGACGCAATACCCTGCATCCTGTAGCAGGCTGCCGCACTGGGCGCGTGCCCCCCGATCGTCATCCACGAGCAGCACCGTACCGTTTTCCCCTTCCGCCTGGGGCCTCGAGCGCACCGGCCGTGCGGGCGGAGGATGTGATGGTCCCGGAGCGTCGCTCACCGGGGTCGGTTCCGCCGTGGCCGTCGCGACGCGTACGGTGTTTCGTCCGGCGCGTTTGGCGGCATACAGGGCATCGTCGGCGGCCTTGAGCAGGTCGTCAGGTACCGGCCATGTCGGCGCTTCTCTCGGCCACCCCGGCGCTGATGGTTACGGTCAGCACCTCCGAGTCGTGCCGGACGGGATTGGCCTCGACGGCGCGGCGCAAGCGCTCGGCGCCTTTCGCGACCATCGTCGCCGTGGATCGCGGGAAGAGGATGAGGAACTCCTCGCCTCCGACGCGGCACACGGCCTCGCCGGTGCGACTCGCGCGCCGGAGCCGGGCTGCGGTTTCCTTGAGGACCAGATCGCCGACGGCGTGTCCGTACGTGTCGTTGAAGTCCTTGAAGTGGTCGATATCCAACATGACGCAGGCCAGCGGTTCGCCGTATCGGTCTGCGGCCGACCAATGCTCGCCCAGCCGCGCCATGGCCTCGCGCCGGTTGACCAAGCCGGTCAACTCGTCCGTCGTCGCCACTCTGGTGAGCTTGGCGTTGGCCTGCTCCAGCTTTCGGCTGGTGATGGCCATCTCGGCGTTGTGCAGACGGAGCGTGCGCGCGTGTCCGTCCAGGTCTTCCTGGAGTTGGGTGATGCGCTCCGCGGCCCGCATCCGGGCGATCAACTCCTTCCGGCTGATGGGCTTGGAGAGATAGTCGTCGGCGCCGGCGTCGAATGCCTGGACGACCCGGTCCGCTTCGGTGTGGGCCGTGACGATGATCACGTACACGAAGTCGACGCCCTCATGGGCCCGCACCGTGCGACAGAGCTGGAGCCCGTCCATTTCGGGCATCATCCAGTCGGTGATCACGATCGGCGGCGCATCGGAGAGCATGATGCGGAGGGCGGCCGCGCCGCTGTCCGCCGTCACGACGTCGTAGCCGGCAACTTCGAGATACTTCTCCAGCAGCCGGAGAGCTGCCGGGTCGTCATCCACGATGAGAACGCGTCTTTCCATTCCGGACTACGCCTCGGTCAACGGCGGAACGTGCCCGCACTCGTCGTAGGGGGGCGCCCTGTCTCCCCATCCCCAGCGCGGATTGCGCGCGTGCACGTGGGTCTTCATCGTCGGGATTCGGCTCAGGCCTGAGATATCGCCGCGTCGGAAGTGCGTTGGCGGCGGGGGTCCGATATGCCCGCCGCTCGAGCTACGGTTGACTGAACTCGCGGGGCCGAACGCCCGATGGCTAGTGAGCGAGGCCGACGCGGGGCGTTGGGACTGCGAACCGGCTTGGCATGGCGCCAACCCCGGGAGATGTGCGAGACACACGCGAACCTGCGGGCAACGTCACTGATGGACGTGCGCTACATCAATCCGTTCATGAAGTCGATTCGCAACGTGTTCGGCACGATGCTGTCGGTCGAAGTCCAGTTCGACAAGCCACACGTTACGACCGAGAACAACGGGAAGCCGGACGTGTCGGGCGTGATCGGCTTCTCCGGAGATGCCACGGGAGCGGTCGTGTTGTCATTCGGCAAGCAGGCCGCGGCGCGGACGGTGTCCAAGTTTGCGGGAGCTGACCTTGATATCGACAATCCCGACTTCGCGGACGCGATCGGCGAGCTGGCCAACATGGTCGCCGGGGGGGCGAAGGCCGACTTCGGCGGCCTCAATGTGAACATCAGTCTTCCCAGTGTGATCATTGGGGACGGTCACGCGCTGAGTCGATCGCACGCGCATTCGCGTCTCGTCATTCCGTGTCAGACACCGCTCGGTCCGTTTGATGTTTCGGTGTCGATGGAGATTCATCAGCCCGTAGCGGCAGGAGCAGCCTAATGAGAATCCTATTGGTGGACGATTCGCGTACGATCCGGAACATCCAGAAGAACACGCTGACGGGGCTCGGACATACGGACGTTGTCGAGGCCGCAGACGGCGTGGAGGCGTTGTCCGCCATCTCTGCCGAGGCCCCGGATCTCATGCTCCTCGACTGGAACATGCCCAACATGGACGGCCTGACGCTCCTGAAGAAGGTTCGGGAGAAGGGCCTGACGGTCCCGATCATCATGTGCACGACCGAAGCGGAGAAGTCGCGGGTGATCCAGGCGATTCAGGCCGGGGCGAACAACTACGTGGTCAAGCCGTTCACGGGCGAGGCCCTCGCCGACAAGATCAACCAGACGATGGAGAAGGTGGTGGCGGCGGCCGGCTGACCCGGTCCGGCTCGCGCGTCCGTCGCCGGCGTAGACCGGTCCACCGGACTCACATCAGTATCGTCGATCCTTCTCGTTGCCACTCGATCGGGCATGCGCCATGCGCAGCTCGCGGCTCGCGCGTGCGTCTTGACGCAACCGGACCGCACCGGTACGGTTCCCCCCAAACTGCCAGTCCAACTCGGGAGGTGTGGTGATGCGAAGCTTGATCCCTGCTCTGATCGTTGCGGCCGGGCTGACCGCGGGACTCCGTGCGTACGAAGCGCCGCCGGTCGAGCCGGGTTTCGTCTCGCTCTTTGACGGGAAGAACGTAGAGACGCATTTCGTCGTCAAGGGCAAGCCGGAGAGTTGGCAGGTCGTGGACGGAGTGATCCACAGCACGCCCGGCGGCGATCGGATCATGTCCCGCAAGCAGTATGCGGATTTCGTGCTGCGACTGGAGTGGAAGATCTCGAAGGACGGCAACAGCGGCCTGTTCGTGCGGGTGCCGTCGCAGGAAGACGGGCAACCCTGGAACACGGGCTTCGAGCTGCAGATCAGCAACGCCCCGCGCGATGACAGCCACTGCACCGGGTCGTTGTATGGGGTGGCGGCGGTGTCTCCCCGACCGGACGAAACGGCTGGCGTGTGGCACACGTACGAGGTCACCTGTCTCGGCGGACGCGTCACGGCGGTCATTGACGGCGTGCGGTGTCTCGATGCGGACGCGAGCGAGATCGAGGGCATGCGCAACCGTCCCGCCAAGGGGTACGTCGGCCTGCAGGATTCGCATGCGGGGGAAGGGAGTACGATCGACTACCGGAACATCCGCATTCAGGAACTGAATCCCGACGGGACGGTCGCCGGCTTCCGGAACCTGACGCGCGACGGCCAAGGTTGGCACAAGATCAAGACCGGTCACGGAAGCGGCGGTCACTGGACGTTCTCGGGTGGGGCGTGGACGGGGCAGCAGGACCCGCCCGGCAGCGGAAACGGCGGCGTGCTCGTCAGCGACACCAAGTACTCCGACTTCGAACTGGTGATCGAGACGAAGCCGGACTGGGGCGTGGACAGCGGTGTCTTCCTGCGCTCGACCGACAAGGGGCGGTGCTACCAGATCATGGTGGATTGGCACGGGGCCGGGAACGTCGGCGGGATCTACGGCGAGGGGATCGGGGGCTTCAACATGCGGAATTACCAGCTCGAGGGCGACAAGAGCATCGTTGCCCTCACGGATCGGAAGGACGTGATCCCGCTGGCGTTCGCGCCGGACGCGTGGGCGAAGCACTGGCGGTTCGACGCGTACAACGAGATCCGCGCTCGCATCGTCGGGAATCCGCCCACCATCGACGTGTGGCTCAACGGGACGTACGTGACGCACTTCAAGGACGACAAGAAGCGCCTGGACGATGCTGGTCACGTCGGCATCCAGGTGCACGGCGGCAAGGGCTGGCCGAAGGGCGCCAAGGTGCGGTTCCGCGGCGTTCAGGTCAGAGCGATCCGCGGCGAGTAGCCCCCACGTCTCGGGTGCATCTCGAATTCGGTGGCAACCGGGTGCCACGGGCAGCTTGCCTGCCCG
>CAYMME010000248.1:0-8464 GCA_964391465.1 uncultured Planctomycetales bacterium
GCCAGTGGCACCCATCACGTGTGGTGGTGCCACGATTCATGAGATGCACCCCCGCCGCGCTTCGGTCTTCCCCAGCCCTTGGAGATTCAGGCAGGAGAGGGTAGAATTCGCGGGTCGACCCCTTCCGGCGGGCGCCGGGCATCGCTCACCTTGGACTACTCCGTTACGGTATGTGCAGTGGACCGGCCGATGTCACCTGGGAGCCGGAACTTGGTTGTGTGAGGTAAGTCGAATGGCGAAGAGTATCTACGAGAAGATCTGGGACGCCCACGTCGTGCACGAGGAGTCGGGACGGGACGCGGTCCTGTACATCGACACGCACTTCGTGCATGAAGTCACGTCGCCGCAGGCGTTCGAGGGGCTTCGGCTGGCCGGGCGGACGGTGCGGCGGCCGGAGCGGACCTTCGCGACGATGGACCACAACATCCCGACCACCGACCGGTCGTTGCCCATCGCCGACGCGATGTCGAGGCAGCAGGTCGAGACGCTGGCGGCCAACTGCGAGCAGTTCGGCATCACCTGCTACGACATGCACAGCGACTACAACGGGATCGTGCACGTCATCGGCCCGGAGTTGGGCTTCACGCAGCCGGGCATGACCATCGTCTGCGGCGACTCGCACACTGCCACGCACGGAGCGTTCGGGGCCTTGGCCTTCGGCATCGGCACGAGCGAGGTCGAGCACGTGCTGGCGACGCAGACGCTGCGACAGAAGAAGTCGAAGACGATGGAGGTGCGGGTCACGGGGACTCTGCCCGAGGGCGTCACGGCCAAGGACGTGATCCTGGCCATCATCGGACGGATCGGTACCGCCGGCGGAACCGGCTACGTGATCGAGTACACCGGCGACGCGATTGCCGCCTTGAGCATGGAAGGCCGGATGACGGTCTGCAACATGACCATCGAGGCCGGGGCCCGAGCCGGGCTGGTCTCGCCCGACGTGAAGACACTCGACTACCTCGAGGGGCGCGAGCATCTCCCCACGGACAAGCCGTGGGACGCGCTGGTCGCCGAGTGGTCCGCCCTCGCGTCCGATCCGGGTTGCACCTACGACCGCACGGTTGAGATCGTCGCGGGCGAGATCGAGCCGCAGGTGACGTGGGGAACGTCGCCCGGGATGGTCACGGGCATCGGCGGGCGAACGCCGGTTCTCTCCGAGATCAGCGACGCCAACGAGCGTCAGTCGGCCGAGAAGGCTTTAGCCTACATGGGCCTGGATGAAGGGACGCCGATGCAGGAGATCACCATCGACAAGATGTTCGTGGGCTCCTGCACGAACGGGCGGCTCGAAGATCTCCAGGCCGCGGCTCGCGTCGCCAAGGGGAACAACGTGCATCCGTCGATCCGACAGGCACTGGTGGTTCCCGGTTCGCAGGAGGTCAAGCGGCAGGCCGAGGCCGAGGGGCTGGATCGGATCTTCAAGGACGCCGGGTTCGAGTGGCGCGAGCCGGGCTGCTCGATGTGTCTGGCCATGAACGACGACGTGCTGAGTTCCGGTGACCGATGCGCAGCGACCTCGAATCGCAACTTCGAGGGTCGCCAGGGCAAGGGCGGGCGGACGCACCTGGTCAGCCCTGCCATGGCCGCTGCGGCCGCGATCAACGGCCGGTTCACGGACATCCGCCGCTGGGAGTACAAGTGACATGGAACCGTTTACGACGCTTACCGGAATCGTTGCCCCGCTGGAATCGCTCAACGTCGACACCGACCAGATCATCCCCAAGCAGTTCCTCAAGCGGATCGAGCGAACGGGTTACGGGGAGTTCCTGTTCTTCGATTGGCGGTTCAACGCCGACGGGGCGCCGGACCCTGACTTCGAGATGAACGCCCCGCGCTATCAGGGGGCGAGCATCCTCCTGGCCAAGGACAACTTCGGTTGCGGGTCGTCGCGCGAGCATGCTCCGTGGGCGCTGCACGATTACGGAATCCGTTGCGTCCTCGCCCCGTCGTTCGCGGACATCTTCTTCAACAACTGCTTCAACAACGGCATGCTGCCGCTTGTGTTGCCGGCCGAGACGATCGAGTCGTTGTTCCCGGAGGTGCGGGCCGCCGACGGATATCAGTTGACCATCGATCTGGAGGTGCAGCGGATCACCAAGCCCGACGGCTCGAAGATCGCCTTCGAGGTCGATGCGTTCAGGAAGCACTGCCTGCTCAACGGCTTCGACCAGATCGGCCTCACCCTTCTGCACGAGGACAAGATCGCCGCGTACGAGAAGGTGCGGCAGATCGCTTGATGCTGCGCACGCACGTGGACTCAGACCGCGCGGGATGCATCCCGCGGCTCGGGCACGGCGATCGACGTCGAAATCAGAGAGCGAATCGGATTGGCGGGTCGGCCGCGAGTACGTCGAGGCGCGCGGGGTCTACCTCGACGCCCCAGCCGTAGCCGGGCAGCGGCTTTGGCTTGCCGCCGTAGCCGAACCGGACCTGCCGGGTGGTCACGTCGGACTTGAGCAGGAACCGCCCGTAGCTGCCTTCGGCGAACTCGATGTCGGGCACACATTCGAGGAAGCGTCGGCCGGCCGCGGACAGGATGCTCGTTTCGCCCACCATGCAGCCGAGTTGGCAGCGGACGTGGTGCTGCCGTGCGAGGCCGGCCAGACGCATCGTCTCCAGGAAGCCGCCGTTCTTGCTCAGGCGCAGGTTGAACCAGTCGGCCACCTGGTCGATCACGAGCGACTCGGCGTCGGCGTACGTCACCAGCGACTCGTCGTGCATGAGGGCCACGGTGGTATGGCGGTGCAACTCCGCCAGGCCGGCCTCCTCACCCTTCTTGAGGGGCTGCTCGATGCAGGAGATCCGAAGCTGTTCCCATTCGCGAAGCTGTTGGGCTGCCGTGTCGACGTCCCAAGCGCCGTTCGCGTCGAGTCGGAGTGTGGTCGCGCCCTTCTTCAGCGATGCCCCGAGCGCATCGACGGCGGCAGTCACCCGCGCGTGATCGTCGGCGCCGCCAACCTTCAGCTTGAAGTCGCGCAGCCCGTACCAGCGCATCAGCCGCACCGACCGCGCGATGCGATTCACCGCCCCGCTGCCGATGATGCCGCTGTAGTGTACGGTCTTCAGACTGCCGGGTGAGCCGAGGCCGGGCAGACCCATCCACCCGGCGGCCTCGCTGACCGGTCGGCCGAAATAGCGACTGTACGCATCGAGCAGGGCCAGTTCCACGCCCGCCCGGGCCGCGGTGATCACGGTACCGTCGGGCGCGAGCGTCGGCAGGGCGCTGATGCCCTCGAGCGCCTCGGGGAAGTTGTACGGACGCAGGTTCAGCAGTGCCGGCAGCAGAACATGCTCCACCGTGCGCGGGATCGAGTTGATGGTCTCGCCGGTGACGTACTTGCGCGGCAGCGTTTCGCCGTAGCCGACGGTTCCGTTGGCCAACTCGACCGAGACGACCACGGGGTCGGCCGTACTGCGCGACGCCGCCGCGTGCGCGAACGGGCGGCGCAGCGGGATCGACAGCGGATGCACAGTCACGCGGTACACTTGGGTGTTCATGTTGCCGAACGATCGAGAGTGCGTTTCCCGGTGCGCACTCGGGCCCCCCGTCGCCGGGTATCATACGGCCGAACCGGTGTCGGCGATAGCTCCGCCATTGCAGCACCCACAGCGGGGCGGTATACACGCCGGCGATGGTTCGCGTCGACGTGGAGCACGTTCGCAAGACCTTCGGCCACGTCACGGCCCTGGCTGACGTGTCGCTGTCGGTCGAGACGGGGGAGCTGTTCTTCCTTCTCGGTCCGTCGGGATGCGGCAAGACCACGCTGTTGAGGTGCATCGCCGGTTTCTGTGCCCCCGACCGCGGCGAGATTCGCTTCGACGGTACGGATGTCACGCCGCTGCCGCCGCAGGCCCGCCACACGGGCATGGTCTTCCAGAACTACGCCCTCTGGCCGCACATGACGGTGGCGGACAACGTCGGGTTCGGGCTCGAGGTGCGGCGGGTGTCGCGGACCCGGCGTCGCGAGCGGGTTCACCAGGCCCTGCGTGCGGTCAAGCTCGACGGATTCGGGGAGCGCAAGCCCAATGAGCTGTCGGGCGGGCAGCAGCAGCGCGTGGCCTTGGCCCGGGCGCTGGTTGTCGAGCCGAAATGCCTGCTGCTGGACGAGCCGCTGTCGAATCTCGACGCGAGGCTGCGGGCCGACATGCGGGCCGAGATCCGCAGTATCTGCAAGGACGCCAACCTGACGGCGGTGTACGTTACGCACGATCAGAAGGAAGCGCTGTCCATGGCCGACCGTATTGCGGTGATGCGCGACGGACGCATCGAGCAGATCGGTGCGCCGAAAGCACTGTACGATCGACCGGCCAATCGTTTTGTGGCCGGGTCGCTTGGTGAGAGCAACTTCCTGGCGGGGCGCGTCGTCGAGATCGAGGGCGGGACGGCTCGTGTCGACACGGAGGTCGGTGCACTGGTCAGCCGCTGCGTGGGGCCGGGGCTGGAAACGGGGGCGTCGGTGCTCTGTTCGATCCGTCCCGAAGCGGTGCATCTGGGCGCCCCCGGCGAGGGTAGGCTGAATACCTTCCAAGGCAACCTGGTCGACAGCGTCTACCTGGGCGAGATGACGCGACACACGGTGACGATCGGGGATCACCGGATCAGCGTATTCGAGTTGCACCCGAAGTCCGGCCCAGAACCGGCCGACGGAGCCGTACCGTTCTGGATCGACAGCGACGATGTGGTGCTGTTGCCGGAGTGAGCAAGGTGAGTCCGTGATGCCGAGAGCATACAAGCCATCGCCGGAGCTGCGCCGTGCGCATTGCGTCTTGCTTGGCGTCGCGCTGATTCTCAGCCCCGGATGCTCGGAAGAAACGCCGACCGCGGCGGTGCCGGTGTTGACGATCGCGTCGCCGCATAACGACTTCATTCAGACCGAGTTCGCGGTTGCGTTCCGCGAGTGGCACAAGCAGGAGTTCGGCCAAGACGTGGAGGTCAAGTACCAGCAACGGGGCGGGACGGCCGAGGTGGTGCGTTACGTCGTCTCGGAGTTCGAGGCTCGGCAAGCAGCGGGCGACGCGGACGCGGGGATCGGGATCGACATCGTGTTCGGTGGGGGCATCCCCGCGGCTCTGCGGCTGAAGGAGGCCGGGTGCACGCTGCCCGTGACGGTCGGCGACGATGTGCTGGCCGCACAGCCGGCCACGCTGGGCGGCATTCCGCTGCGCGGTCCGGAAGGGCACTGGTACGGCAACGTGCTGACCGCCTTCGGGATCGTCTACAACAAGAAGGCCCTGGCCAAGGCCGGTGTGTCCGAGCCGAAGACCTGGACCGACCTGGCCTCCGAGAGTTACTTCGGGCGAGTGATCCTTGCCGACCCGAACAAGTCGGCGTCGATCTCGGTCTGCTTCGAGCTTGTGCTTCAGAGGTACGGCTGGGAGCGAGGGTGGGCGACGCTCATGCGCATCGCGGCGAATACACGCGAGTTCAAGCCGACGAGCTCACAGGTGGCCCCGGACGTGGCCCAGGGCGTCGGGTTCGCGGGCATGTCCATCGCGTTCTATGGACACAGTCAGATCGCCAAGAGCGGGGCCGACGTGGTGGGATACGTGAGCCCGGTCGGGGCGACGGCGATGACGCCGGACCCGATCGTCGTGCTCCGGGGCTGCCGGGACGCCGAACTGGCTACCCGTTTCGTCACGTTCACGTTGACCGAGCAGGCTCAGGCACTGTGGGCACTGCCGGCGGGTACGCCGGGCGGCCCCAAGGCCGAGACGCTCTATCGCATCCCGGCAATCCCGGGCGTCTACGAGAAGTACGGTGATCGGATGGTGGTGCAGGTGCGGCCGTTCCGCGACGTGGGCACGTTCAGGCACGACGCGCAAACCGAGGCGAAACGCCGCTCGCTGATCGGACCACTGATTTCGGCCGCGTTCCTGAAGAACCTGGAGCTGTCGCGACGGGCGTGGCGGGTCGTGATCGACTCGGGCTACGACGAAGCGCTGGTTGCGGCGTTCGAGAGACCGCCGTTCACCGAGGAAGACGGGCTTCGCCTGGGGCAGGAACACAAGGCCGACTCGCGCCGGGCCCTCGAGCTCGATCAGCAGTGGTACAAGTTCTTCCGCGAGAAGTACGAACGTATCCTCGCGACAGCGAAGCGGTAGCGCAGTCTTCACGAGGGGATCACGATGGCCCCGTGGCGTCACTATCTCTTGGCCGGTTGCCTGGCGGCGGTGCTCGCGCTGCTATTGCTGTGGCCGATCGGTAGCGTCGTCGAGGCCGGCTTCAAGGACGCCCAGGGCTACACGCTCCTGTACTTCAATAGCATCTTCACGGATGCGTACTACCGAGATGGTCTCGTGAACAGCCTACTGGTCGGCCTGGCCAGCACGGTGCTGGCCCTGATCATCGGCGTGGGCCTCGCTCTGCTTTCGACACGTTATCACTTTCGCGGCAAGGGCCTGCTGAACGGCGCCGTCCTCGTCCCGTTGATCCTCCCGCCGTTCGTCGGGGCCCTCGGCGTGCGGAAGATCCTGGCCCCGGGCGGTGCGTTGGATGCGCTGCTGAGTGCGGCGGGCCTGCCCTTCGTCGACTTGTTGACGGCGGCCCCGTATGCACTGGTCGTCACACTGATCGCTCTGCACCTGTACCCGATCGTGTTCCTGAACGTGCAGGCGGCGCTGGCCAACATCGACCCGGCCATGGAGGAGGCGGCCCGCAATCTCGGAGCGAGCGGCTGGCGGCTGTTTCGGCGGGTGACGCTGCCGCTGATGCGACCCGGCGTGTTCGCCGGGGCCACGATTGTGTTCATCTTTGCCTTCACCGAACTGGGCACGCCGCTGATCGTCGGCGACCGCGTGCGCGAGCTAGCGGCGGTGCAGGTCTTCGACGGACTCAACGAGTTGGGTACGCGGCCGACGCCCTATGCGTTGGTCACGGTGCTGCTGGTGATCAGCGCCGGCGTGTATCTGCTCGGCAAGGGCGTCCTGGGCCGGGGCTCGCTGGCCGCGACGACCAAGGCTACGGTGGCGGCCCAGTCCATCACCCTGCAGGGATGGCGCGGGCTGCTTGTGGCTCTCGTCTTCGCCGGTGTGACGGCTGTCGCGGTGTTGCCTCACGTCGGCGTGGTGTGCTTTGCCTTAGCCGATCGCTGGCAGGACACGATCCTCCCGTCACCCATCACGACGCGCCATCTGTCCGCGGCCCTGACCGAGGACGTCACGCGACCGGCCATCCTCAACTCGCTTCAGTATGCCAGCCTGTCGACGCTCATCGATCTCGTGTTGGGCTTCGCCATCGCTTACGTCGTCGTCCGCACCCGCGTGATCGGCAGGTCGCTGCTGGACGCGCTGGCGATGCTGCCGCTGGCCGTGCCGGGCTTGGTGATCGCCTTCGGGTTCCTCGCCGTCACGCGAGCCGGCTTGCCGCTGTCGTTCCTGAACCCGCAGCGCGACCCGACGGCGCTGCTGGTGGTGGCTTATGCGATTCGGCGTCTGCCCTACATGGTGCGTGCGGCGGCGGCCGGGCTGGAGCAAACCAGCGTCACGCTCGAAGAGGCCGCCCGCAACCTCGGGGCCGGGACGTTCCGCACGCTGCGCCGAATCACGGTGCCGCTCATCGGCGCCAACCTGATCGCCGGGGCCCTGCTCGCGTTCAGTTTCGCCATGCTCGAGGTGTCCGACAGCCTGGTCCTCGCCTTCGAGCGGGACTTCTTCCCCATCACCAAGGCCATCTACCAGCTCGGCAAACGAGTGGGCGACGGCAACGAGATGGCCTGCGCCCTAGGCGTCTGGGCCATGGTGCTGCTGACCGCGACGTTACTGCTGGCCACACGCCTCCTAGGCCGCCGCCTCGGGGCGCTGTTCCGTGTGTGAGCGTCGCGTCGAAACCGCGATGGCCGGGTATACTTCTCTCGCGTCCGCGATGGACTGATCCGAGCCCCAAGCGCAGGCGCGCGGGCCGCGTCGCAGATGACCGCAGCGTGGTGAAGGAGAGCCATGACGCGAAACATCGAGCTGAAAGCCACTTGCGGAGATCTTGCAGGGGCGGGGCGAACCGCGGCGGGAATCGGCGCGAGGTTGTGTGCAATTGAACGGCAGCAGGACACCTACTTCGATGTCAAGACGGGGCGCCTGAAGCTCCGCCGACGATGGCCGGAAACGGCGGACCATCCGTCGGATGGCCCCACGACCGGAGTGAGCTGATCGGGTACCGCAGACGCGACGTAATGGGGCCGCGGGCAAGCGACTACACCTTGTTGACGATCGTGGATGGTGCGCTCCTGCGTTCCATGTTGGCGAGCGCGTTGGGGGTCCTCGTCGAAGTCGACAAGCACCGCACGGTCTACCTGCACGATGCGGTACGGATCCATCTTGATGATGTGACCGGCCAGGGGCAGTTCATCGAGCGCCGGCGCGGACGGTAGTTTCACCGCATGCTCGTTGATCCAGCTGCCGCGCGGCAGCGGCTTGACGGCATAGCCGATGACCTCGCCGTAGCGGATGACGGCATCGCCTTCTGCAAGGT
>CAYMME010000248.1:8474-13259 GCA_964391465.1 uncultured Planctomycetales bacterium
ATCGAGTTCGAGGCCCGGGTGGACGCCGACTGCGACGACGAAACGGCTCGCGGCAAGCTGGACCAGCTCATGAAGACGTTTGCAGTCACGGGAGATCAGATCGTGCCGGTATCCTATTCCAACCTTCGCATGCTGGGGGAGGCGCCGGTTCGCAATGCCTGAACGATCGACGATTGCGGTGACGGCGTTGCAGCCGGCGCTTCGGTGGCGGGCGGCGGGGGGTGGGATGCAGAACTTCCACCACCTGCGCTTGCAGGTCGAGGCGCTGTGTGCGTCGGCGAAAGTGGATCTGATCGTCCTGCCCGAGACCTTCTCCGGCGTTCCGGCCGAGGATGGCGACGATGCGCCTGCCGCGCAGGCACGGCAGTTCCTCTCGACGCTGGCCCGCGTGTGCGAAGTGGCCGTCGTGGGCGGGAGCATCACGCATCGCAGCGACGACGGGAACATCCACAACACGAGCTACGTGATGGATCGTACGGGCGCGTGCGTCGGGACGTACGACAAGCGGCGCCTGTTCGCCCACGAACTCGAGACGCGTACTCCGGGAACGGAGGCCGGGGTCTTCGAGGTAGACGGGATGCGCATCGGCGTGCTGATCTGCGCCGACTTGTGGTACCCGGAACTGGCCCGCACGCTGATCGGCCGTGTGGACATCCTCTGCGTGCCGTCCGCGACCGTCGTGCAGTCGGAGGCGAATCGCACGTACGCTCGCGGCGTGTGGCACCAGTTGGCCCTGGTCCGAGCGGTCGAGAACGGACTCGTGGTCGCGGTCAGCGATTGGGCCGACGGACGGCACGAGGCCAAGCGCGTGGTCAACGATGTCGAGACGCGCGAGGTTGCCTGGACGGCCGGTGTGGCCAGCGTGAGCGACCCGTCGCACCGCCCCGACCTGCAACGTCTGCAACGGACGTCGCACCGCGGCGAAGAATGCCACGTCCTCGCCACGATCGACCTGGCCCGGCTCGAGGCGTACCGCGACTACCGTCGTTCGGTGGGCCTGCTTCCGTCCGGCGATCAGTAGCTACGCCTTGACGACCTTCTTGCGGAATCCGTCGACGTTGGCGGTCGCGTTGCGGGTGTCGACCACGAGCTTGGCGTGGCGACAGACGAAATCGTAATCGTACTTCGAGTGGTCCGTGGCGATCAGCACGCAATCGTAGCGCTTGAGCATGGCTGCCGACAGCGGTTTGCTCCGCATTTGCAGATCGTGCTCGCGTTGCTTGTGGGTTCGCGGAATGTGCGGATCGTTGTAGTCGACCTTGGCCCCGCGGGCCTTGAGCAGCTCGATTAGCTCGATGGCCGGCGACTCGCGCAGGTCGTCCACGTCCTTCTTGTAGGCGAGCCCCATCACCAGCACCTTCGAGCCCTTGAGCGGCTTGCCGCGGTCGTTGAGGGCGTCCATGACCCGAGTGACGACGTACTGCGGCATGGACGTATTGATCTCACCGGCCAACTCGATGAACCGCGTGGGGCAGTCGTATTGCCGGGCCTTCCACGACAGGTAGAAGGGGTCGATGGGGATGCAGTGGCCGCCGAGCCCCGGGCCGGGGAAGAACGGGTGGAAGCCGAACGGCTTGGTCGAGGCGGCGCCGATGACCTCCCACACGTCGATGCCCATGCGGTCCATGAGCATCTTGAGTTCGTTGGCCATGGCGATGTTCACGCAGCGGTAGACGTTCTCGAGGATCTTACTGGCCTCGGCCACCTCGCAGCTCGATACCGGCACCACCGTCTTGATCGCGTGCCCGTAGAGGGCGACGGCAACGCGCGAGCTCTTGCGGCCGATTCCGCCGACGACCTTGGGGATGGTGGCGGTCGTGTGGTCCTTGCGTCCGGGGTCCTCGCGTTCCGGGGAGTAGGCCAGGAAGATATCCTTCTCGACCTTCAGTCCCGAGGATTCCACGATCGGGCGCACCACTTCCTGCGTCGTGCCCGGGTACGTCGTGCTCTCGAGCACGATGAGGTGCCCGGACCGGAGGTGCGGCTTCAGGGCGTTCATCGTGGAGACCACGTAGGTCATGTCGGGCTCGCGCATCTCGTTGAGCGGAGTCGGCACGCAGACAATGAGGGCGTCACAGCGTTTCGCCCGGGCCATGTTCGTGGTCGCTTCGAAGACGCGGCTGTCGACCAGCTTCTTGATGCCACTGGACGGGATGTGCTCGATGTAGCTCTTGCCGGCCAGCAGCTTGCGGACCTTGGATTCGTCGACGTCGAAGCCGGTTACCTTGAAGCCGGCTTCGCAAAACACCTGCACGAGGGGCAGGCCGACGTAGCCCATGCCGATGATGCCCACTCGCGCGCGCTTGTCGTTGATCCGGTCAAGCAATTCAGTGTGTGTCACGCCTGCAAATCTCCAGTTTGTAGCTGTCCGTTGTCAGCTATCAGCCTTCAGTGCTCGATCCGGGGGCGGCCTTGATGGCGCAAGCCGATCGTTCATCGGTCACGGCGATCCCCACCGGACAGACTCCCGTTTGGGGTATCGGACCCCATCGGTCGGGGCGTGAACTATATCCTGCGGAAAGCGTCGGCGGCAACGAAAACCGACTGATCGAAACGGAGCATGTGGAGACCGTCCTGATAGGCGTCGAGCCGAATGCGAGGATGCCGGCCGAAGAATTCCATGAGGAGCCAGCGGGGGAAGTCGGCTCCGGCCGCGATGGCCAGGGGGACTCCGCCGCCGAACCGCGGGTTGATCTCGATGACCCGAACCCGCTGCCGGGGGTCGACGATGCACTGGATGGTCACTACGCCCAGGCATTCACCGAGCGCGGCCACCACTTGGCGGCCCGCTTCGATCACGGCCGGGTCCTTGACCACGCGTCCTTTCGACACCTCGCCGGCCCGGACCTCGATCCGCTCCCTGGGCACCACGCAGCGAGGCACGCCGTCGAATCCGGCGTAAACGTCCAGCGTCATCTCCGGCCCGTCGACGAACTCCTGCACGATGGGCGACGGCACCCGCGGGCCGCGGAAACGCAGCGTTTCGAGGTCGGGAACCTTCGCGCTGCCCCGGCCAGCGCTGCCGTACCGCGGCTTGATGAAGTACGGAAAGCGATTCCGCCTCCGCCGCAGCACTTCGTCCAGCGTCCACGTGGCCGGCGTGTCGATCCCGTGCCGGCACAGAAACTCGTAGGTCCGCACCTTGTCCCGGCACGTACGCACCACCGTCGGCGACGAGATCAGAGCCCGGCAACCGAGGCGGCTGAACGTCTCACGCGCCCGGGCCAGCAGGAGCAGGTCCGAGTCGATCAGCGGGATCAGCAGGTCCGGACGGTCCCGCTTGACGATTCGCGTGATGGACGGAATGTAGTCACGCGACGTGATTCGCGGAACGACGTGAGCCACGTCGGCCGCGTGCATTCCCGGGGCCAGCCGCGACGCGTCGGCGACGACCACCGTCAGGTCGATCTTCTCCCGCCGGGCGGCGCGGCGGAATGCTTCGATCAGCTCGATCCGACGGCCGGCGCACGTGAAGAGCACCTTCAAGCGAGACTGAGACTTGCGGCGAGTTGCCTTACGGTCAGCCAAGGCTCAGAACACCTCTCTGGTACGTCCGGGTGCGGGGTGTCGTCATGACGACGGCGGACCCCCCGCCGGCTGCGGGGCGAAGAAGCCTCGGACCGCGTCCGCGACGTAGGACTGCGCGTCGGCCGGCAGCTCAGGATAGATCGGCAGGGCGAGCACCTCGCTACAGGCGGCCTCGGCCACCGGGCAGTCGCCTTCGCGCCCGCCGAGGTCCGAGAAGCAGTCGAGCAGGTGCAGGGGTATCGGGTAGTACAGCCCGGTCGAGACGCCCTGATCGGTGAGCGTCTGCCGGACGGCGTCTCGCTGGGGTACACGCACCACGTACTGGTGAAACACGTGGTTGTTCTCGGGGCGGATCGTCGGCGGCTGCATGGGCGTGTCGGCCAGCAGATCGTTCCAGCGCTGCGCCGTCGCCTGCCGGCCCGCGTTCCAGGTGTCGAGATGCCCGAGCTTGACGTTCAGGATCGCCGCCTGAAGGGCGTCGAGTCGGAAGTTCCCGCCCACCAGCGTGTGGTGGTACTGCTTCGCCCCTCCGTGCATCCGCAGCAGTCGGCACCGCTCGCCGAGGTCGCGCTCGTTGCCCAAGTACAGGAAGCCACAGGTCGGAGGCTCGGGCCCCCCCTCGAGGTCGTACTGGCTCGGTCGGTGGCCGAGCGCGCGCAGATACGCGACGTCGCGGCCGTGGGCGGTCAGGAGCGCCTTCTCCTGGTACCGCGCCGCCACTGGCGCGAGCCGCGAGGCCGCGTCCAGGCAGGCGCCGAGCCGCGCGCCGTCCCGGGGCGGACCGACGCCGAGCGGGACCGCGTCGGAGCGGGCGGCGACGGTCACCCCGATGGCGCCCAGGCCCGTCAGCGCGACGGCCGACACCAGGACCGCGGCCAGGCGGCGCGGCGGGCGGCACAGGACGAGGATCGCGGTGGCCGGCCACGCCAGGGCGGGCCAGTTGGCCTCCACGCGCGTCCCGCAGCTGACGCCGAGCCAGATCAGCAGCACGGGTAAGCCGAGAGCGGTGAGGTCCCGCTCCGTCCGCTCGTTCGACCCACGGGAGCGGGCGACGCGTCTCCAGGCGACGAGCGCGAGCAGGAAGAGCCCGGGGGTCACGACCGCGACCTGGCCGAGCAGCGCCTCGGGGAGGTGGAATCCGGTGAGGCCGCGCGTGGCCTGGAAGCTCCACGGGAGGCCCGCGTTGCGAAGCGACCACACGACGTGCGGCGCGTAGACGACGGCCGCCGCGCCGAGCGCCACGGGCGCGTGGCGACC
>CAYMME010000249.1:0-13257 GCA_964391465.1 uncultured Planctomycetales bacterium
TAGCGAGGAGTTCGTCAGCAGTCGAAAGCACTCCCCGCTAATCCGTGAAGAACCTCAGGTTTCGCCGTGAGCTGCCGCAGTGCCGTGCTCATCCGACGCGACAGCACCCACCCCGTCTGCCCTCCGTAGCGGTTGTTCGTCCAGGTCACGTGCTCGATCAGGCCCAACCGCGCCAGCTTCGCCCGAGTCCGCTGTAGCGTCCGCCGCGAGATGCCGTACCGATCCTCAAGCGGGCTCAACGATGCCACGAGGTCGGTGATCTCCTCAAACTGGCTGCCTCACCGGACCGGACGACCGCCTGAACGACGACTCCGCGGACGACCAATGCCACCGATCTGCGTGCAGCCGAACCTGTCATTGGAAGGAAGAGGTAAGGGGTGACAGTATGGGCGCGCTGAGGCCGGCCCGAAAAGGAGGATGCGAGTGCCGGGACCGGTGGTCAGCGTGATCCGCGGGTTGATTCATTGGCGTCCTGCAGTTCTCGGACTTGCGCACTGTCTCCACACGGCTCCGGGACTGGGTCCTGGTGTGTTCCGGGAGTCGTTCGTGCACAACTTGTTGCACCACTCCGCCCGAGTCGCACCGCCTCCTCCGCATTCCATCCGCCGCAGCAATTGCGGACGGCCGGAGAGTCGCTTTGCTTTGTATACCTCAAGAACTCATGTGCCTGCACCGACTCAGTTGAAGTATCAGCGGTGTGCCTTTGCGGTTATCGGTCCATCGAGCTCAGCCACGTTCTCCGGTGAAGCGTCGGTGGTTGGGGGGCACATCCAAACGGACCGCGCTGGACGCGCGAAGGCCGTGGAGACGCGACTCGTCCAGATGAGTGCTACGACACACACAAGCAGATCGGGATGGTTCCTACGTACGTGGGCACGCGTTCTGGCGGCGAGCGTACTTCTGCCCTTGGCAGGAACGGCGACCCTAGTGGCTCTGGTGCCTGCGTGGCACGGGCATCATGTGCCGCTTCACGTGGGCATCGAAGTAGGTGGGGCATTCGTCGCGCTGGTACTGGCGGGGATTCTCCTGGCCCTGCGGAAGCAGGGGGAGGACCACGGTCATCGTCTCTGGATGGCCGCTGGCTTGGCGGGGATGGCGATCCTGGACCTTGCCCACGCCCTGGTTCCTCCGGGAACCGCCTCGCTCTGGCTCCACGGCACAGCCATCCTCGCGGGGGGGGCATTCTTCGTCACGATGTGGCTGCCTCGCCGTATGAATGCCCTTCTTCGTGCCCACCGGACACAACTGGCTGTCGCGCTTGCTGCTCTCGGCGTCTGCGCCGTCTCACTCTGGTTCGTGCGCACCGGTCCCGCGCCGATTGGGCGAGGCGTCGATACGACGCCGCTTTGGTGCCTGAGCATGCTGGGCGGGCTTGGCTTTCTCGTTGCCGGCTGCTGGTTCCTTCTGCGGCATCGAGCTGAGAACGGCCGGGATGACCGCCTATTCGCGTGCTTCTGTTTCCTGTTCGCCGGTGCAGGTGTTCTCGAGGGATCCTCAGTGCCGTGGGGAGCGACGTGGTGGTGGTGGCACGCACTGCGCCTAGTCGCGTACGGCATCGCACTCTTCCATACCGCTCGCACATACCACGGACTCCATGGGCAGCTTCAACGCGAAATCAGGGAGCGCGAACGGTCCGAGGGGAAACTGCGCGAAGCGATGAATGCCGCGCAGGAGTCTGAGAAAGAGCTGTGCATGGCGGTAGGCAACCTTCAGCAATCTGAGACGGCCCTCATGGAACGCGTCGCGGAGCTGGTTGAAGCCCGTGACGCGGCCATCCGTATGCGCGAGGAGGCCGACAACGCGAGACTGGAGTCGGAGCGAGCGCGGGAGTCGCTCCAGGCACAGGAAAAACGCTTGCGGAGCATTCTGGACTCGATCCAGGCCGGGGTCCTGGTTGTCGATGCCGAAACACACGCGATTGTCGATGCCAACTCCGCCGCCCTCGCCATGATCGGAGCGCTCGGAGACGAGGTCCTCGGCCGCGACGCCTACGAACGGATCTACCCGAGCGAGCAGGAACGTTGTCGGATTACCGACCCTGGAACGGAGATTCATAACGTAGAACACGTGCTGCTCACGGCGAATGGACAGCCCCTCCCGATTCTTAGGACGGTCATTCCCGTGGTACTGGATGGCCGCAAGCACCTGCTCGACAGCTTCGTTGACATCAGCGAGCGCAAGCAGGCCGAGTTGGAGCTCCTCCGCAGCAACGAGATCCGCAGTGAGCAAGCCCGAGCCCTGGCGGTCCTGCTGGAGTTCTCGCAAAGCCTGGTGGCTGCGGAATGTCGCGACACCGTGCTCGAGAAGACGGTGGCCGTGGCGGCGAAGCTGACGTGCAGTCACCGCGTTTCGATCATGTTGCCCGAAGACGAGAGCTGCTCTCTGCGTATTGTCAAGGCCACCGGAATCGAGGATCGGATCGTCGCGAGCGTCCGCGTCCCCGTGGGTGGTGGCATTGCGGGGCTGGTCTTCGAATCGGGTTCCTCAGTCGTCGTCAACACGCCGGATGAGGCACAGCAGCAGGATCCCCAGTATGAATCCGCGCAGTACGCGAGCGTTCCCCTGGTGTCCAAGGCGTTGAGCCTACCCGGACGCGTTGTCGGCGTTCTGAACATCACGGAACGGGAAGGCGCCCGTCCCTTCGATTCGGGCGAGCTGAAGTACATCGATCTGATGTGCAACATCGCCGCCGCGGCGATCGATGACATCGACACGCGCCGGTCTCGGGACGAGGCACGGGATTCCATTGTTGTCGCCCTGGCGAAGTTGGCTGAACACCGCGACAGCGATACCGGCAAGCACTTGGACAGGGTGACACGGTTCGCGCTGACCCTGGCGCATGAACTTCAGACGACCGAGGAGTTCGGCAGCCAGATCGACGGACAATTCCTGCGCGATCTGGAACGCGCCATACCACTGCATGACGTGGGCAAGGTGGCCATTCCCGATCACATCCTGCTGAAGCCCGGCAGGTTGAGTCCCGAGGAAATGGCGGAGATGAGGACGCACGCCGAGATCGGGGCCAAGACCATTCGTTCTGTGATCGAGCATGCACCAGGCGTGAGCTTCCTCACCATGGCCGAAGAGATCGCGTGGGGTCATCATGAATGGTACGACGGAACCGGCTACCCCCGGGGTCTTACGGGCGAGGACATTCCGCTGTCCGCTCGTATCGCCGCGGTTGCGGATGTGTATGACGCCCTGACCACGAAGCGCGTCTACAAGGACGCCATGCCTCACGAGAAGGCGTCGAGTATCATCCTGGAGGGGTGGGGGGCACAGTTCGATCCGACGGTGATCGATGCCTTCGTGCGCCGCGAGGACGAGTTCATCCGCCTGGCCGCGGAACTCGCCGATGAAGTCCCGCTCTCCGAACCACATGAGGAAGTCCTGGTCGGGTAGGTGGCGGTTCGGCTCCACCGGGCGGTGACCACGATGCAACCTGCAATCGTGGTTCGCTGCACACGCGGATCCTCGTTTCTTCTCTTCTCGTGGACTACTGCTGGACCGGTGGTCCGACCTCAAAGCCGTCATGCCGGCGTGGGTCAGAAGCTGCTTTCTCGGACCAAGACGCTGTAGAGGTATCTGGTCAAGTCAGCGAGGCGCGACCGGGGGGCGGTGCGCATCCACACCTGGCCGGTCTGACCCAGGCGAAGCGCGTGTCCGGAACGGTCCACCGCTACCTCGACCTCATAGTAGCTGTCGACGACGTGGAGCCGGCCCTGAGCGTCCGGTGTGGCCGCGATGTCCCCTCCCGAAGTCGAAGATAGGCCGGGGTGCTCGAGGATGGATGTACGCACCGGATCGACGTTTCTGACGACACCTGGCAAGCGGCCAGGCGCTGCCTTGGAGACGAAGTACACGCGGTCCTCCGGTGCGATATCGGATACGTGATCATGCCTCACGTAACAGACCACGAAGGGCGTGTCGAGATCGACGATTCTCCCCAGAACCTGGTTCCCGCCAATGGGCGTACCGTTCCGCACGCTCTCGTCCCACTCGACCACCGTGCCTCCGACCTCGGACACGATTCGATTGCTTCGCATTACGGCCAGAATGGTTTCCAGTGTCGCCTCGGCCCGAGCGAGCTCGTCTCTCTTCTCCCGGAGCAGGGACCGGTGCTCGTCCTCGTTCCGGATCACGGATAGTTCGATCTGAATGCGACGCATCTCCAGTCGGGCGAGCCGAGCTTGGCTTTCGAGCTCCTCGGATTCGATCACACACAGTACCTGCCCTGTTTGCGCGACGCTTCCGGGGCCGATGTCGAGTTCACGGATCACGCCGTGGCTCGGCGCGTAGATCGTCTGGCTATGTCTCGGCAGGGTCGTGGCCGGGGCCGACTGCCAGCGGGCCTGGGGCCATGCCGCCCAGATCGCGACGAAGCCGCACGTCAAGGTCGCCAGGACCATCCGCCGGTTCCATCCCACGCGGCGCCCCAGCCTCATCACGCTGACGGCTTCAGTGACCACCGGCTTGACGATGAGCATGTAGATCACCGCGGCAAACAGGATGCCCCCGACCACCCTGGTCACGCGGTAGTAGAGCATCAGGGCGATTCCGGAATAGAGGAACAACCGATACGCCCAAGCCAAGACCGCGTAAGCGATCATGACGGCCAATCGCCGTCGAGGCATTGCCGCCTCGGGCGGTTCGACGTTCATGCCCAACACGTGCCGCCGGAGCGCCCAACGGGTGACTGCGAACGACCGTGCCTGCAGATTGTCGATTCCGAGAAGATCGCTCAGCACGTAGTAGCCGTCGAAACGCATCGCCGGGTTCAGATTGACCAGCAGCGTCGAGATCAGCGTAACCGACGACACCATGAAACAGGTGCTCTTGAGCACGCCCGGAGGGCTGATCGCCCAAACAAACAGGGCAAGGCCGGCAAGGCCCAGTTCGGCCAACACACCTGCCGCGCTGATCAGGAGCCGCTTGCGACGGCTCTGCATGCGCCAACTGTCGGTGACATCTGAGTACGCCACGGGAAACAGAAGGATCAGTGCCACCCCCATCGATGGCACGCGATTGCCCAGTGCCTTGGCGACGTAGGCGTGACTCAGTTCGTGGACGATCTTCACCGCGACGACCGCCGAGGCGAAGCCGATCACCCCACGGAGGTTGAAGAAGAAGGGGAACGTCGACAAGTAGGCGTCAATCCGCTGCAGGAAGAAGAAGGCGCCGATCGTCGAGAGCACCAGGTATGTTGCCAGCGCGACCGGGCCGGCCAGATGACCCACCAGGTTGACCGTTCGGCCCAAGAAGGCATCAGGCCGGACGAGCGGAATGCGCAGGTAGATCAGCTTGCGCAGAAGAGCTTCCCACCGACTGCCCTTGGGGCGCGTTCGCTGCGCCGCCCACGTTCGCAAGTCGGTCGTGCCCGAGTCCATGGTCAAGCCCTTGCGCGATGCGTCGGCGCACAACCGGCTGACCTCGTGCCGAGAGACCCGGATGGTCGTGCCGGCGGCAAGCCGCTCGAGCAAACGATCCACGGTCGACGGTACGCGCAGCAGCCTGAGGATCTGGGCTTGCACCCAGGTTGCCTTCTCGAACGTGCCGCGCAACGGGTCGTGGATGATGAAGGTCGGCGAGCCGTCCGGGTCATCCGGACCGGGATGGAACTCCACGTCCGGACGGAGCACGGGGAGAGCCGAAGCCTGTGCGTTCAGCGCGCTCATGGATGGTCAGATTCCCGAGAACTTCCGCACGGCCCCCAACGGGCGCCGCAGAAGCCAGTACCCCAGCGGCACGCTGTCGCCATACAGGATGACCGTTCCTTGCAGTCCCGTCTTCACGTCGGAGCCGGCCGTGACCCAATCGGCCTCGGCCCGAAACCGCGGCGCGCCGTCACTGCTGATCTGGCTGTGGTTGGATACGAATCGCAACGCGGCGCGACGACTCACGAGCGGGTCGGAGTCGAGAATCACCGCCAGTTTCCTGCCCCAATCGAACTTGATGTTGTCACCGTCCGGCAGCCAGATGCGCAGCTTCGTCTTGGCCGGATCAACGATCATCATGAGTCGCTGCCCGACCTGAACCGGGCGCCCGCGCCACTGATGCGGGTCGTCGAACATCAGTGTGCCGCCCACCGGAGCGACAACGTCCAACTGGTCGACACGGTGCTGAGCGATCCGCAGCCGAATCCTCTCCTGCTCGAGTCGGCTCTCGAGCAGGGCGATCGCCGATCGCGCCGACGGGTCATCGAACGATTGCACGCGCGATCGCTGAAGGTTCGACTCGATGATCTGCACCTGCTCCTCGGCAACCTTCAGCTCTTCGGTGGCCACTCGCTTGTCGTACACCGCGAGCGCCTCGCCTCTCCTGACCGTACGACCGGGCAAAACCGACACTTCATCAATCACCCCGTCGAGCGGGGCGGCCACGGCTACGGGGTCCCTGGGCACCACCTCGCAGTGAGCCACGATCCGCAGCGGCAACCGGACGAGACAGAGCGCCACGATGAGCAGGAGGAGCGCCGTCATGGCCGCTACTCGTTTTCGCGAGGAGAGTGCCCCGAGAAGTCGAGACCGCGGGCGAACCACGCCCCTCCAGGCAACCCCGTACGCAAGCGCCAGCGGTTCAAGCTTCGCCATCTCGTCTTCGGTGAACAGACTCTCACCCCATCGCTCCAGCCAAAGGCCCGCAACGGTTTGCCCTTCGACCGCAATGGGTAGCCAGATGACCGACAGACCCTCCGTGCGTCCGGCCAGCGCGTCCCAGGTGTCCTCCCGTCCGGGGAACGCTGCCCCCTCGACGATGGCCGACGTGTCCCGATCCGACATCGCGCAGACCAGGCAACGCCATTCGTCGGCGAGCGGAGACCGCGAAGTGACTTCGGGGTTGCCGGAGACGCCGAGCAGCTTCGTCCGCCCGCCCCGCAGATCCCACAGGACCGCCCGGTCATAACGGCAGTAAATGATCGAGCGATTCAGGATTCTGAAAATTAGCTGCGCAAGGGTATCACTCAGGCCGGCTTCGAGGGTTAACTGCTGAAGCCGGGCGAGCGAGTCGAACGCGTCGGTCGAGACGCGCGATGGAGCGACTGCGGTGGTCATTTCACCGTCCTGCAATCTCGGACAGACTGACGGTTCCGTTCATGCCCGCGCGCAACGTGCCGTCGGCGTTGCTGATCTCGGCATGGACTTCAAACGTGACGCTCGCGGGATCGAGGGCCGCCGCGATATGCGATACCTTCATGCGCACCATGCTGGACGTTTCGTTGACGGCAAGCCGGAGCTCCTGGCCCACTCGCACGGAGCGAAACACGGACGAAGGCAGCAGGAACTTCGCCAGCAGGAGGCGATCGTCGATCACCTCGACGACCGGCGTGCCCCGTTCGACCAGTTCGTGTTCGTTGACGAGCACCCGGATCACGCGGCCGGCCCAGGGTCCGGTGATCCGGCAGGCCTCGAGCTGGTCCGCCGCGAGCTCGGACTCACCGGTGGCCGCCACCAGCTCACGCTTCGCGTCGGTGAGTTCCTTTGTCGCAGTAGAATCAACGAGCTCTCTTTGCGACTGCGCGACGGTAGCGTCACGTCTCGCGTTCTCCAGATCGACCTTCGAGGCGCGGTTGTTCTCAAAGAGGCGCTGCGTGGCCACGAGATTCGCCTGAGCCGCGGCCAGCACCGCTTCGGCGCGCCGCTCCCGCGTCTTGCGGGTCGCCAGCTTCTGGATTCGATCAAGATCGGACCTGGCGGACTCGAGAGCGGCCTGGGCGATTCGTGTGCCCACCCGGTAGGGTAGATCATCCAATTGCATCAGCAGCTCATCGGGGGCAAACGGCTCGCCGAGTTCCTTGCTGATTGCAGTGACGCGCCCGGACACTTCCGCAGACAACACGGCCCGGCGTCGAGGCGCAAGCACGGCCGCGACCCGGTCGTCCCCGGCGAGGCCGGACGCGATTGGCGCCGTCGAACGCAGCCCGTCCGGCTTTCGTGTCGTCGCCGGACCGCTGCCCCACAGCAGCGTGCCGAGAAACGGGACCAAGAGTGCCGCCACTCCGCAGGCACGCCCGGCCATGCGGACAGGCTGGCGCGGTGTGTGTCGCATGGGTCGTCACGGCTCCTCAGAAAGTAAGTGACGCGTCAGTTCGCATTCTCCACGTCGGTCAGGGTGCCGACGGCGGCGTCAGGTTCTCGCTCCGGGTTCGTAGGCGCGTCTGCCTCCTCCCGGCACGCCGGTTCTCGCCCGATCGTGTTCAACAACCGGGCCCGCGCGACCATCAGGTTGGCACGTTCGGTAAGATACCGGGCTCGCGCCCTGAGGCGTTTCAGCTCGTGGTCGAGTCGTTCCCCGCCGTGCGACTTGCCTTCGTCGGCCTGGTTCCGCACCGCTTCCAGAAGGCTGTCGCATTTGCGGGAGATGGTTTCGCTGAAGGCGTGCTGCTCCCAGGTCTCCCGGTAGTCAATCAGCGAGAGGTGCAACTGTGCCAGAATGCCCACCGCGATGGCTGTACGCTGCTTGACGATCAGTGCGGTCTGGAGCTTTGTGATGTCATGTTGCTTGAACTGCTGAGGCAGAGTCAGCAGGTCCCAGGACGCACGGATGCCGACCGTGTTCCACTGATCGAAGACGAGGTAACGATTGTTGTCGTATTCGAGCCGCCAGAACGCGGCCGGGCTGGGGAACATCTGGGCAATGGCGATGACTGCCTCGTCGTGGAGGATGGCTTCCTCCAGGTCTTTCTCGAACAGCTCCGGCCGGCTGCGCAGGGCTTCGCGTTCCAGATCCTCGATGCAGTACTCGAACGGATCGACGGGCTCGTCGAAATCGACTTCGGCCAGCGTGAACGCAGTGCCCGGCGGCAGACCGATCAGACCGGCCAGTTCCGTCTTCGCCTTCAGATACTCTCGCCTGTGCCGGCGCAGTTCGTCCTGCCGCTGAAGCAAGGACGTCTCACGCTGGAGGCCATCGACCTCGGAGATGGTCTTCTCGTCGATCTCCGCGTGGATGCTCTCGAGCATGACCGAGATCTCCTTGCCGATCCGCTCGGCTTCCTCTGCCGAGTCTCGCGCCGTCGCCGTCCGCCAGTAGGCGCGAGTGACCTGCAGGGCCAGGTTCTGCCTGACTCGCCGCTCGTTCTCCATCGCCATCAGCACGCGTTTGCTCTGCTGACGGCTGCGAAGGAAGGAGATGCCGAAATCCAGCAGGTTCCACGTTGCCGAGATGTCGATGGTGTTCACGCGCTTCTCGGAGGAGTAGGAAGGCTCCAGACTCTCCTTCCCCGTTTTCAAGCTCACCGAACTGGAAGCGTCGAACTGCGATCGCTCGTTGTACTGGGTCCCCGCCATGAGGGACGGCAGCATCTTCAGGGCGGATTGAGTGGCCAGTTCGTGCTCGAACTTGCTCTCCTGGGCCGCGATCCAGACCTCGATGTTGTATCGAGTGGCATAGTCGAGCGCATCTTCCAGCGTGAGCGGACCGTCGATCGTCGGTGCGTGAGCGCGGTAGGCCGCCATGTCCATCGACGCGTTCACCGCACGCATCTGTTTGATCGTCGCCTGTGGCCCGCAGCCCGTGCTCACGAGGGCGGTGGCCGGTACGAAAAGCAGTAGTGAGTAGATCAACCAGGATTGGGACGCTGGAGTCATCGTATCCGTCAGTCTGGATGGGCGAACCGAGCGCCCCGCTCTATCCCCGTCCGATAGGTGCGCACCGCCTCCTCGATGCCGGCCGGGCCGCCTAAGTCCGATATCGGCACTCTGCGCATCGGACTCAACGCAAAAAGGCAGAGCGGCGCTTGACCGTGCTCCCCGGAGGTCGCCGGCGCCGCATGGCGGGTGGCGCGTATCGTATATTGATTTCGGTTCTGTAGCGGGACGAAGAGAAGGGCAGACCGGACGAACGTGACCTCCACAAATGGTCTGATAAGGCGAACCGCCGGAGGCCAGAATGAGGCCCTCCAACTCCGACAATGCCGCGATCGACGACGACGGGATCGCGCCCGAAGTCCGGACGGTCATGCCGGCGGGGCTCATGCGCCTCGAGGAACGCATTGTGCTGGATGCGGCGGCCGCAGCGCCCGACGCGTCGGACGCACACGGATCGGACGGCGATTCGACGCCGGGAGCGGACCACGACGATCATCACGCCGGCGTCGATGACGATCCGACACGCCACACCTCACATGCCGCCCAAGAGACCGACGCCGAACCAGCGGACCCCTCCGACCGCGTGCGGGGGCTGGTCGAGACCGCCATGGAAAACGCCTTCGCGCCCTGGGCCGCCACTCGCGGCAGCGGGGTAACACCTCCCAACCCGCTCGATGGACTCCTCGAGAGACTGGGCGACGCGTGGCACGGTGCCGCCGAGGAGGTCGGACGCATCTTCGATGTCCTGTCCGATACGGTGCAACAGGTCCTGGACAAGGGCTTGGCGGCGATTCTCAATCCGGATGCCGGCGAGGATGCCGAAACCTCGCCCTCGGTGCTGGTCGTGTCGTCGTCAATCGATCAGGCCGACGTCCTCGCCGCCGCCGCTGGCGACGACGTCATCAGCACGGTGTACGACGCTCCGAGCACGACCCTCGACTCGCTCGTTCAACAGGTACGCGACGCGCTGGGCGATCAGCAGGCCGCGAGCATTGCCCTGGCTACCAACGGGCTCGGGGACGGACAATTCGAGTTGGCCGGCGGCATTGTCATCAATCCCGAGACGCTCCAGGATGCCGAGTTGCGAACCTTCTGGACCGATCTGGCCCAGATGGTCGAACCCGGCGGCCGCATTGACCTTCTGGCTTGCGATGCGGCGGCCGGCCCGCAAGGTCAGGCGTTGCTGGCAGAGCTCGAAGCCCTGACCGGCGTCAATGTCGCGGCGTCCGCGGACAAGACCGGTGACCCCGATCACGGCGGCGACTGGTCACTCGAATCCGACGACGTCGACGCGGCGTCGATCTACTTCGACCCTCATGATCTACGCGCCTTCACTGCGGTGCTGGGCGACAACATGCCGACCATCACCGACACCGACCCCGGCAACACGGCCACGGGTGGGGCGAGTGGGGTAGTGGTCGACGCCGGGATTCTCGTGGACGACGGCGACGCCGGGGCGGATACGCTGCAAGGTGCCGCCGTTCGCATCGCCAGCGCCTTCCAGGCCGCCGAGGACGTTCTCTCGTTCGATGCCGGATTGGCCACCGGGTTCGGGATCGCCGGGGCGTACGACGCTGCGACCGGTGAGCTCATTCTCTCCGGCGCCGCCTCGGCCGCAGAATACCAGCAGGTTCTACGCACGGTCACGTACGAGAACACCAGCGCAACCCCTGACACCACGGCACGCGGGATCCTGTTCGTGATCGGCGACGACTTCGATGGCTACGCGTACGACGCGACCAACGGCCACTACTACCAGTACGTCACCTCCGGGGAGAAATGGGGCCCGGCCGTGACGGCCGCCGAAGCGGCCACGCTTGGCGGATTGCAGGGCTACCTGGCAACTGTGACGTCTGCAAGCGAGGATGCCACCATTGCCGGAATCGCCGGGGCGAATGCTTGGCTCGGCGCCAACGATGACACGGTTGAAGGCGAGTGGTACTGGCTCACCGGCCCCGAAGCGGGCACGCAGTTCTGGCAAGGCGATTCCACGGGTGCTCCGGTTGGCGGCATGTACGCAAACTGGGATGCTGCTGAGCCCGGTGGGAACGATCACCTCGCCACCAGCGGGACGGGCACCTGGATCGTTCTGAACGGCGGCGGAGACAAGAACTATGTCATCGAGTTCGGTGGCATGGCCACCGATGCGCAGGGGCAACTTGCCGCTCAGGTTACGGTCAACGTGGTGGCGAACAATTCCCCGGTCCTGGACAACACCGGTGACATGGCGCTGGCCGCCATCAACGAGGACGATACCAGTAGCGCGGGGACGACGGTGGCGAACATCATCGCCTCGGCGGGCGGGAACCGGATCACGGATGCGGACGGTCATCCGGAAGGCATCGCCATCACGGCCATCGACAACACGAACGGCACGTGGCAGTACTCGACGGACGGAGGCACGAACTGGAACAACATCGGGGCGGTGGCGAACAACAACGCGCTGCTACTGAGAGACACGGATCTCGTCCGCTTCCAGCCTGACCCAGACTGGAACGGCACGGTGACGGACGGGATCACGTTCCGGGCATGGGATCGAATCTCCGGCGCGCAGGGCACCTACGTCGATGCCTCGACGAACGGCGGCGGCACCGCATTCAGCACTGCTACGGAGACGGCGTCCATCGTCGTCAATCCTATGAATGAGGCGCCGGTCCTGGATAACACCGGTGACATGGCGCTGGCCGCGATCAACGAGGACGATACCACTAGCGCCGGGACCACGGTGGCGAACATCGTCTCCTCGGCGGGCGGGAACCGGATCACGGATGCGGACGGCAATCCGGAAGGCATCGCCATCACGGCCATCGACAACACGAACGGCACGTGGCAATACTCGACGGACGGCGGCACGAACTGGAACAACGTCGGGGCGGTGGCGGACAACAACGCGCTGTTGCTGAGAGACACGGATCTCGTCCGCTTCCAGCCCGACTCCGATTGGAGCGGCACGGTGACGGACGGGATCACGTTCCTAGCGTGGGACCGAACCGCCGGCGCACAGGGCACCTACGTCGATGCCTCGACGAACGGTGGCGCCACCGCGTTCAGCACCGCGACCGAAACCGCATCGGTGACCGTCAACGCGGTCAACGACGCACCGGCCCTGGACAACTCGGGCAACATGAGCCTGACCGCCGTCGCCGAAGATGACACGGAAAACGCGGGCGACACCGTCGCCGGCATCATCA
The DNA here is from genome assembly GCA_964391465.1 of uncultured Planctomycetales bacterium. Classification (GTDB taxonomy): domain Bacteria; phylum Planctomycetota; class Phycisphaerae; order UBA1845; family CAYMME01; genus CAYMME01. The sequence continues at coordinate 12,779 of CAYMME010000249.1, forward strand.
CGTCGGCCGGCAGCGATCGCGTTACCGACGCGGACGCGGGCGCCCAGGAAGGCATTGCCCTGACTGCCGTCGACAACACGAACGGCACGTGGCAGTACTCGACGGACGGCGGCACGAACTGGACCGACGTCGGCGCCGTGTCTGGCAACAACGCCCTGCTCCTGCGGGACACCGACCTGCTCCGGTTTCAGCCGGACCTGAACTGGAACGGGACGGTCGCCGCCGGCATCACCTTCCGGGCCTGGGACCGGACCGCCGGGGCGCAGGGGACCTACGTTGACGCCTCGACGAACGGCGGCACCACCGCATTCAGCACCGCGACCGAAACGGCGTCGCTGACCGTCAACGCAGCGCCACCGCCACCGCCGCCACCGCCGCCGCCGCCAGAGGAGGAAGATCCGCCGCCGGATGAGGAGGAACCGCCACCGCCGGATGAGGAAGAACCGCCGCCGCCCGACGAGCCGGGACCGCCGCAGGAG
>CAYMME010000250.1:0-13235 GCA_964391465.1 uncultured Planctomycetales bacterium
CGTGATCTACACCGAGTTCAACTCCTGGTGGGGCCCGGTGGCCAAGAGCGGTGTGATGGCCATGCGCGGTCTGTTCCAGTACGGACTCGATCTGGGCATGGCCGGGGGAACGATGTACAAGCTGACCGACGTGGCCAAGACGCACCCCGGCATCTTCTCCCAGGACGCTTGGTTGATCGAGCGGCGCGAGTTCGCCGAGGCGGTGAAGCAGTACTTCGCCGACGCCGAACTCGATGTGCTACAGCGATCGGGCCGGCGCGTTCGCATCGCTGTACGGAACCGAAGAGACTACACGCTACGGTCGGTCACCGCTGTCTTCGTCGCCCGCGGCCGGGAGCTGAGCGCCTCGACGTTCGAGCGGATCGGACCGCGCGAGCAGGCGATCGTCGACATCACACTGCCCGAGGCGTGGCAAGACGAATCCGTACTCGTCAGCGCAACGATCCGCTTCGTCACGCACCACGCCTTTCCCTGCACGGTGCAGACGTCGGTACCGATAGGGACACCGTAGTGTAGTGTCTCGTAGTTGGCGAGGCGTCTCTGATCCGAACCGCGACCGTAAGGGAGCGGCCGCGGCAAGGCGAAGCATTGCCGCTCCCTCATCCCGATGCACACCGGGACGGTTCGGAGAGAATCCAACGTGGCTGGCACGCCACAGTAGCGCCACCAGACCGACGGATCGTCGAGACATCGGTCCGCGATCGGGAGACACCCAATGCCCGCAGACGCCATGAACAGACGTGAGTTCCTGAACACCTCGATTGGACTCTCCGCGGCAGGAGCCCTCGCGGGTTTCTGTGCCCCTGCAGCGGGAGCCGCTCCGGCGAGCGAGCCGAATGCACGCATCCAGAAGGCCCGCGACGTGGCCCTCGGCATCCTCAAGCCCAGTCGCAAGGAGCTGGATCGCGGCTTGGCCCTGCACGCGGAGTCGGTTGTGTTCGATTCATATGGCTTCGCTCCGCGGTCCGCGCTGGACGGCGATGCGGTGCGGGCCGCAATGGCGGCCGGGGCCTCGAACATCGAGCTACAGGATCTGCGCGAAGACATGTCGATGACGCGCTGCGTGGCCGACGCGGCCGAGCAGGAGGAGTACAAGGCCGCCTGGGAGGCGTCCGGCGTGACGTGCGTCTTTCAGAACGCCGGTGAGGAGGGGCAGGACCCGTTGCGTCTGATGAAGCGGCTGGCCCGCTTCACCTACGTGACCGACATGTTGCGGGACTTCGTTCAGAAGGCCGCCGTGCCGGACGACGTCGTCGCGGCCAAGAAGCGCGGCGGTCACTGCCTGTACTTCAGCGGAAACGGTGTGCCGTTGACGCAGCAGTGGGTGTCCAAGGAAGACGAGCTGCGCTACGTCCGCATCTTCTTCCAACTCGGGATTCGGATGATGCACCTGACGTACAACCGGCGCAACATGATCGGCGACGGGTGCGGTGAGACCACCAACGCCGGCCTGAGCGATTTCGGCCGGGCCGTCGTTGGCGAGTTGAACCGCACCGGTGTCATCGCGGACGTGGCCCACTCCGGATGGCAGACGAGCCTGGAAACCGCCCAGGCCTCCACCCGTCCGATGGTCGCCAGTCACACGACCTGCGCGGACCTCTACAAGCACTTCCGAGGAAAGCCCGACGAGGTCATCCGCGCGATCGTCGACACCGGCGGCTACGTCGGCATCTGTTGCATCCCCCGGTTCCTCGGCGGCAAGGGGGACATCAGCGCGATGCTCGACCATATCGACCACGTGGCCAAGCGTTTCGGTGCGAACCGTGTGGCCATCGGTACCGACGTTTCCTACGCATCGCGCAACGCGGGGGCGGAGAACCGCAAGATCCCGAAACCCCGCCGGTCGCGCGGACGTTGGGTGTCTCTGTGGCCGGCGGACCCGTACAAGACGACGACGCAAGCCCAGCAGAGCATGGCGTGGACGAACTGGCCGTTGTTCACGGTGGGGCTCGTCCAGCGCGGCTACTCGGACGACGACATCCGGAAGATCATCGGGGGCAACGTGCTTCGCGTCGCTCGTGCCGTGCTGGCCGGGTTGCCGGGGGGGGCCGGGTAGTCGGCTGCGGTCAGGACATGTCGTCTTCGGTGGGCATGTGGAAGCTCATCATGCGGCTGATTCGGTTGGCGTTCTCTTCCGCGGCCTCGATCTGTTCGCGGTCGAGACGGGCGCGCAGCCTGAAGGCGTAGACGATCATGGCGATGCCCGCTACCAGTGATGCGATGCCCGCGATGGGGTGGGAATAGAAGACCAGCAGAACGAATCCGGTCACAATCCCCACGGTTCCGGTGAGCAGGAATGCGGCCGGTCCGGGCAGAAGCATCAATCCGACGAACAGAAACGCCCCGACGGCCGCCAGGGCCCAGATGGAACTCATGATGAAGAACACGACGCCCTGCCTCCGCGAGAAACCCGGCGCGACGGCGCACCGTACCCGATGAATTCCCTGCAACCCCCTTTATAGCGAATCCGCAATTACGGTCAAGCGTGCGCGCGATCGGAGCAGTCCATTGTGAGCTGGTCGCCCGCTTGCGGCCCGCCTTGCTCGCCAGTTGGGCCACCGTTGCGATCACCACGTCCTGCACCTGCGCGGTGAAGAATCCGGCGTTGCGGGACAGGTGCTCGCCCCAGATCCAGAGCGTGATCCCAATGTTCTCGTGACCGCCCTCATTCACGATGCCGGCGGTGGGCAGGTAGCCGAAGCAATCGTTGTTGTATCCGGCGACCCATAGCGTGCGCGGTCCCAAATGCTCGGCAAGAATCGCGACGTAGTCCGCCACCGGTTCGGCGGGCAGGGCTACGAGCGTGAGTTCGCGGCCGAACTGCCACACGCCGAACGGAGCTTCGTAGTGCTCCGGCAGCTTCTCACCGCGGTCAAGCACCGTGAGCATGTGCTTGGCCATGAGCGCTTCGGTAGAAGGCTTCTTGGCGACCGTTTCGATGGCCGCCCGATCCATCGGCTCGAGAGGCAGGTTCACCCGAGCGTACTCGGTCGCGAGGGAACCACGGACGACCTCGAGCTCGTCTTCGAGCACGCGACACACCTCGCGCCCGAGGTTGGCTCCATGCGTCTTGGCCTGCTCCATCTTGCCGCGTGGGTGCGGGTTGGCGTCGGCGCCGCAGCCGCTCATGAACATGGCCTGCACTGAAGGGTACCGCTCCTCAATGAACGCCTGCGCGAAACCCGCGTAGTCGCCGCCAATCAGGTTGTGGGCATCGGTCAGGGTCGTGTTGTGGCAGGCGCAGCCGAACAGCACCGCCCGCAGCTCGCCCTCGTGCGTGTCGACGCGAAGCACCGGAACCGTGCGATCCGTCGGTCCGTCAGGATTCGCACGCATGACGATGTACCCCTGCTTGGGGAACCGACGGTTCATCGGAAAGCCGACCGCTCCCCGACCCCAGGACAGACACGCCGGAGCCAGGCCCGAGACGGCCTCGACCACCACGCCCACGAGCTTGTCCTGCAAGGCACGCGTATACGCCACGGTGCGTTCGCCGTCTTCGACGGACAGTGCCGGGTGGCCGATGTTGCCCGACAGACGCGGCTTCAGGCTGACAAGCGGACCGGTGTGCGTGTGGGAAGCGTTGAGAATGATCTGCCCGCGCGTCAGCCCGGTCTTCTGGGTGATGCGCGCACAAACCGGCTCCGTGACGACCGCCTGCACGCCGACCAGATCGGTCGTGATGATCACACCGCGGTGGCCGTCGGAATCCTCGAAGGCCATCGCCTTGGCCCACAGGTCGGCCGTGACCGATTCGAACGGCCCGTTGCGATTGCTGTAGCCCAGCAACACCACCGGCTTGGGCGGAGTGATCTTGACCGCGGCCAGGCCGACTTGCCATTCGGCGTCCGCCGCCTGCACGGGCGCGATCGCCGCAACTGCGACCAAGCCGGTGATTACTGCGTTCAAGAGGTATCGTTTGTGCATGATGCTGTCCGCTGACGAGCGGCTCTACTTCGAAGCGGTCTCGTCCCAACGCCGGGTGATGTCCGGGAGGGCAATGCCTCTCGCGTCGGTCACGCGGAAGAAGAGGCCCCAGTCCGCTTCGCTCTGGCAGAGTTCTCCAGTGACGCGGCCAATCCGCTCCCTTGTACGCCACGTTCGAGCCGTGTCAACTCGGCGTGCCTTGCCACGGGCCCCAACCCGAAGGAAATCCTCGTCGCACCCCCCAACCCGCGTGATCCCCCTCCTGTGCGGACAATATCGGACCGAAAGACCGAGCGAGCCGCTTGACCGGACACGGAAATGGGGCTATCCTTCTCTTATACGGGTGTGACACGACGAGGGAGTGAGAGATCCTCGCCGGGGGACGTCAAACCCAGCCAAACCGTGTCTGGTGACAGCCTGCCCGCCGATTGGGTGCGGGTGCACGGATGAGTGCGCCGAGGGGCACGGCGGCCCAACATCGCAACGCTGGATCGGGTCTGCGAACATCGTTCGTTGTTCGGGGGCGGACCCACGTGCGTAGTTCACAACAACGGGTTTGGCGATGATGGGGTGTGTGTCCGCGTCTGCTTGACGGCGCGGTGCTCACACAGGGAGACGAGAGATCCTTTCTTTGACAGGGGCGGGGCATGTGCAAATCAGGGCTGCGCGTCGCGATCATGGTCGGCGCAATCGTAGGGGCCGCATCGAGCGGTCGGGCCAACATCATCAGTTACGCGGCTAGTCTGTCCGCCGATGCGGTGGTGCCGCCTTCGGGGAGCATCGGGTTCGGCAGCGGTATCCTCGACTTCCACGATGACACGGGCAGTTTCGGTCTGACCCTGCTCGTGGTCGGCATCTCGACGGGGGACATCGCCGGGGCGGCCATCCACGTCGGCCCAGAGGGCACGAACGGGCCGTCGATCCTCGATCTCGTCGACCCACCGGACTTCCAGTTCACCGAGGTGGGGCCGCTGGCGTCCCTGCTTGTTGTCGATGATGCCTTGTTCCCGGGTGGCTACGTCGGTGACCTGGAGACCGGAGACACCTACATCGAGATCGAAACCGGTGACCCGGCCACGGCCGCGGTTCGCGGGCAGCTCATACTGATCCCCGAGCCACAGACCCTGGCCCTACTGGGTGTCGGGGCAGTCTTCGGTCTGCTCATGCGTCACCGCCACCGGCAACACGCCCACTGACGCTCCTCCCGGCTCGCATTGACAGCGCACGAACGCTGCGCGAAGATGGCGGCTCCTGCACACTTGTTCAGAGGTTGCCATGAAGCTCGGACTCGTTACGTACAATCTGGGTAAGGACTGGGATGTCCCGGCGCTGATCAAGCATTGCGCAGCGGCCGGGTTCGAGGGGGTGGAGCTGCGCAGCACGCACGCTCACAAGGTGGAGTCGAACCTGTCGAAGGCCCAGCGGGCCGAGGTCAAGAAGCAGTTCGACGACAGCCCTGTCGAGTTGTACGGACTCGGAACCGCATTCGACTACCACCGGGCCGACCCGGCCGAGTTGAAGAAGAACATCGACGGGACGAAGGAGTACGTCCTGCTGGCCGCCGACGTTGGGGCCATGGGCATCAAGGTCCGCCCCAACGGACTGCCCAAGGAGGTCCCCGAAGAGAAGACGCTCGAGCAGATCGGCAAAGCCTACCGCGAGGTGGCGCAGTTCGGGGCCGATCACGGAGTCCAGTTGTGGATGGAAGTGCACGGCAGAGACACTGCCGATCCGCGCCGCATGAAGCGCATCATCGACATCGCCGACCATCCCAACGGCCTCGTCTGCTGGAACTGCAACGTGCGCAAGAAGGCTGACGGTGGGGAGATCGACGAGAACGGCCGGATCGGATGGTGCCTCGAACCGTTGATCGACAAGGTCGGTGAGGTGCACATCCACGACCTGTATGATGGATATCCGTATCGCGAGGCGTTCCGGTTGCTCCTGGCTGCCGGCTTCAAGCAGTACACGGGCGTCGAGAGCCCGGGCAGCCCGGATGCGGCCCGCATCCTGAAGTTCTACAAGGCTCTCTGGACCGAGATGGTCCTGTCCGCCTGAATGACGTGCGTGTGCATCCGGCGCGTCTCGTAGCGGCCTGCGCCCCGCAGGCCGACGGCCGGCGAGGCGCCGGCCGCTACGCAAGGCAGGCCGACGGCCGGCGAGGCGCCGGCCGCTACACGAGGGCGACCGGCGGTTGCGCAAGCCGCGCCGGATGAATCCGGCGGCTCGGGCGGTTCTGCACTTTCAATTCAACTTGGGAGCGCCGGTGTGAGCCGAGTGCTGGTGAGCGAGGCGGGGCGGAAGTGCCTGCGGCTTCAGTTGACACCGCAGCTCGGTCCCCGGCGGTTCGGGCAACTACTCGACCACTGCGGCGACCTCGATGCGATCCTGGGCATGTCGTCCGGGGCGCTGGCCGGCCTGGACGGGATCGGCCGCAAGACGGCCGAGACGATATCGCGAGGCCTCGACGACGCCGACCCGGAGGCCGAGCTGGCCCGGGTCGAACAGATCGGCGCCCGCATCATCTGCCGCCTCGACGACGACTACCCGCGTCCACTGCGCTACGTGCCCGACCCGCCGATCTGTCTGTACATCCGAGGCGCGCTCCGCGACACCGACGGCATGTCCCTGGCTATCGTCGGGTCCCGGCAGTGCTCGCAGTACGGCCGGGAGCAGGCCCGTCGGTTCGGGTACCTGCTCGCCCAGGCCGGAATGACCGTCGTTTCCGGGCTTGCGGCCGGCATCGACACGTTCGCGCACTATGGCGCGCTGGACGCTCCCGAAGGGCGCACCCTGGCCGTGCTCGGCTGCGGGCTCGGGCACGTCTACCCGCCGCAGAACGCGTCACTGGCCGACCGGATCGCCCAGCGCGGCGCCGTGATCAGTGAGCTGCCGGTGGATACGCCTCCGGACCGCACGAACTTCCATGCTCGCAATCGCATCATCGCCGGCGCGACGCTCGGTACGCTCGTCGTCGAAGGGCGAGAGTCGAGCGGGGCCCTGATCACGGCGCGGCACGCCATCGACTACGATCGCGAGGTCTTCGCCGTGCCCGGGCAGATCGACATGCCCTACTCACGCGGCACCAACTCGCTGATTGCCGACAGCCAGGCCAAGCTCGTCACGTGCCGCGAGGACATCCTCGACGAGCTGGGTGACGCGGGCCGGACACTGCTGAGCGAAAGCGAGTTGACGGCGTCGGCACCGCCGGCCCGGACGGGGAGGCCCATGCCGCCTCTCGACGACAGCGAGCGGGGAGTGTTCGACGCCCTCGGGCCCGATCCGCGTCACGTCGACCAGATTGCCGAGCGCAGCGGACTGTCGATGGCCCGCGTATCGTCGGTGCTCATCACGCTGCAGCTCAAGGGAGTCGCAAGACAGCTCCCCGGCAGCATGTACGCCAGGATGACGGAGTTGTAGCGCTGCGTCCCGTAGTCAGCGACCTGCGCCCGACACCGAGACGCGATCGTGAGGGAGCGTGGGGCGCAGGTGAAGCCGGCGTCCCGCTCGATCGCACGCGGGTGCCCCATCCTTCGCGGTTGTTTGCGAAGGGTGGGGGACGGGCAGCGTGTCGCTCGCATCAGTCCCCCACCCTAGTCTCGCCGTCGGCGAGCCAAGGATGGGGCACCCGCGCGGCATGAATGACCAATGAACCGGATGATGCTGACAACGTGTTGCTGCGCGTTGGTCGCCGCCCGTTCATTCGCGACCTTCGCCGCGGCAGGCGTGCCCGCCGACAGCCCCTTGCGCCGCGCGCCGCAGGTGGTCGACGTACCGGTTGATCGCTTGCCGGAAGCCGAGCTACTCGGGACACCGGAAGTGCGCACGCTGCTCGGTTACACGCGGCGCGTGCTGCACCTCCATGACGGGCACACGTTGGCGCTGTTCTCGTTCAGCAATGCGGCCGAGGCCAACTGGCTCTTCCTGATCGACGCCCGCGACCTGTCCGTCGAACGGTACGACATCCCCAACAACGACATCGCCTCGCACGGAGCGGCCCTGGGCAGCGACGGGAACCTCTACATCATGCCGTACGGTAACGGCCGGGCCTATCGGTTCGATGTGGAGGGCCGCAAGTTCGATCCGATCAAGGTCGACCTGCCCACCAGTAACTACACCTGGCACGCTTTCGGGGCGTCCAACGGTCGCATCTACTTCGGTACCTATCCGCACGCCTACCTCGGCGAGTACGACATCAAGGCCGGTACGTGCAAGCTCATCCGGCAGGCCGTGCCGGACAAGAAGTACACCGTGCAGTTCAGCGAAGAGACCGACGGGCGGATCCGGTTCAAGGGCATGGGGCCCGGCGACGCCTGGATGCTCTACGATCCGGAGTCCGGCACGCTCGAGTCCGCGGAGCCACCGGCGCCCGCTGCTGATGCCAAGCTGTCGTTGCCGCAACCCGATGTGCCCGACAAGGACCAGCGCTTCGCACGCCGGATCACGGTGGGCGACCGACGCTTCGCGATCAGCTTCCCGTCGAGCCGGTTCTGGGAGATCGACGCCGACGGTAAGCTCATGCTGCGGGGCGATCCGAAGGCGCCGGCGGAGGTGTGGTTCCTCGAAACGCTCGCCGACACCGTCGTCGGCATCAGCCATTTCGGCGTGGCGTTTCGCTATGACGTGGGCAGCGGTGCCTTCCAGCGCAAGCAATTGCCGAACCGGGCTCCGGCCGGTAACGGGATCATGTTCATCGAGGCCATCACGCCGCGGTGCGTGATCGGGGCGAACTACAGCCAGCAGAACCTGTTCAAGATCGACCCGCAGACCGGAAACATCGACGTGGCCGACCACATGGTCGCGCGGGTCACGGGCGAGCCGATGTGTGCGGTCGGTTTCGGCGGCAAGGCATACGTCGGGATCTACGTGAGCTCGCTGATCTCCGTCTACGACCCCGACCAACCGTTCGCGTTCGGCAAGAACCCGCGCGAGCTGATCGAGTTGGGAAAGCGCTACAAGCAGACCCGGCCCCGAGCGGCGGTGACTGACGGCCGACTCGTGTTCATCAGCTCCGACAGCGCCTACAGTGAACTCGGCGGCGCCCTGGCCGTCGTTGATCCCGAAACCGACAAGATCGACGTGTATCACCACCTCATCAAGGACCAGAACCTGCCCACGCTCGCGTACGACCCCAAGACCAAGGTGCTGTGGGGCGGCACCGACCGCTGGGGACAAATGCGCAGCCACCCGCCGACGCAAGAGCATTCGCTCATCTACGCATTCGACCCGAAGTCACGCAAGGTCGTGGCCAAGCTGATGCCATGGAAAGGCGCGGATGTGACGAACCTCATCGGCGTGTGCAACGGCGTGCTCATGGCCGGCAACGCCGACGAGATCACCCTGATCGACACGGCGACGCGTGAGGTGCTGTACAAGGGTACGTCACCAATGGGCGTGCCCCGCCGAATTGTCGTCGGCCGCGACGGCTACGGCTACTGGCTCTCGGGCGGCACGTTGCATCGCTGGAACCCAAAGAAGAACACTATGACACCTGTCGCCCGCACGCCCGGCTGCGGCTTCCTGACCGAACCGTCGCCAGGCACTTGGTGCGTGGCGAACAGCAAGTCCGTCTACCGCGTCAGGCCGAGTCGTCGCTGAGGAACATGGAGCGCACGGTCAATTCGAGGGGGTGCCTGGCGCGGGCATGGGCCTCTTGGGTGAGCGCGTGACGACCGGCCTTCCGGATTGGCGCTCCTGCTGCTGAAGGTCCCGCGCAATGCGTTTCAAGTCGTAGTCGAAAGAGGCAGCATGCGCCTCCCGGTGCCGGCGGATGTCTTCGACAATCTCGTCAGTCTCCCTCGTCATAGCTCAGCTCCTCGGGCGTGCAAATGACCGGAGGTTCGTATTCCGCGTCTCGGCACACGCGCTCGATCTCGCCCCTTATTGTAGCGTTTGCTATGTGCCTGCCATCAACATACGTTTGCTACGCTGTGCGCAAGAGTTCCTTAACACGATCAGGGGAGAAACGCCACTGCTCAGGAATCTTCTCGATCGTACCTGCCGCTTTGGCTCTGTGTCCCCGAACATGGTTCTCCCAGAGGACAGTTTCGCCGCGACCCATGGCCGCGCGACGCAGATGCTCGGCGACTTCGTGAGGCGTCGCAAGGTACAGGTGTGGCATCGCGTCAAGGTCAGCTTCCTGGAACTGAACGAGACAGAATACCGTTCGGCCCTTGTGCTTCGCGAGCCATGCTCTGATCGCTGCGTAGTAGTCGGCGTTCTTCAAGTACGACTGAGTCAGCCCCCACCCTCCGTCTTGACTCCCCTTTACCGAGACCTTCAGCATCTTGTCACCCTTGGTGACGACGAGATCGTACTCAGGCTGATTAGCGCCATACTGCACAGAAGCATCGAACCCGCAGCGCGCGAACTGGGCAGCGGCAAGGGCTTCGGCGGCCACGCCAACATGGTAGGAAGAGATCCGATTCGTGGGCTTGGCTCTCTTGCCCGTCATTCGAAAGCTCCCTACGCACGCGGTGTCCTGGACTTGCATGCTTGTTCAATCAACTTCCTGTAACGGCTTTGGCTCGTTTCTGCAAGCCGTGTGAGCCAGCGGACAAACGGCCGTGATGGATGGGGCACGCCCATGCTACGGCTGGGCGTGAGTTTGACATGGATGCATGCGGGCAGACAATGAACGAAGACCGCCGTGTGTCGATGGCGATGAGCGTGGATGATGGATCCTGATCCGAAACTCATTGACGAGCTGTACCGCGAGGAGGTGCGCCGCGCTCGGGCCATGTCACCGGAGGAGAAGCTCCTCGCCGGCCCGCAGCTCTTCGATCGGGCATGCCGGATCATGGCGGACGGGATCCGGAACGAATACCCGGACGCCGATGAGACGCGGGTCCAAGAGATCCTGCGCGAACGACTGGCCCTGGCGCGTCGCCTGGAGAATCGCGAGTGACGGGTGACGAGGCCACCGCAGCTCGTTACGTCTCCTCTTCAGCCATCTCGCGCAGGGCGGCGATGGCTTCGTCCACCGTGCAGACCTCCACGCCGATCTGGCGGGCTCGGTCGTCGATGTCGCGGAGTGTCATGAGATCCTCGAACCATTCGGAGGCCTCGAGCCTGGCCCGGCGCCGGGCACCGAGTGTGCCTTCCCGATACGCCAGCGCGTCCATGTGGTGGGCGATGAGGAACGCCTCGCGGCCCGTGAGTGTGCCCTCCAGTGCCTCCAGCCCGGCGGCCACGTGGTCGTGCGGGTCGATGGCCTTGCCCACATCGTGCAGCAGGGCGGCCGCGATGAGTTCCTCGTCATAGGCGTACTCGTTGCGGGCGATCTCGAAGGCCTGGAGCGAGTGGTAGAGGGCATCCCCCTCCGGATGCCACTGCGGGTCCTGCTTGACTTCCTCCAGCGGTCCCAGCAGGAGCCACCACACCAGGAACGGGTCGACCACGCCCCCCTCTTCGCTCGCGTCGCACAGGTCTGCTTCCGGGTGTTCGGCGACGATCCGGTGCTCGAGCTCACGGATGGACGCCCGCTCGATGGCCTTGCCCGTCACCGAGCTCTTGAACGTGTAGTTGACCTGATCGGCGGCGTAGACGGTCAGCTCGTACGGGTAGTAGTCGGGGATGTGGACGTGCGTGAAGATGCGCTCGGTGCTGTGCTTCAGCACGCGCTTGCGTTCGACATCGTGGCGGTAGTTGTGCAGCTCCAGGACGTCGGTGATGGCGGCCACGTTGTCGCTGAACACATGGATGTCGATGTCCGATCCCTTGCGGATGTGGCCGGTCACCACGCTGCCGATCAGCCGCGGACGAAACGGCTCGAGCAACCGCATCATGCGCAGGGCCGCCAGCCGCATGTCGCGCAAATCGGAGACGCGCCGCTCACCCTCGTGGATGCGGGCGAACGCCTGGATCTCGTCACGGATCTCCCGGTTCGAAGGCAGGTCCTTGGGTTGATGCCTGAAGTTCACGCCCAGCCGCGCGGCGGCCTTGCGCTTGGCCGTGAAGTATTCGCTTTCCAGCCGCTCGTACATGAGCCGAGCGGCCTCGGTGGCGATGCACCGGCGGAGCTTTGCGTCGCTCATTCATGTTGTGCGCTCGATATAGGAAGGCCATCGATGCGAGCGCCGGCCTGGTGGGACACTGTGTCCCGTTCCCCGTTCATGACCGGGTCCGGCAGGTGCCGGTACTTGCTGATAGTATAGCCGCGATCAGGCACCCGGGAAAACTCAGTCCCCCACCCTTCGCAAACAGCCGCGAAGGATGGGGCACCCGCCGCGGCGTTCACTCCACACCGAGACGCGACCGTGAGGGAGCGTGGGACGCCGACAGAGCCGGCGTCCAATCTGCCGGACACACTACGCGTCGATCTGCTCGATCAGCATCTTCAGTCGGCGGGCGGACTGGATGATGGCGCGGACCGTGTGGTAGCTGATCTTCCAGGCATGGCCCATGTAGTCCCAGCGGACGGTCCCGTCGCGGTCCAGGAGGGCGAACCACTCTCCGACCGGCCCGTTGATGAAGCGGTCGAAGATGAACCGGTGAATGTTGACGTAGGCGTCCCAGTACTTGCTGTCCTTCAGCAGCAGGCACGCGTCGAGCATGCCGATCATCATCTCGGCGTTCTGCCAGAACTCCTTCTCGCTCGGCTCGCCGGGTCCGTCCATCGGGCCCTCGACGTACAGGCCTCCGTACTCACGGTCGATGCCGTAGTCGGCGGCGTGGCTGGCGACCTTCTCGAAGATGTCTTTGTATTTCTCGCGGGGTTCGCCGAGGATGTCGGCCGTGTGCAGCAGCAACCAGCCGAACTCGATGTTGTGGCCGTAGGACGTGTTGTTCAGCGGCCGCTCGCCGCTCTCCGCATCGCGATCCGAGCCCCACACCGTCTTGAAGATGATGGCCGGCAACGGCGTGAAGTCCATCGCCAGTTGCGAGATGCCGAGACCGTGCTCCGGGTCGAGCATGCGCTCGAAGTTGACATCCATCACCTCGCGCAGCTTGCGCAGGTGCAGGTGGTGGCCGGTCAGCTCGTAGAGTGTCGTGTAGGCCTCCATCAGGTGCATGTGCACGTCGAACGACTTGCGGTCGCCGCCGTACGCGCCCGGATCCTGCGGTTGCCAGTCGGGCTTGAACAGCTCGAAGTAGCCTCCGTTGCGGGTGTCGGTGGCGAACTTCTGGATCACGTCGAACGTGCGCTCAGCCCACTCGCGTCCGCGCGGGTCGCCGGTGGCCAGCGCGTACTCGGCCATGGCGTACACGCCGAACGAGTGCCCGTACATGATCTTGTCACTGACCGTCGGCGTGCCGTCGCGCTCGCTGATCCAGTGCCAGCCGGAGTGCTCGTGATCCCAGAAGTG
>CAYMME010000251.1:0-13216 GCA_964391465.1 uncultured Planctomycetales bacterium
TCGGCTTCCCCGAAAGAAGTCTCAAAATCCATCAAGCTGCGGAACTTGGGCTAGCGAAGCTTGCCTGCCGCAAGCAGGGATCTCGCTTTTCAACAGAGCAGGGATGACTCAGCGGGCCCAGATCCAGCGATAGACCCCTGTCCGGTTGCCCTACGAATCCCCCGAGCGGCATCACAACGAGCGTCGCCCGCCCCCAAGCCCATCGCAGAAACGCTCAAAATATTTACCATATGGTATCTGTGGTGAACGCCGGGAAGACGCGGCGGGCCCCCTGTGGCACGGCCGTCCCGGCCGTGAACGCCCACGGGCGACTGGCCGAACTCGCACTGCGGGCGGGGGCCTTCGCGTTCTCTTGCAGCCGCGTCTAAAGGGGCTCTAACATAACCCCTGTGGGGCAGGCATTCCTGCCTGCCGCTGGCGGACAAGAATGTCCGCCCCACTGTTTTGTTAGAGGCCCCAAGTCCTATCGCTGGATTTGGCGCGGGTTTGTCGCTTGACATCGCCGCCGCGGAGCGTAGATTAGTGTTGCGTGTGTCGCTGAATACGAGTGGATGTTCGTAGGAGATACCTCTGAACAAAACGGGAACGGGAACAAGATCGGTCTGGTAGTGTTCGCGTTGCCGCAGGAGAAAGCGCCCCATGGCCGAACCGTCCTCAAATGCCCCCTCGTCATTTTCTCCTGACCTGAATCAAGTCGTCCGACGCTCCCTGAATTCTTGCCGGCTCTGTCCTCCTTCCCGGTTCTCTTCTGCGTTCCCGTCCTGAGGAGTGTGGCCCCATGCCGGTGGACCTTTTCAGCATCGACTGCGAATGCGGCTGCGCGGCCAAGGTCTCCGCCGACCGGCTGGCGGCCATCCTGCGCGAGGTCGACCTCCCGACCCGGCCGGAGGTCCTCGTGGGCTCCGAGACACTCGACGACGCCGGCATCTACCAGATTTCAGACGACCAGTGCCTCGTGCAGACCATCGACTTCTTCCCGCCGGCCGCCAGGGACCCGTACACCTACGGGCAGATCGCCGCCGCCAATTCGCTGAGCGACGTCTACGCGATGGGCGGCGAGCCGCTGATGGCCCTGGCCGTCGTCTGCTTCCCTGCGCGGGCCCTCGACGCCGACGTCCTGCGAGAGATCACCAAGGGCGCCGTCGACACACTGCGCGAAGCGGGCGCCGTGCTCCTCGGCGGCCATTCGATCATCGACGAGCAGCCGAAGTACGGCCTCGCTGTGACCGGCGTCGTCAATCCGGCGGACATAATGGACAACGCACACGCGAAGCCCGGCGACGCTCTCATCCTCACGAAGCCTCTCGGCACCGGCATCACCATCATGGCGGCGAAGGCCGGCATGGCCAGCCTGGAGCAGGAAGAACAGGCGAATCGGAGCATGAGCGCGCTCAACGCCGACGCATCGAGAATCGCCCGCGAATGCGCCGCCACGTCGTGCACCGACGTCACCGGCTTCGGCCTGCTCGGTCACGCTCTCCAGATGGCAAGGGCGAGCGGCGTTTCGATGGAGTTCCACGTTGATGCGCTGCCCAGGCTTGACGGCGTGTTGGACTATGCGGCCATGGGGCTGCTGCCGGCGGCGACGTATTCGAACCGGGCGTACGCGGAGCAACATGTGGCGTTCGATCTCGGCATCACCCAGGCCGAGGAAGACTTGCTCTTCGATCCCCAGACCTCGGGCGGGCTGCTCATCTCTTGTCCGCAAGGAAGAGCAGAGGAAGCGATCCGCCGGGGCCGAGAGCGCCTGTCGACTCCGTGTGCGGTGATCGGGAACGTGACAGAGCCGGAAGGCGAGACGCGGATACGGATCAGACGCGGCCGCTGATGAGGGCGTCGCGGGCCGAGGAGAGACACCGATGACCCCGTTCAGGAATCTCTTCGCGAGCTGGCGCGGA
Organism: uncultured Planctomycetales bacterium; assembly: GCA_964391465.1. Lineage (GTDB taxonomy): Bacteria > Planctomycetota > Phycisphaerae > UBA1845 > CAYMME01 > CAYMME01. The sequence continues at coordinate 1,899 of CAYMME010000251.1, forward strand.
GTTGTCGTTGCCGGGCTCGTCATCGGCGTGCTTGCGGCCGTGTTGCAGAAGCTTGGCAATCCCGGGAACATGGGGATCTGCACCGCCTGCTTCGAGAGAGACATCGCCGGGGCGCTGGGGCTGCACCGCGCGACGATCGTCCAGTACCTCCGGCCCGAGATCATCGGGTTTGTCTTGGGCGCATTGATTGCCGCGCACGTCTTTGGCGAATTCCGGCCCCGGACGGGTTCGGCTCCAATCGTCAGGTTCGTGCTCGGCGCGTGTGCCATGATCGGATCGCTCGTCTTCCTGGGGTGCTCCTGGCGTGCGATGCTGCGCCTGGCGGGCGGTGACGGGAACGCCATCCTTGGCATCCTTGGCCTGATCGGTGGCATCTGGATTGGAACATTGTTCTTGAGGAAGGGCTACAGCCTCGGGCGGACACAGAAGACTCACGCCGCCGCGGGGTGGGCGCTGCCGGCGATTATGCTCGGCTTGCTCGCGCTCAGGCTGCTCTGCCCGCCGCTCGAGGGAGAAGCCAGGAGCGGCGTTTTGTTCTACAGCCTCGGAGGCCCCGGGGCGCTGTATGCCCCGTTGGCGCTGTCGCTCTGCGCGGGCCTCGCCATTGGGTTCCTGGCGCAGCGGAGTCGGTTCTGTACCGTGGGGGCGTTCAGAGATCTGATGCTCTTCCGCAGCCCGCACCTGCTCTGGGGCGTCCTGGCGTTGGTGGTGGCGGCGTTCGTCACAAACCTGATCGTCGGGCAGTTCAATCCCGGTTTCAAGGGGCAGCCGGTGGCGCACACGGCCGGCCTGTTTAACTTCGCCGGAATGGTCCTGGCCGGGCTGGCGTTCGCGCTGGCCGGCGGATGCCCGGGGCGCCAACTCATCATAGCAGGCGAGGGCGACGGCGACGCAGCGGTGTTCGTTCTGGGCATGATCGCGGGCGCCGGGCTCGCCCACAACCTCGGCCTGGCCAGTTCGCCGAAGGGGGTCGGCCCGCACGGGATCGCCGCGGTGATCGCTGGGCTTGCCATCTGCCTGTTGATCGGCTTCACCATGCGCGAGAGCACAGAATGACGGAGGAGCCAAGTGAGCACGATCGTTGACGCGAGCGGGCTATCCTGCCCGCAGCCCGTGCTGATGACACTGAGCCAAATCCAGAAGAGCGCCTCGGGCGAGATCGTCGTGCTGGTCGACACGGCCGTGTCCAAAGAAAACGTCGGCCGCGCGGCGACAAGCCAGGGATGGGAAGTGACGGGCATCGAGGAAGAAGGTGAGGGTTATCGGATCATGATAGCAAAGGAATGACCGTGGAAGTGTACCTCGACACCGCTGCGACGTCGCGCCAGAAGCCGGAATGCGTCCACGAGGCGATGACGTGCTTCATGCGCGAGGTCGGCGCGAGCCCGGGCCGATCCGCGCACGGGCCCGGCATCCGCGCCAGCAGGGTCGTGGCGGACGCAAGAGAGAAGGTCGCGGATGTGCTGTGTGTCAGCGACTCGTCCCGCGTCGTGTTCACGCTCAACTGCACCGAGGCGCTCAACCTCGCCATCAAAGGGGTCCTGAGACAGGGTGATCACGTGGTGGTGACCGGCGTCGAGCACAATTCCGTCATGCGCCCTCTCTCCGCGATGGCGGACCTGCTCGATGTCGCCGTGACACGAGCAAGAGCAGACGCGAGTGGCGTGACCGATCCCGATGACATCAGGAAATGCATCCGATCCGACACAGCCCTGATCGTGATGACCCACGCGTCCAATGTGACCGGCGCGATACAGCCGGTCGAAGACTGTGGCCGGATCGCACGAGAGCACGGTGTCCCCTTCTTGGTGGACGCGGCTCAGACGGCGGGCTGCATCCCGATCGACCTCGCCCGGCTCCCCGTCGACATGATGGCGTTCAGCGGCCACAAAGGACTGATGGGGCCGCAGGGCGTCGGAGGGCTCTACGTCCGGGAGGGGATCGACCTGACGCCGCTCACCCACGGCGGCACCGGCAGCGTATCGGCCGGGGAGGTCCAGCCGGAGATGCTGCCGGACAGATATGAGAGCGGGACCCCCAACACACCCGGCCTCGCCGGCCTGTCCGCGGCGCTCGATTTCATCACGTCGACAACCGTCGAGAAGATCGGTTCGAGCATACGCCGGGTCAGTGAAATCGTGCTCGAGGGGCTGGAAGCGATGGACCGGGTGGTCGTCTACGGACCCCGCGACGCGGGCCGGCGTGTGGGTATCTTCTCCTTCACCATAGTGGAACGGGACGCCGCCGAAGCGGCCGCCGAGTTGGAAGGCCGTTTCGGCGTCATGACCCGGGTCGGGCTTCATTGCGCCCCGGCCGCACATCGGTCGATTGGCACGTTCCCCGAAGGCACGATCAGGGCCAGCATCGGATACTACACGACCGAGGAGGAGGCCGAACACTTCCTGCGGTCGTTAGAAGAGATCTGTCATGCCTGAAGAGCGCTGCATCGTCACCTTCCCCTCCACGCACTTCGCACTGCGTGCCGAGCGCGCAGCAAAGGAGGCCGGCATTCCGATCCGAATGGTTCCCGTGCCCCGGCGGCTCTCCGCGGACTGCAACATCGGCATGGAAGCGCCCCTCGAGCAGGAGGATCAGCTCAGGGAGCTTCTGGCCGCCAAGAACGTTGAGTGCGATTTCAGGACATGGGGAGAATGAGCCGGTCCCTGCTGAGAAGCGCCATCCGCCCGTGAAGCGAGGCCCGGAATCGGCTCGACCAAGCAAGGCCGGGAACTGGCCCAAGCCACGCTCCCCCATACAACCGACATTCTATCCCCGCCCGCGCGCTTCCTCAGCGGACTCCTCCCCTGTTTCAGTCGCATCCCCAAAGACGTGATGCCGAGAGAGCCGCAACGGACCTTGCGCAAACAGGCCGTCACGGGGTATAATCTAGTGGCGGAGTTGGGAAGCTCACCTTGATAGGCAACTGCTGCGCCGTTCCAGGCGGGATATAGTTGTAGGGGCGGGGCGATCTTGCCGAAGGAGGGAGCATGAAGTCGATAATCCCTGTGTTGTTGGCGCTACTGTGCTTCGGATGTTCGTTGGCGACCCCGGATGAAAGCGAACTGCTGGCGGAGAACACAGCGCTGCTCAAAGAGAATGAGGCGCTGCGTCAGGAGAACGAAACGCTATTCGACGAGCGTTGGCGTTCTTGTCCACACAACTGGTTCCGGTGCGGTGAGCCGAGCGAATCCCCGTGGTCGGCGCTGCTGGCCGAATGCGACAAAGTGGAGCTTGCCCGTACCTTGCTCTCCGCTTCAGCTCATTGGGCGGTGCGATTGCATCTCGAACTGCTTGATCCGGCCAATGGCAAGACGCTCGGTGCGGACAAGATGGCGCACGCCGACGCGGCCGACGGGCATCTGCTTGTCTTTGTCTGGGGGCAAGCCGGTTGGCATAGCCCGGAGGTCGCGGAGGCGCTACGAAAGGAGTACGGCATTCGGCCCGTGTCACTCTGCAGCGGCAGGGGGGGCGGGCTGGAGGTGCAGTTCATGACCGCCTACAACAAGGTGAGTCACGAGGCGATCCAGAACAAGACAGGCAAAACGTTCGGTGAGATCCTGAAATCCAAGCCGATAGAAATCGCGGCCAAGCAGGCCGGAGAGCGGAGACGGGCGGAGAGCAGGAAGTGGGCGGAGATAAGCGCAGAGGTCCGGAGGAAATGGATCACAGCCCTGAGAGAAAAAGTCTGGCCCCAGATTGAAAAGGGCGATTTCCGTGAAGCTCAACGGGTCGGGGGCCGGGAGTTCTCCAGATTGCACAAGGAGTATGTTACATCACAGCACGGGAACATATCCGACTACGAGATGGCGTTCCGCACCCGCCTCGTGAGTACCGATTTCTCTCGCACCCCCCTCGTGGAAGTTCTTCAGTTCCTGAACTCCTGGACCAAGTTGAAACCGCAAGGCAAGGAACCGAAGATCGGCCCTTTTGTTCTCGAAGCCCCCGAAGCGAAGAAGAAGGAGCTGCTTGAGCGAGAAGTGACAGTGCGGGCCTGGCCCGCCCCAATATCTCTCGTGATCGAGCAGTGTGCGAAGCAGACCGGCTTGAAGGTCCGCGTCGAAGCCGACCGCGTGGTCCTGCACCTGCCGGTGCAATGAACGCGTCGCGGCCGGGCAAACCGCCGCCCGACTTGTTCTACGCAAATGGCCCCGAGCGGGTTATAGTTGTATCGGCAGACGAGGACGGCGGTGACAGGCGCGGGAGAGAACCGATGAAGACGAAAGACGCGAACGGCGGAGATCGGTGGGTGCTGCCCGCCATCGGGGCGTTCATGATTATCATCTCCGTCTGCGCGCTGGTCGTGTCTGGAATCATCGCCACCAGGCCGACGATCCACACATCGTCACGACGCGCCAGATGCGCGAGCAACCTGAGGCACCTGGCGGTCGCCATGAACATCTACCTCGGCATGTACGGAGGCGCCAGCGGGTTCCCCGAACCTGCGGAGTACTTCCGGGGCGACGAGTTCCTCGTCATCCTGTTCTGGAAGGGCATCGTCGCGGAGCCAAGGGCGTTTGCCTGCCCGGCCACGACGGACACCGGCCCTATCGATTCCCTCGGCTCACGAATCCCGATGCCTAACCCGGCCCTAGGGAGCAACTGGTGCCGGGACGATTCAGTTGGCGACCAGCACTGCAGCTACGCCGGTCGCTGCCAGCTGCCCGACGGGCACGCTGTGGAATGGCGCCGCACCGGACACGGCACGGCAAACGTCAACCACGATTTCACGGAAGCGACGATGAGCACCGCATCCGTTATGGCCTGCGACAAGCCGGGCAACCACACGACCGGCGTCAACGTCGTCTACTTCGACAGCCGCGTCGAGTTCATTCCCGACGTGAACGACTACGTCGGCGCGGAGCCATCGAGCATCCCGGGCCTCGCCTCCTCGGACCCGGACACTCGCCAGCTTTCGCAGATGGACGACGGCGAGCCATAAGGAGTCGGGCCTTACCCCGTCGCGGCCGGGCAAACCGCCGCCCGACTTGTTCTACGCAAATGGCCCCGAGCGGGATATAGTTGGGTGGGCGGACGGCGGTTGCATCAATAGGAGACAGGCTGAGTGAACGCGGACAGCCCGAGCGGCGGGCCGGACACCCAGACGGCCAGCGGGCAAGCGGAAGTCTGCACCATGGCCCGGCATGCTCGTATCCTGGGCATAGCGGTTTGGGGTGTGTTTGCCCTGGGCGCTCTCATTCGCGGCATCCTCTTGCCGTACTTCGGTGTTCTGGTACTGACCATCAGCATCGCTATCGGTAGCATCGTATTCGGTATCCTTGCTCTCGTGAGCATCAGGAGGAGCAACGGCCGACTTCGAGGCAAAGGCTCCGCCATTGCCGGAATCTACGTGTCGAGCGTGTACATCATCTGCGTGTGGATTGCTGCTTCGATGCTGGCTCGCGAAGATCAGCAACTGCTGGACGTCGCCAGAAAGGTGCGCTGCTCGTGGCACGTCAAACGGATCGCGGAGGCGGTGACAGACTGGCAGTGGAAGCACGACGCACACGATAGATACCCGCCGTCTCTCCAAGCGCTCCACGACGACGGACTGCTCACACACGAGTCCTATGACAAGTTCTTTCCTTCGGAACCAATTCTCCTGTGTCCAGCCACGGACACGAAGCCAGACCCGGGCAAGTTCATCACGGACTACGAGTGTATCCTCGACCGCGCGGGTTTCACGATTACGGAATCGATGGAGCCGTCCCGCATTCCGTTCGTGTGGGACAAGCCGGGGAACCATGCTGATGGGTTTCATGTGGCTCGGTTTGATACGGTGGTGGAGTTTATCCAGGATGACGAGCGAGGGAGCCAGCGGCGGCAATTGCTCAAGAAAGTGGATGCGTGGCTCGAGAAACACAGGCCGAAGGGACAAGCCGAGCAGGAATGAGCCGTGGCAGCCGGGCAAAACACCGCCCCACTTTTTCTACGCAAATCGCCCTGAGCAGGATATAGTTAGGTGGGCGGACAGCGGCAGCGGGTAGCAGGCAGCAGGGAGTGGGCAGGGAGCGGCAGTGACCAGTTATCGGTGACCAGTTGGCAGCAAACGACGAGGACGGCCGCGGAGCGGACGAGTAATGATGAACAGGGGGTGATCCGAATGTCGTGGAAGCGAACGGTGCGGTGCGTTGTCTTCATGCTGTTTCTGTCGATGTTGGCTGGCTGTTCCGGCGAACCGGACGGTCGCGTGGGACAGGAGACGCCACAGGCCGTCATGTCGAAGTTCACAACGGCTCTACTGGATGGGGACAAACAGGGCTTCGTGGAGTGCTTCACGCAGCCAGAACCATGCAGAGCGTATGCCGGGTCGGCGTACGATGCCATGAGAGCAACCACCATACTGAGTGACGCGCTGGAGCAGAAACACGGCGACCGAGCTTGGGATACGTTCGTGTGGTCAGCGAGGGAGATCAGCCACGAACTGATACTGAACGGGCTTCGAGGGGGCCTCTACTATCACCCGGTCATCTGGAAGGAGGAGAGTTTCCTCGATAAGTTGAGATATCAGGAGCGAGACGACACCATTCGGGTCAACTATTCGGGCGTGGGTTTTACCGGGTGGACCCTGGTTAAGAAGGGAGATGTCTACTGCATCGACCCGACGAAGGTCTTCAAGCGAAAGGGTCTCGGCAGCCAGGCCGAGAAGAATGAAGCGATCGCTGGCGCCTGTCAGAAGACCCTAGAGGTGTTCCGGGCGAACAAGGATACTCAGTTGGCCGTGTTAGCCCGAACGTACGCCGAAGTCCTCTTCGAGCTGCACGCCGAGCGAAGCAAGTGAGGTGTGGCCCTGTTCTCGCCGGCAATTGCTGGGCATCTGTCGCGGGCAGGAAGAACACCGTCCCACTTTTTGTACGCAAATGGCCCGGAGCCGTTCGTCATACTGACAAATCCCGACATGGCGGCGGGGCCTTCGGCTGCTCGGCACCTGTAAACAACAGGCCAACAACAAGGGCCGCGCTTCCTCAAGCCCCGTCATCGGCCCGGCTCACGCACCTTGGCAAATCTCAGCATCCAGCGACCGCACATCGGCCCAGTCTTGCCCCGCCCACGTTATCAAAAGCCATCATCGCGCCGACCCCGGCAGCGCCCCCTACTCCCGTTCGCACCTAATAAACTAACGGTGAAATAACACGCCGTACTCGGACCCAATCCGCCCAAACACCCAGGCCGCATCTCCCTATTCTTCCGCCCCGTGCTTCTTGAGCATTTCCCGAATCTCGTCGGTGCTGGCTAGGTGAAGAGCCGTTCTGTCGGTTTTGGCCTTTGCGTTCACGTCGGCTCCCCTGTCCAGCAACAACGCCACCACCCTCTTGTGACCTTCCAGGGCCGCATAGTGGAGCGGCATGAGGTCCTGGTTGTCCTTCGCGTTCACGTCCGCGTCCTTGTCCAGAAGCAATGCTGCCACGTCCACGTTGCCGCCATATGCCGCGCTGTGGAGCGGCGTCCGGCCGAGGTGGTGTTCCCTCGCGTTAACGTCGGCTCCCTTCTCCACCAACAGCCCCACCACCTCCTCGTGGCCGTTCTGGGCCGCAAGGTGGAGTGGCGCCGAGCCGGTCTTCATCCTCGCGTCTACGTCGGCGCCCTTCTCCAAGAGCAACGCCACGGTCTCAGTGTGGCCTTCCACGGCCGCGCCGTGGAGCGGCGTCTGGCCAGTCTTGATCTTCGCGTTCACGTCGGCACCTCTCCTCAGAAGCAATGCCAGCACGTCTTTGTGGCCGTGCCATGCCGCAACATGGAGCGGCGTCCGGCCGTTCTTCTTCTTCGCGTTTACGTCGGCGCCCTTTTCCAGAAGCAGCGCCACGGTCTCCTTGTGGCCAACGCGTGCCGCCTGATAGAGCGCTGTCGAGCCGTCCTCGTCCCTTGCGTTGGCGTCGGCTCCCTTGTCCAGAAACAGCGTCGCTGTCTCTTTGCGCCCCCAAGACGCTGCCCTGTGTAGCGGGGTCTCGCCGGCCGAGGTTTTCGCGTTCACGTCGGCGCCCTTGTTTAGAAGCAGCACCGCCGCGTCCTTGCGGTCATTGGATGCCGCTTGATGCAGCGGCGTGTCACCATCCTTGTCCTTCGCGTTCACGTCTGCGCCCCTGGCCAAGAGCGACGCCACCAAATCCCCGTTGCCGTGCTTTGCTGCCGTGTGGAGTTGATATTCCCCTTTGCCCTTTGCGTTCAGGTCGGCGCCCTTCGCCAGAAGCAACGCGACGGTCTCCTTGTGGCCCTCGGATGTTGCATTGTGGAGTGGCGTGTTACCGTCCTTGTTCCTCGCGTCCACATCGGCGCCCTTGTCTAGAAGCAGCGTCGCCGTTCCTTTGAGCCCCCAGGATGCCGCTCTGTGTAGTGACGTCCAGCCTTCCGCAGTTCTCGCGTTCACATTGGCGCCCTTCGCCAGAAGCAACGCCACCGTGTCCTCATGATCTGTTATGACCGCGCGATGGAGCGGAGTCCGACCGTCGTTGTCCACAGCGTTCACGTCGGCGCCTTCCTCTAGCAGTAACGTCACCACATCCGCGTGGCCTCTCGATGCACCCTCGTGGAGCGGCGTGATTCCCTCTTTGTCCTTCGCGTTCACGTCTGCGCCCCTGGCCAAGAGCGACGCCACCAAATCCCCGTTGCCGTGCTTTGCTGCCGTGTGGAGTTGATATTCCCCTTTGCCCTTTGCGTTCACGTCTGCGTCGTTGGCCAGAAACAACGCCACCACGCCCGCAGAGACGAGCAATACGACCATGACGAAGGCCACCCACTTCCACTTCATTGACTCACTCCCTGCGCATTCCCGTGGCTGTTCTGGTGCGTGCTGATATCGGCACCCCTTCCGTCAAGCTCCCTCCCACAGCATACCCCGCCACCTTTCGGAGTCAAGCACGCCGTCCTCCATCCGGCGGACAGCGGCTGGAGTTCCGAACCAGAACCCCGATTACGCTGTTCTGAATGTGCCTGCATGCGGCACGGCTGCGACGGCTACTTCTTCTCGTCCGCGCCGACGTGGAAGGTGCGGCAGACGTAGTCGAGTTGTCTGTGCAGGGCGGTGTTGTGGGCCTTGTTGGCCGGCCTCGCCGGATCGAGGAGCCGCCACGCGGGGGCACGGGCGAGCGCTTCCCGAAGCTGCCACTTGTGGTCGAACGACCGCCCGGCCAGCGCCCACAGCGCCTCGACCTGCGGCGCGCTCAGATAGAGCGGGTCGATGTTCTCGAGCTTCGCCCGGTCGAGCCGGATCGGATGGACCTCGGCCGACCGCACGACGAGATCGAGCTGTTTCCCGCTCAGACCCGCCGCCCGCCGGACGTCGTCCCGGAAGCGGACCCCGCCCTCGATGCCCTCCCCTGCCAGCGAGGCAAGCTTCGCGACGGGAACGCCGGCCTCTTCGAGGCGCTCGATCACGGGCGGCGACAACTCGTATCGCACGGGCTCGCGCACCTTAAGCTCGAACACATTCTGGAGGACGAAGAGCAGGACGAAACAGAGCAGGCCCGAGATGACGGGGGTCGAGACCCAGCCCGACCCGATCTTCGCCAGCACCGACCACTTGATCTGCCGCACGCCGCGGAAGCCGTGGCAAAGCCCGACGCCGATGACCGCGCCGACCACGGCCTGTGAACTCGACACGGGCACGAGCGGAATCGCCGGCATGCCTGCCTGCAGCACCAGGCCCTGAAGCCAGCGACTCGAAAACACGAACAGCACGAGCGACTGCGCGACGACGACGACCCATGCGCCGACCGGGCTCACGGGCATGATCTTCTCGCCGACCGTCATCATCACGCGTTTGGAGTAGAACACTCCCACGGCGATGGCGAGCCCGCCGAGCAGAAACAGCTTGTGGGCCGACGTCACCGCGAACAGCCCCGCCACCGACGTGTCGCCCAACGGCGACGACGAGACGAACACGCCCATGACGTTCGCGATGTTGTTCGCGCCCAGGCAGTAGGCGCCGAACGCGCCGGCCAGCACGAGGCCCACGCGCGTGTAGAAATCGAGCCGGATCAGGTGCGGCTTCAGGAGCCAGATGAAGAACGCGACGACCTTGTAGAGCACGAAGGCGAAGAGGGCGCCCAGAATCGGGCACGCGACCCACGTGCCGACGATGCGGGCGAGCGCGCTCATGTCGGTCAGCGATCCGCTGAAGATATTCCAGCCGATGATGCCGCCCACGATCGCCTGCGTCACCGAGACCGGCAGCCCGAGCTTCGTCATCCAGTAGACGGTCGCGGCCGCGGCGAGCGCGACCGTGAACGCGCCGGGCAGCGCGTTGACGGCGCCGAGCTTGCCGAGCCCGTGCGTCGTCCCTGCGCCGCCGGCGACGGCGCCGACGACGACGAACACGCCGCAGATGATGGCGGCCGTCCTGAAGCGCACCATCCGGCTGCCGACGGCCGTGCCGAAGACGTTCGCCGCGTCGTTGGCCCCGAGCGACCAGCCCAGAAAGAGGCCGCTCGAAAGGAGAATCAGGATGACGGGGTCCATGCCGCTCTCCGGCGGTGATGGTGGACTAGAGCGATCTCTTCACGGCATAGACCGCGAGACGGTCGCCCACGTCCTCGGCCTCGTCGGCCAGCGCGTCGATCTTGGCCAGGCAAAAACGCAGGTGCCGCTTGCGCTCCAGGGGAAGGTCGGACCCGAAGATTTCCTTGCTCATACGAAGCACGATGGCGTCGGACTCCGACTCGTGGAAGCCGATCTTGTGGATGTGATCCCGCACGGCGCCGGGATCGCGGAAGTACGCGCGGGAGGCCAGGACCGTCATCTCGATGGCCTTGACGACACTGGTCGCCAGCTCCTTCAGCCCCTCCTTGAGCGACTCGGGGAAATCGGGCTGCTCGATCGCGAACGCCTGCAGCCCGTGCTTGAACTTGTCGAGCAGGTTGTCGAGTTCGTCGAGCACGCTGAGCACGTCGCCGCGCGCGTCGGGAATGAGCATCTCGGTGAAGAGGACCCGCTCGAGGTTGCGCCGGAGGTCGTCGCCGCGTTTCTCGAGCTGGGCGATTTGCGTCAGCCGCTCTCCGAACGCCTCGTCGGCGCCGGCGTCGGCGTACCGGTGCACGGCCTGCTCGAACAACATCCCGCCCTCCGACACTTTGTCGAGGAACTCCGTGATCTGCTCCTGGATGACACGCGTGCGCTTGAACGGGGACATCGGGACTTCAGACATTGGCTCTCTCCTGCTCGGCTCGGACGCCGAACGGCCCGGCCGGAGGCAAATCCCCTTCGTGTCGGGCAAGACTTGCCAATTCGACTATATGGACGTGAACCGGATTCGTCAAGCGACAAGCGAAACGGATAGCGTCAAGAGAAGTGTGCAATTAGGGTCGACCTCTGCGCAGACTCAGATA
>CAYMME010000252.1:0-13167 GCA_964391465.1 uncultured Planctomycetales bacterium
GTTTCACCATGTGCATCAACCGTCCGCGCCGGTCATGCGCATCAGTCCCCCGCCCTTGTCGCGCCTTCGGCGTGCCAAGGATGGGGCACCCAGCCGCAGCCCACTCGCTGGTCCCGATGTACATCGGGAGGGCTCGGATTGCACGGTTCTGCGAGCGGCGGTTCTGCTACTCCGCCTCCGCACGCTGCTCCCAGGCCTCGTTCAGGGCCGCAAGCTTCTCGGTGCAGGCGTCGAACTCGCCACGGAGGGAGGCCATGGCTTCCGCATCCCGGCACACATCCGGATCGCCGAATCGCTCGTGCAGCCCGGCCAGCGTCGCCTCCTGCTCGATCACCAGCTTCTCCAACTCATCGAGGGAGAGCTTGTCGTAGGGGGAGCGTTTGCGTTTCGGCTTGCTCGCTCCGCTCGACGATCGCGCGGGTCTTCCGGCGCGACGCGGCGCCGATCCCTTCGACGGTGCCGCTTCGGCCTGCTCTAGATAGGCCGAGTAGTTGCCTGCGTGCAGCGTGTGCCTCGCGGAGCGGATCACGAGCAGGTGATCGACAATCCGGTCGAGGAAGTAGCGGTCGTGACTCACGACGACAATCGTGCCCCCGAACGCGAGCAGCGCTTCTTCGAGCACCTCGCGCGACGCGATGTCGAGATGATTCGTCGGTTCGTCCAGGATGAGCAGGTCGGGCCCGGTGAGGATGAGTCGGGCCAGTCGCACGCGTGACTGCTCTCCGCCGGAAAGGGCGCCGAGCGGCTTGAACACCTCGTCACGGGTGAACAGGTAGGCCCCGAGCAAACTGCGGACCGTTGTCTCGCTCAGGTCGGACCGGGCGGAGCGCACCTCGTCGAGCACCGACCGCTTCGGATCCAACGCGGCGGGCTCCTGTGCGTAGTAGCCGATCCGGTGCTTCGGTGCGACCGTGACCTGACCTCCGGTGGGCGTCACCTCGCCGAGAATGATCTGCAGCAGCGTGGACTTGCCGGTTCCGTTCGGGCCGGTGATGCCGAACCGACTCCCGTCGGGGACCTGGAAGGCCAGATCGGCAAACAGCCGGTTGTCTCCGTAGGACATGGACAGGTCGTCGCAACGCAGCGGCGTCACGGCCCGGGCGTCCGTCTTCTCGAACGCGAGCCGTACCGTGCGGTTCGCCCGCGGAGCCTCCGTGACGAACTCGCCGGCCTTGAGGCGCCGCTCGAGACGCTTGAGGCGGCCCTGCACCTGCTTCGTCCGCTGTCCGGCGATGTACTTGGCGATGTACTCCCGTTCCTTGCGGATGAACTCGGTGTCCTGCTCGAAGGCTCGCTGCCGTGTGAGCTCACGTACGTGGCGTGTCTTCGCGTAGTTGCTGTAGTTGCCGGGGAAGCTCGCGACCTTGCGATCCGCGACCTCGATGATTCGCGTGCAGATGCGGTCGAGAAGGTAGCGGTCGTGTGAGATCACGACGGCCCCGCCGTGGTAGCCGGCGAGGTACTTCTCGAGCCAGCGTACGGCGTCGATGTCGAGATGGTTCGTCGGCTCGTCGAGCAGCAGCAGCGTGTGGTCCTCCAGCAGCAGCTTGGCCAGCGCCGCGCGACACTTCTGCCCACCCGACAGGGCGGCCATCGGCAGCGCGTGGTCAGCCTGCGTGAAGCCCACGCCGCCGAGGACCTCGTTCAGACGACTCTCGAACGTGTGCCCTCCGCCCGCAATGAACCGGGCGTTGATCCGCTCGTACTGGTCCATCAACTCGTGCAAGCGCGACGTGTCCGAGCAGGCAGCCATCTCCTCGGATGCCCGGTGCAGCTTCCGTTCCAGCTCGAGCAGATCCTCGAAGACGCTGCCGACTTCGTTGGCGAGCGTGCGGTCGGTGATGAACTCGGGCTCCTGCTTGAGCAGCCCGACGTCGACACTGCGGGCGGTGGTCACCGTGCCCATGTCCGGCGTGTCGTCGCCGACGATCAGCCGGAAGAGCGTCGTCTTGCCGGCCCCGTTTGCGCCGACGACACCGACGGTCTCGCCGGCATGCAGCTCGAGCGACACATTCTCGAGCACGACCTGCGGGCCGTACTGCTTGGTCACGTTCTGGATGGTCACCGCGGCCATCGAGTCATGATAGGGCATTTCCGCACTGGGTGGCATGCCCAGGGGAATCCTTGGGGGTCACCGGCAATCTGCACGGGTCTGGCAGGGTGGCATGGGCAGGCGTCAACGCGGCAGCGTTGGCGTTTGCCCGTGAGGCAAGCTGGTGACGCTGACCCACGGGCAAACCTCGCTCGCGAGCGAGCGACGCCTGCCCATGCCACCCAACTCAGCGACCCACCCTCTATGACTTGGATGTCAGATCGGTGCGGATGCCCAGTGTCTTCGGGAGTGGTCGCGGGTCCAGGCGGACCACGTCGGTGCTCTGCTCGTGGGCGACGGCGGCGGCGAGGCCGGCGACCTGGCCCGTGGTCATCCACACCGGCTCCATGCGGAGGACGGACATCGCGATGTGCGTGCTCGACATCGCCACCGGGACGAGGAGGTTGTCGACGTGCTTGGGCAGCATCACGCCGTAGGGAATCTGTCCCGGCTGAGCAGGTCCCTCGGCCTTGCGCGGATACCACAGGACACCCTCCATGAACCCGTCGACCATCCAGCGGCGGTCGTGGCACGGATGGACGTCGAACGAATGCTCACCGAGAGCGATCGGATCGGGCACGGTGGGGGTGCGGCCGGTCTTGGGATCGGGCGTGAAGCTGTTCTGGGTGACGATCGCCCGGCCCTCGATGCGCCGGGCCTGGCGGACGTAGATCTGCCAGGGCCAGTGGCCGCTGTCGGTGAACTCCTGGTCGTGCAGGCCCATCTGCCTCGCTCGGGCCGCGATGTCGTCCGGCACGTGCGGGTCGTGCTGGAGGAAGTAGAGCAGCCCCGCGGCGTGGTCGACGTGGAACTTGTCGAGTTCGGCTCGCATGTGCCGGTCGGCGGTCGGGTAGGCCCAGCTCACGCCGGGGCAGTTCGGCGACGTGAGCGACTCGATGTTGCCGTTCACCTCGTAGCGACGGTTGGGCATGCGGCGCAGCGGGAAGACCTGGCCGATCCGTTTCACGCGCCCGCTCTTGAAGTCGCCGATCACCGGCACGTAGTCCTGGAGGTGCTGCTCGTAGGTCGCCGGCTTGTCGAGGGGGATGCGGTGGTCGGGGTCGTCGGTGACGATGGACCGGGCGCAGTAGGCCTGGATGGCGATCGACGGCTCGCCGGACTGCGGCGTGTCGATCTGCTTACCGGTCCGCCAGTTCATGTAATGAATACCCGCCCGCGGCTCGCCGAACTCTTCGCGGCCTTCGCGGGCCACGCGGCTCGGCACGCCCGCCTTGTCGGCGAGGTCGCCCTCGTACGTGCAGTCGATGTACGTCCGGGCTGTCACCCGGATCGGCCGATGGTCGGGCCCATCGAGTTCGACGGCCGTGATGCGCCCCGCTTCGACGGTGGCCGCAGTGAGCCAACAACCGGGCATCCATTCGAGACGCTCCTGGCGCTCGACGATTGTGCGGAAGCAGGCCTCGGCCACCGAGGGTTCGTAGAACCATCCGTCCCGGCAGCGACGCCAGTCGGGGTGATCGGTGCCGAGCGTCTTGATGTAGTGCGCGCGCACCGCACCGATGAACTCCATCACGAACCCGCCGAACAGATGCTTGCGCACCGCGTCGGTCGTGCAGAGCCCGGCCGCGGCCATCCCCCCCACGTGCTTCTTCGGGCACGCGAGCAGCACCCGCTCTCCCCGCCGCGCCGCCTCGACGGCCGCCGCGAGCCCACCCGGCGTGGAGCCGTAGACAAACACGTCGCACGAAAGGGCCTTCGGTTCGGGTCCGGACGCCGCGTCGGCAGCCGAACCCGACGGCCCTTCGGTCGCCCGCGCCTGACCACGCCCGCCCGCCGCCAGCGCTGCGGCCGCCGACCACTGCAAGAACTCACGCCGCCTAATAGGATTCATCGTACTCAAGAGACCACCCTCGAATCGCCCCACACCGAACCAGCAACACATACGGTTCCAACGCGCGCGAGTGTAAGCCGCGCCAACAACGCGTTCAACAACCCCCTGTAGCCGCAGCTCGGCCCCAATCCGAACCGCGCCCGTGAGGAAGCGGCCGAACCGAGACGCGCCCGTAAGGAAGCGTGCTGCACCAACCAAACCCCTCGGCGCCGAGCGTACGCGGCCGCAGCTTCCGTACGGCATTTGCCTTCGCCGAGGTGGCATTCCACCGCCAACCCGACGTCGGGCGGCGTGTACAAGTATGGCGAGCAAGAGGACCGACCGCCAATGCAGGAGTGCCCGGCTGCGTTAAAGGTGTCAGGATGATTTTTCGACGCCAGTAAAATCATCCTGACACCTTTTATGTCCTGACACCTTTTGTGACCCACCTTTTACGACCAAGCCGTCGTCGACGACGCGCCGAGCCCCCACAACGCGACGTTGGATGTGGCGTACGAGCGTGTATGATGCATGGCGCCGGTCGGTGAAGTCGCCCAGGCAGATGGAGAATCCCATGATCAGTAGAAGAGCATTCCTCGGCGCATTGGGAAGCGGTCTGGCTGCAACATCCCTGGTGCGGGCAAACCCACGCAAGCGAAAACGGATGGCGGTCGTCACGACCGAGTGGCGGTACCATTCGCATGCCTGGCACATGGCCGAACGGTTTCTCGCGGGCTATCCGATTGAAGGGAGATGGCACGACCCGCCACTGGAGGTGGTGTCGGCGTACGTCGATCAGGCGCCCGAGAACGACTTGGCCCCGCGCCGGGCCCGGGAGTCGGGCTTCACGATGTATCCCAGCGTGGCCGAGGCACTGCGCTGCGGCGGCGACAAGCTCGCGGTGGATGCGGTGCTCATCATCGGCGAGCACGGCAAGTACCCGAAGAGCGACCTGGGCCAGACAATGTACCCGCGCTACGAGTTCTTCAAGCAGACCGCAGACGTCTTCAAGCAGGACGGCCGTGCAGTGCCCGTCTTCAACGACAAGCACCTCTCGTGGAAATGGGAATGGGCGAAGGAGATGGTGGCCACGGCCCGGACGATGGGCTTCCCGCTTCTGGCGGGCTCGTCGCTTCCGGTCACGTGGCGGATGCCGTCGATCGACATGCCGTACGGAGCGGAGGTCGACGAGGTGATGTGCGTGGCCATCGGTGGCGTGGACAGCTACGATTTCCACGCGCTGGAGGTGATCCAGTGCATGGCGGAGCGTCGGCACGGAGGTGAGACGGGCGTAGTGTGGCTCGATGCCTTGCGAGGCGATTCCGTTTGGCGGGCCATGGACAAGGGCTCGTGGTCGGCCGGCGGCTGGGATCCGCAACTGTTTCGATCGTGCCTGTGCCGCAGCCAGACGCTCGCTCAGCCGGAGAGCTTCAGCCACCGCCATCCCACCACAGAGCAGGTGCGTCAGTGGGTCAAGGAGCCGATCGCGTACCGGTTCCAGTACGCCGACGGACTGAGGGCTACGATGTTGCTGATGAACGGCTTGGTCGGGGACTTCACATTCGCCGCGCGGCTGAAGGGGCGCCCCGAGCCCCTTTCGACATTGTTCTACTTGCCGCCCGTTCCCAACGTCGTGTACTCGGCGGCCCTGATGTCCAAAGCCGAGGAGATGTTCCTGACCGGCAAGGCGCCGTACCCGGTCGAACGCACACTCCTGACCACCGGCCTCGTGGCCGCGGGGATGCAGTCACTCGCAAGCGGGCAGCAGCGGGTGAAGACCCCACACCTCGCAGTCCGCTACCAGGCCCCGCGCCAATCGCAGTTCTGGTGTGCGTGATGAGTGTGGGGAATCATCCTGACACCTTTTCGTTCTCCGGTCGATTCGCTCCGGAGCGGCTTGGCCCAGGCGCGAGCCGATCCGCTCGACGGCCAACGTGTCAACACAGACGTACACTGCGGATATCGTGGCTGGGGGGCCGAAAGTCGCATTCTGGATGGCCGATTGCGGGCGGTGCTATTGATACCCGACCTTCTGGGCGCGTTCGGCCTTGTCGAGGTCGAAGCCGCGGGCCAGGCCGACCTCGATGAGCAGGTTCCAGCCGGCGGCCATCTCCACGAACGGCGACAGATCACCCGCGTCGGGGATGCGGATCGTGGGGAAGATCGTCTCCCGGGCCGAGATGGCGAACACCTTCATGCCCACCTTGTCGACCAGCTCTTGCTTGTACTTCTCGTACTCGGCCTCGGCCGGGCTGATCAGCACGGCCACGTCACGGGCGTCCATCACCTCGGCGATGCCGTGGAACGCGTACGTACCTTCGAGGAAGTCGGACTTGATGCGCGGAATCTCGTTGGTCTTGAGGGTGAGCTCCTCGGCCGCGCCGTCGTTGAGGCCCGAGAAATAGACCACGTCCGCCCCGGCGATCGCCTCGGTGATCGTGGGATCGACGGACAGCGCGAGCGTCTCGGCGATCATTCTGCTCAGTCCGTCCAGCCGCCCGGCCAGTGATGCCCCGACCAGTTGGGCCACGATCGAGCGGTAGAACAGCGCCTGCTCGATCACGCTCTTGGTCGCCGCGATGGCATCTTCCCTTCCGCACGTCAGCACGTAGGTCTGCGACGCAATCGACTCCAGCTTCGTCTCGGCGTTCGCGGTCAGACCGAACACCCGCTGGTGTCCGGCCTGGGTGAGCTTCTCGCACAGACGTACGACTTCCTTGGTCTGTCCGCTGTTGGATGCGGCGAACACCACCGAGTTGGCGAGGGCGTATTCCATCGCCTGCGTGCAGCCCTCGCAGGTCATGTGCGCCGCCAGTCCGGCCCGTCGTGCGGCCGCGATGGCGTTCTTGGCCGGGAAGATGCGGCTGCTGCCCTCGCCGGTCATGAACAGATTCCCGACCGATCGGATGGCGTCAACAGCTTCGCCGGCCTGCTCGGCGTCGAAACGGGCCACGATGTCGACCGTCTCGAACATCTCGCGGACCAGGGCGAACTTGGCGTATCTGTCGTCAGTCGTGTTCATGCACAGTATCTACGTCTTCCAACGCGCTCCCCTGCGGGTCGCCGCTAAACATCCGTCCGTCCCTCGATCCCCTAATCCCTTCGTCCCTCAGTCCCTCGATCCGCCTACGACAATCGCACGTATTCCGGCAACTCGCCGACGAGCGGTCGGGCGTACTCGAGAAACGCGTCGGTAACGAAGTTCCCGGCCTCGTTGATGTACTTGTCATCCAGGGGCTTGGAGTGAGCAGCCACCTCGCTGAGCGGAACGGTGCCGGTGGTGCACTTGTAGTCTGGGCCGTCCTCGCGCACGAGCGTCACCATGACGCCGGTCGTCCCGCTGTCGGCCAGCTCCACCGCCCGCCGCCCCGCCATGTGGGCCTCGTCCACATCCGTCCGGCTCACGCGGTCGGCCGCACACATCTGCAGCGATTCGGCGACCTGAAACTCCCCCCGCCATCCGTACGTGTCACAGATCATGCGGTGCAGAACCATTCCCACCGACGCGCCGCCCATGGCTCCGAACTCGATGTTGGCGAATTTGTCGGTCGTCTCGCTGGCCGACACCGGTCGGCCGTCGCCGTCCATCACGCCCTCGCCCACGACGATGGAGCACCAGCCGTAGCGGTCGTAGCAGGCCTTCACGTCGGCCAGGAACCGCTTACGCTCGAACGCGCGTTCGGGCACGCAGATCAGATGCGGGGCGTCGTCCTCGTTCCGCTTGGCCAAGGCGGCGGAGGCCGGCAGCCACCCTGCGTCGCGCCCCACCGACTGGAAGATCACGAACTGATCGACGCGCTGCATGTCGCGGGCAAGCGCTCCGCCCTGCATGACCGAGAGGGCCACGTACTTGGCCGCCGATCCGTAGCCGGGCGTGTGGTCCGTGCCGTGGAGGTCGTTGTCGACCGTCTTGGGAATCCCCACCCCCCGGATGTCGTGGCCGTTCGCGTGGCAGTGGGCCTCGATCCGGTGGATCGTGTCCATGGTGTCGTTGCCCCCGATCATGAACACCGTGCGGACGTTGTGCCTCTTGAGTTGCTCGAAAATCGGTTCGAGGTCGGCATCCTGCAGTTTGTGCCGGCACGAACCGAGGGCGCTGCTCGGCGTCCGGAGCAGACCCTTGACCGTGGCTTCGGACTGGGCGGAAAGGTCGATTACGCTGCCTTCCAGAAAACCCTCGACGCCGAATGGCATGCCCAGCAGCCGGTCAATGGATCCGGCGCCGGCGGCCGCCTCAACTACGCCCGCAAGGGTGGCGTTGATCACAGACGTGGGCCCGCCCGACTGCCCCACAATCGCGTTGGCTGATGCCATCTGGTGCGGTCTCCGTTTGTGGTCTTTCGATTCCTGCGCGAATGGCGGTTCCGCAGTCATCAGACGATGATTGGGTAACCCGCTCCATGGCCGCGGGTTACGCGAATCGTTGCCGGATTCGCCTGCCCGGCCCATCCATACGTCTTCAGCCAGAGAGCGAAGCATGTGCCCGTCTGAAGAGGTGGGTTACCCCGTTTTCAGACGACGGGCGTCCGTTCGATTCCTGGTCGCACGAGCAGACCGGTATTATAATCCGCCCGATGAACAAGTCCATTCTTTACCTGGGCGACGACGATCTGCATGGAGCGGCCAGCTACCTGGCCGGGGTGCTGACGCATGCCGGACTCGAATTCGACCACGTGCCGTCGAGTCGGGCGGCCGACGCGGGTGCCCTCGGCGGCCGACGCTGCCTGATCCTCAGCGACTACCCGTCGGCGAGGCTGGGCGACGCGGGGGCCGTGGTCGAGTGTGTCGCCGCCGGCTGCGGTTTGCTGATGATCGGCGGATGGGAGTCGTTCAGCGGTGCCGCCCGCGAGTATACCGGCTCGCCGATCGCCGAAACCCTTCCCGTCGAACTGATCGACGGCGACGACCGGGTCAACTCGGCCCAGCCCGTGTTGATCGAGAAGGTCGCGGACCACCCGATCGTCGACGGGTTGCCGTGGGAACGCCCGCCGTGCGTCGGCGGCTACAACCGCTTCACCGCCAAACCGGATGCCCAGACGATTCTGCAGTTGCAGCACGTGAGCGTCGAGCGAACGACCGACGCCTACGACTTCGCACTCGGCGCGAGAACGCCGCTGCTGGTGACGGGGACGCACGGCACGGGGCGTGTGGCGGCCTTCGCCACCGATGTCGCTCCGCATTGGGTGGGTGGCTTCGTGGACTGGGGCGAGGATCGCATCGATGTCGCCGGCCCGGACGCCGAGCCCGTACAGGTCGGAGCGTGGTACGCACAGTTCTTCGCCAACCTGGTCCGCTGGGTTGCCGGTCGAATGTAAGACGGACCGAGACCCGCTTGGTCCGTGATTCTCGTCTATGCGCCGGCCTACAGGATCGGCAGGTACTCGTCCATCTCGTACGGGTGCACCTGCCTGCGGTAGTTCTCCCACTCGATCCGCTTCGAGTGAATGAAGGCTTCGAAGATGTGGTCGCCGAGGGCCTCGCGCACCAGATCGGATCGCTCGGTCTCGGCGATGGCCTCGCCCAGTGACGATGGAAGTCGTCCGATGTCGAGGGCGGCCCGCTCGCCCTCGCTCATGTCGTATACATCCTTCTCGACCGGCGGCGGGAGCGGGTACTTCTCTTTGATCCCGCGCAGACCCGCCGCGAGCATGACCGCGAACGCCAGGTAGGGGTTGCAGGCCGGGTCGGGAGCCCGGAGTTCCACCCGAGTGGCTGCCTCCTTGCCCGGCTTGTACATCGGGATCCGCACGAGGGCCGAGCGGTTGCGCCGAGCCCAGCAGATGTAGACGGGGGCTTCGTACCCGGGCACGAGCCGCTTGTACGAGTTCACCCACTGGCAGATGACCGAGCAGATCTCGCGGGCGTGCCAGAGAATGCCGGCGATGTAATGCTTGCCCGTGGCCGAAAGGTGGTACTCGTCAGTGGCGTCGTAGAACACGTTCCGGTCGCCCGCGAACAGCGACTGGTGCGTGTGCATGCCCGAGCCGTTCTCACTCTGCAAGGGCTTGGGCATGAACGTGGCGTAGACCCCGTGATTGGTCGCTACCTCCTTGACGATCAGGCGATACGTCTGGCAGTGGTCGGCCATCGTCAATCCGTCAGTGTAGCGCAGATCAATCTCGTGCTGGGACGGTCCGACCTCGTGATGAGAGTACTCGACCGCGATTCCGAGATTGCGCAGCATGAGCACCGTATCGCGGCGGAGGTTGTTGGCGGCGTCGAGATGGGTCATGTCGAAGTACCCGCCGCGGTCGAGCACCTCCGCGCGCTCCGGTGATCTGAAGTAGTAGTACTCCAGCTCCGGCCCGACGTTGAACAGGTACCCCATGTCGGTGGCCTCTGCGATGGCTCTCCGGAGCGCGTGGCGAGGGTCGCCGTCGTAGGGAGATCCGTCGGGTGTGTGAATGTCACAGAACATCCGGCAGACCGTGCCCTCCTCGGTAGCTCGCCACGGGAGCAGCACGAACGTCGTGGGGTCGGGGAATGCCACCATGTCCGACTCCTCGATCCGGGCGAATCCCTGGATCGACGAGCCGTCAAAGCCCATGCCCTCCTTCATGGCCCCCTCGAGCTGGTCGGGAGTAACGGCGAAGTTCTTCAGCTTCCCCAGCACGTCGGTGAACCACAGGCGGATGAACTGGACGTTCTGGCGGGTGACGAGTTCCATCACCTCCCGCGCTGCGCGGTCGCGATCTGTTTCGGCCACTGCAATGGTCTCCCGGTCATGAGTGTACTGTGGCGTCTGCCTCCGGCCGCTCGGCCCGAGGTACGGTTACCCCAGCCGGAGGCTCCAGGGCCAGGGATTATACGAACAGCGCACGATCATGCAACTCTTGTGAGGAGAGAGCCGGTTGCCCGGGAAGGACTGAAGGCCCACCTCTGCGAGCGGACCGCTCGTTCAGTGTGCGTAGATCACGCTGATGCCGTAGTTCGCCCGGTCGTACGAGAACGGGGCCTGGTTGAATCGGTCGAGGACATTCGAGTCGTCGAGGATGAGGTTCACCTCCGCGCGCACGGCGAGGTGGCGGTTGATCTGCTTGGTCAGCCCGAACAGGTAGCGATGGACGAAGTCCTGACGGGCGCTGCGGCCGAAGTCGATCGTGCTGGGACGCGTGTAGTCCTCCCACGACCATTCGCCGGATACGTCGAAGGTCAGGCCCCAGGGCAGCGGAACATCGAACCCGCCCGTGATCGTCTGCACGTTCGCGTCGAAGTCTTCCCCCTGCGTGCTCGCGCGGTGGAAGCGGTAGCCGACCCGGGCGGCCAGCCAGCGTTCGTCGTCCTCCCACGGTCGGAGAAGGTTGATGTCCTGCACGACGCCGACGATGTGGTAGCTGCCGTCGCGATCGAGCCGTTCGTCGGTCATCGGTTCGAAGTAGTCGCGCGTTTCGTAACTGTAGAAGACGGTGGTCCAGGTGCGCGGGTCGGCCGGAGCGTCATCGGCCCGATCCCGCCATTCGATGATCTTGATCAGGGGGGTGACGCGATTGCGCGAGAGAAACGGCTCGTTGCCCACGAGATTGTAGTCGTAGTCATACTGGACGCCCACGAACAGGTCGGTGATCGGCTCGTAGTTGACGAAGGCCCGACCTCCGTACGTCTGCACGTCGAACTCCTCGACGGCCGCGTGCCAACTGCTGTAGGTCAGTCCGCCGATCCCCACGGTCAAGCTCTCTCCGGCGGCCAGGGCCTCGGGCGGAACCGAGTAGGCGTACGACAGGTCGGTCTCGATGCCGAACCGCCAGTCCTCCTTGCTCGACAGATCGCGCGGCAGAGCGGTGTCGTCGCCGAGCAGGACGACGTTGCTGTCAAAGGCCGAGCCGATGCGCACGGTGGCCCCGAACGCACCGCCGGCGGGCTCCTCGACCTGCTGAGCGAGCGATTCGGCCCGCTGCGCGAGGGCCGTCCCCGGCGCCAGATCGGGGACTTCAGCGAAGACCTCGCGGGCCTCCTCCGGCCGCCGAATTCGCGTGAGCACCAGACCTCGGTAGAACGTCGTGTACGGCGTGAGCATCTCGTCGAGCGTTTCGGTGCGGTCAAGTACGACCAGGGCGTCGTCGTACCGCCCCATGCGGTACAGTGCGACAGCGTAGAAGAAGTGGCCGTAGCCGTCGGACTCGCCCTGGGGTGACTCGATGTAGTGCCGGATGCTCTCGGCCGCGTCGGCCTCGCGAGAAGGCTGGCCCAGTCGGGCAATACCCAAGTCCAGATGGGCGTCGATGAGGGCAGGATCTTCGGCCAGGGCTCGGGACAGACCGTCGCCGGCCTGCTTGAACAGCCGGACACGCTCGGCTTGTTCCGCTGCCCCCACCGCCAACTGCATGCGAGCCAGAGCAAGATAGTACTGGCTCGCCGTGTCCTCCGGACGGCCGGCGACCAACTCGGAGAAGACCTCTACTGCTCGGCTGTGGTCGCCGCGATGAAAATGCTGGATGCCCTCGTTGATGCGGACGATCCGGTCCGCGGCCGCGCTCTGGGCTCGGGCAACCGGGGCCGTAATCGTCGCCGCCAGCACCGCAGCCACCATCAGCACGAGACGCGTCCACGCCGCGGCACAGAGGGCCTCAGAGAGCCACGGCGGCATCGAAACTGCGGGATTCATCCTGCGCGGAGGGCCGTCACTGTGCATCGTCGGGCTGGGCAAGCCTTCTCCATCGGCCATGACGCTCCCGCCGGGCATCCGGGATCACTGCACCTGCAAAGATCCGGCTATGAACGCTCCGAACAACTGGCCCGCAACATCCGACACGACCCGCGAGAGCTGCGTGATCAGGAAATCCTCGACCTGTGGGCCGGAGATGCAGCCTCCGAGCAGCCACACTGGAATGCTCGTCCAGAACGCCACGCTGAGCCGAGCACGGGGGGTACCCATGATGGGTCTCCTCAGAACACGCGAACCAGGGCGGCTTCGACTACGAAGAACACCGTGTCGGCAACCAACTGGGTCGCCTGATCGGCGATCAGCGCTTGGCCGTCGACCGGGCATCCGGTTTGCAGCAGCAACGCGCCGGGGGCGACTACGGACAGCACCGCGCGCCGTGCCGACCAGCGAGTCAGACTTAGCATTCGACATTCCTCGGAGGACGCGACCCCAGTGCAACTCTCAGGGTGCCGCTCGCGTCGTCGCGGACGCTAGTTTCCCCGTCCGGCGCACGCAAGTCAAAAACTCTGGGCGTTTTGGGCCGGCGGGGGGTGCATCTCACGAATCGTGGCACCACCCCACGTGGTGGGTGCCACTGGCGGC
>CAYMME010000253.1:0-13146 GCA_964391465.1 uncultured Planctomycetales bacterium
CTCTTGCGCCGGTCGGTCCGGCCCGTCGTCCATACCGCCGCGATGCCGGAAGCGGTCGGGGCGATGGCCAGCCGTTGCATCCCGTCTCCCTGAACGACATCGAACCGGCGGAGGTCCGACCAGTTGTCCCCCGCAAGACAACGTGCGTAGATGCCCCAGCCCTTCTCGACGTGATGGTACGGTTGCGAGCCGAGCCACGGAATGTACTGATGTCGGTAGGCGACCCACAGGCGATCACGTGAATCGACGGCCAGTTCGGCGCGCTCGTAGAACGCGCCGAAATCCCGCACGTTGTCGGGCATTCCCGTCCGTTGCACGGCCTGCTCGGCGGACGGCATTGGCAGCGGAGGCGCCAGCGGTTGCACGCGACCACTCGCGTCGAGCACCGCCACCCGCAGGTGACGGAACCGATGGAGCGGCCCCTGGAGATCGTTCATCTTGATCTCGCGCCCGCCGGGTTTCGCTCGGTACGGCCGACCCCAGTTTCGGCTTCCCTCCTCCCACAGCATCCACACCCGCCCGCGGCCGTCGCAGACCGTACGGGCACGGCCCTCGAACGCCGGCGTACCGGCCACCGTCATGACCGGCCCCCACGTGCCGTTGCGTCGGGCCCGAGTCAGCACGTTGTAGCTTGTCCCGTCGTATGCGTCCCAGACGACGTGAACGTTTCCCTCCGGGGTCACCGCAACGTCCGGTTGCCAGTCTCCTTGTGGGGAAGTCGTGACGACCGACACCGGCGTCGCGTTGGCGTCGCCGACGTGACGGGCCACGATGTCGAACTGACTGTCGCGATCGCTTTGCCACGCGATCCATAGGCCGCCGCTTGGGGCAGCGCATGCACGGTGGTAGATGTCGGCGCCGTCTCCGGGACTGACACGCGCCGGCGCACCGAACGTGCCGTCGGCCTTGCGCCGACGGACGAGGACATCCCACTGCCCGTCGGCCTCTGCTTCGTAGCTGACCCACAGTTGTCCGGCGGCATCGATGACCGGAGTCGGGTGCGCGAGGGCCTGCGGTTGGGACGTCAAGCGCTGCTTCGTTACCCATTCGTTTGCGGTGCGTCGGCCGATCCAGAGGTGGTCACCCTTCCCGGGCACGAATTCCAGCCACGCCAGCCACTGACCGTCCGTGTCCGCGGCGATGCCGGCGTCGTAGTACGTTTCGCTCTCCAGCAGCGTTGCAGGGATCATTCCATCGGACCGGTCGTACACGAAGTTCGCGGTCTCGGCGTCCTTGCCCGCTCCCGTTGCTGACGGTGTTACCATCGAGCAGGCCGCGATTGCGATGATGCGGATGGTGCGCACAATGCCGGGCCAACTTGCGGTGCCAATGACTCGCAGCCGGTGGGCAGGTTCGTGTCTCATTCGTCACCCCTCACGGCTCGAGCTTCACCCAGATTGGTGACGCCCAAGCCTGGTTGTTGTCTGCCTGCCTCAGGCGGACGTAGACGTAGTGGCTTCCCCCGGGCTCGAGCTCGGGACGATATGTCAGGCTGAGCTTCTGTTCTTTCGGGTGCAGCGTGTGCCAGAGCTTGCCGTCCACGAAGATCTCGACCGTTTCGATCGGGGCGGTGCCTTCGGCCTCGATGGCAAGCGGCGGCATGGCCTTGGCGGCGAACCGCTCGCCCATCCAATGTCCGTCGGCGTGCACGAGCAGGCGGATCTTGGCTGTAGCCCCATACGTCCGGCGGGCCTGCATCGCCCGGAAGATCGACTCGCGTGTGCGCTGCTCGGCCCACACACAAGCGAAGCTGGTGTGCGTGGAGAGGTGGTCGCTGCTGGCGATGAACCCGAACCGGTACCCTCGGCTCAGTCCGTCGTGGGCGTCGGCGTCGACGACGCGATCACGGAAGCCCTGGAAGATCTCAAGCAGCGGACGGCGGCGCTCGTCGTGCGACTCCCAGAGCACTTTGTTGAACGGCTGATGCGGGATCGTGAACGTGTCGTCGTCCAGCTCCTTCCAGAACTCCGGCAGCGGGTACGTGTGCGGGCGGAGCATGTCCGGGCGCAGCGTAATCACGTTGTGATCGGTATCCCCGCGACTGCGCTCGTACGAGAAGTAGGGGATGAACGTCGGGCGGAGCCGATACTGCGTGACCTGCTTGCGGCACCGCCACCAGAGCTGGCTCAGCGCCTTGCCCTTGGCGATGTCGCGCGTGTGATCGGTGATGCCCAGGAAGTCGAGCCCGGATGCGTCGATGGCGGAGCGGTACGCGTCGTCGATGGTGCCGTCGACGGGTGCGAAGCACAGGGATAGATCCGTGTGACGGTGCAGGTCGCCGACGAAGAGCTGGTAGACCTTGCCGTTGACCAAGGTCGTCGGAGGTTCCGATCGCCCGGCCGCCGCACGCGGCGCAGGCAACTGCGTTCTGTCCGTCAGCGCCGGTTCGGATGCGGTAACCTGCTCGGCCGGCGCCGCCAACGTCGCGACGGCCACCCCTCGCGGTCGGTCGATCTTGCGACGATCGGTTCGCCCCACGGTCATCGCCAACGCAATGCCGTCGCCTCGAGGTACAACGGACAGCCGCTGCATGCCGTCGCCCTGCCCGAGGTCGAACCGGTAGCGCTTCGACCAACCGGTCCCTTCGAGGCAGCGGGCGTAGATGCCCCAATCCTCTTCGAGGTGGTGAATGTTCTTCACACCCGTCCACGGGGCGTAGCGGTGTCGGTACACGACCCAGAGCCGGTCCGCGCCGTCGACGGCCAGCTTCGCTCGCTCATAGAACGCGCCGACCTCGCCCACGCCGGGCCAGCGCCCCTCGCGTTGCCGAGCCTGAGCGAGGGCCGGCTGCGGCAGCGGTGTCTTCAGTCGCCGATGCGAGCCGTCCTTCTCGATGCGTGCGACGTGTAGCTTGCGAAGTCGGTGCAGCGGTCCGCAGGCATCGGCGATCTCCAGGTGGTCACGGTCGCGGTCCAAGCGCGAGCGGTATGCCTTGCCCCAGTTGATGCCGCCTTCCTCCCACGCTACCCACACGCGCCCCTTGCGGTCGGCGGCTACGCTCGCCCAGCCCTCGAACGCCGGGCTCGCCGCGACGGTGGTGGTCGCTGCCCAGGTGTCGCCGGTGCACGAGCGGGCCAGCACGTTGTAGCTCTCGCCGTCGTAGCTGTCCCACGCAGTCCAAACGGTGCCGTCGGCGGCCACGACTACGTCCGGGTGCCAGTCTCCCAAGGCCGAGTCGCTGAGCACGACCGGCTCCGACTTCGTCCCCTCGCCGACGCGTCGGGCGAGCACGTCGAACTGTCCCTGCCGATCGCTCTGCCAGACGATCCATAGGCCGCCCGCGGGGTCGGCTGCCACACGGTGATGGAAATCCGTGCCCGAGCCGAGGCTCACTCGCGCCGCCGGCCCGAACGAGCCGTCAGCGCGTCGCGCCCGGACGAACACGTCCCACTGCCCGTCGACCTCGGCTTCATAGCTGAGCCAGAGTTGCCCGGCCGCGTCCAACGTAGGCGTGGGGCGCGCGTAGGCACCCGGTTTCGACTTCAGCCGCTTCTTCGTGGGCCACTCATTACCGGACCGCTGCCCGACCCAGATGGAGTCACCTTGGTCGGGAACGAACTCCAACCACGCCAGCCACTTGCCGGCGTCGCCGGATGTGATGCCGGCATCGTAGAACGCTTCGCTGTCGAGCACGGTTGCGCGGATCGTCTCGTCCGCGGCGTCATACGAGAAGCGCTTGATGCCGGGATCCTTTGCCGCCGCGGCCGCCCCCGGTACCCCCGAGCAAACAAGAACGAGTAGCGTGGATGTGATCGTACCCATGGCGAGAAGGTACATCGTCGTGAGGGGTGCGGGCAAGCTGCACTCGGCGCGGGTGCCTCGCGCCAAGAGGCGACGATCACCGCGGTTTGTTTCAGATCGCTGGTGCGTGTAGAATCGCGGTGCAACGCGGGGTTGTTGATTTCGCTTCCAGGACAATGATGCCTTGGACCTCGTAGTTGGGTAGATGAGTGAGAGTCAATGTCGAGTAGAGGTCCGTTTTGTTCCATTCGTGAAGCCATCGCCGAGCTTCAGGCCGGGCGCATGGTCATTATGCTCGACGACGCCCGGCGCGAGAACGAAGGCGACCTGGTCTGTGCGGCCGAGTGCGTCACGCCGGAACTCGTCAACTTCATGCTCCGCTATGGGCGGGGCAAGCTGTGTCTGGCCCTGAACCGCGAAGACTGCGAGCGACTGAACCTCACCCCGCAGGTGAGCGACAACACTGCTCCACATAGTACTGCGTTTCAGGTCTCGATCGACGCCTCTCTGGAAGCGGGTATCACCACCGGCGAGTCGGCCCGGGAGCGGGCGATCACGATCAAGCGGGCGGCGGACCCGACTTGCGGGCCGGCTGACTTCGTCCGACCCGGACACGTCGATCCGCTACGGGCCCGCAGCGGTGGCGTGCTCGTGCGGGCCGGCCACACCGAGGCTGCCGTCGACATGGCCCGGCTCGCCAAGCTCGAGCCGGCCGGCGTGATCTGCCCGATCCTGACCGAAAGCGGCGAGATGGCCCGGCTCCCGGAGCTGGAAGTGGTTGCCAAAGAGCACGGGCTGAAGATGTGCACGATCGCCGACCTCGTCGAGTACCGCCAGCAGTGCGAGCGCATCGTCCAGCGCGTGGAGACGGTCAGCCTGCCGACGGCCTTCGGCGAGTTCAAGGTGATTGCGTATTCGTCGCTCGTCGAGAAGGGCACGCATGTCGCCCTGTGCTGCGGCGGCGTCGGCGAACTCGACGCGCAAGGCCGGCCGATTCCGCACGACGAGCCCGTGCTCGTGCGCGTGCACTCCGAGTGCCTCACCGGCGATGCGTTCGGCTCGCTGCGCTGTGATTGCGGACAGCAACTCCACCGGGCCATGCAGCAAATCCAGGAGGTCGGCAAGGGCGCGGTCGTGTACCTGCGCCAGGAAGGGCGTGGGATCGGACTCGCGGCCAAGCTGCACGCCTATCGGTTGCAGCAGGAGGAAGGCATGGACACGGTCGAGGCCAACGAGCACCTCGGCCTCCCCGCGGACAAGCGCGACTATGGCGTGGGGGCTCAGATCATCCATGACCTCGGGCTGCGGAAGCTGCGCATCCTGACCAACAACCCGAAGAAGCTGAACCGCCTCGAGGTCTACGGGCTCGAAGTCGTCGAGCAGTTGCCCATCGAGATCGAGGCGACCCCGGACAGCGTTGCCTACCTGAAGACCAAGCGCGAGAAGATGGGGCACCTGCTCAAGGGCGTGTAGGACGCTGCCCGGGTAAGGGCGGCACAGTGGCCCTTTCCGAACCGCGCCCGTCAGGAAGCGGCCGAGTTCGGTGTTCTCCTCGTCTCGGCGACACGGCCTCAACAACATGGACCCATCGGTCGCCCGCATCCTTGACGCAAACCACAACCGTGCCCGTGAGGCCCTGCGCGTGCTTGAGGAATACGCGCGCTTCGCGCTCGACGACTCGGTCCTCAGCGAGCGAGCGAAGTCGCTGCGACACGACCTCGCCGCGGCGATCAAACGGCTTGATCGCACCGCATTGCTTGCATGGCGGGACACACCGGGGGACGTGGGTGTCGTGATCCGCACCGAGGCCGAACAGTCGCGGGCGTCAGCCGAGGACGTGGCCGCCGCCGCCGCCGCCCGCCTCAGCGAGGCCCTCCGCGCGCTCGAGGAATACGGAAAGACCGTGGACGCTGCGTTCGCGGCCGCGATCGAAGCGATTCGCTACGCGAGCTACACCTTCGAGAAGGATCTGCGGCTTCGGGTCGGGGCGCGACAGCGATGGCGCGACGTGCGACTCTACGTGCTGATCACCGAATCGCTGTGCACGGGTGCTTGGCTGGAGACGGCCAAGGCGGCGCTGCGCGGCGGCGCCGACGCACTGCAACTGCGCGAGAAGAACATGGCCGATGCGGAGCTCATCACACGGGCCGAGCAGCTCACCGAACTGTGCCGCGCGCACAACGCGCTTTGCATCATCAACGACCGGCCGGACATCGCCCGGCTCGTTCACGCCGATGGGGTGCATGTCGGGCAGGATGATCTCCCGGTGAACGCGGCGCGGCGGATCGTCGGCGGGGCATGCTTGGTCGGCAAGAGCACGCACACGCTCGATCAGGCCCGCGCCGCCGCGGCCGAAGGGCCGGACTACATCGCGGTCGGCCCGGTGTTCGCCACCGAAACAAAGCCTCAGGAGCACATTGCCGGACCGAAGACACTCCGCGCCGTGACCGCGGAGGCCCACATGCCCGTCGTGGCCATCGGCGGCATCACCGAAGCCCGGCTCGACGCCGTGCTCGATGCCGGCGGGCGTTGTGCGTGCGTTTGCCATGCCGTGATCGGCGCGCGTGGCGTCGAGGCGGCTGCGGCCGCCCTGAAGAAAGCAATCCTCGCACGAGTACCGCCGCTGGGAACCTCCGGAGAATGATGTTGATCGTGTGCACGAGACTACCGTGGCGCTGCCTGGTTCTCATGGCGGTGTCCGGGTTCGCGCTGCCCGCCGAGGGCGGCGTCGAATGGGTCAGCGGCAAGGCCATTCCCGTAGGCGGCCCTGACCGTCGTGGCCCGCTTTCGGTGGGCGTGGTCAATCGTCCGTTGGGGGTTGCGTCTGTTACGGGCGCCCAGGCCCCTGATCTGTTCGTCGCATCGAATCGGCACAGCGCCATACGCGGTCTGTTCCTGTACCCGTGGCGGGACACGGCGCCGACGGGGGCGCCGGTGTTCGGCCCGCGGCTGACCGTCAAACACCCCGGTCCCGGCGACCTGCCGCCCGCGGGCACGATCTTCCAAACGGCCGACGGAGTCGTGCACGGGTGGTGGTTGAAAGGCAAGTCAGTCGTTCGGACGGTGTACGACAAGACGCGTCGCGCGTTCGTCGCGACCGAGGCCCCGAGCCTGGAGTTCGAGGGTTTGCCCCGGGCTCCCGGCTACATCGCCGTGGATGTGCATCCCGACGGCAGTGCGCAGATCGCCTTGGGGATTCATGACGGAACGCCGGGCCGCCCACGTGAAGTCAGCGCGCGATCCGATGCATACCGGCCCTACGATGGCGCCGGCGTGTGGCGCGGCGGTTGGCCGTACGCGTTCCTGCACCACGCGTACGTCGCCGACTTCAGGAGCGCGACGCGCGCCGAGACGGCGCTTGCCTCAACGACGCGACGCGAAGGGCTGCTGCACTACGGCAACCTGGCGTTCGTCAATCTCGGCCCATCGCGAGAGCATGATCTGGTCGCCGGATCACGCTTCGGCAACCTATTGTACTACCGTCGCGACAGCGCCGCCGATCGTCCTTTCGAGCCGAAGCGGTTCCTCGTGGGCCGCGACGGTATCGCGTTGCGTCATCCAACCATCAGCCCCACGCCGATTGCCTATCCGCGGACGGACGGCGCGATCACGGACCTGATCGCCTCCGGCGAGGGCGCGTTGTACTTCTACCGGTTCACAGGCCGGATTGATTCGCGCGGCATCCCGGTTTTCAAGGATCCGGTGCCGGTGCTCGAACGGAACGCCGATGTGTACGCCGGATCATTGCCCGTGGTCAGCGTGGTCGACTTCGACGGTGACGGGGCCGACGACATCGTCGCGGGCAACTCCGAGGGCCGCGTCCTGTTCTTCCGGAACGACGGGACGAATCGTGGGCCGGCCCTGCTTCCGGGTGCAGCGATTGAGGCCGGTGGTCGGCCCATTCACGTGCAGCAGGGCTACGGCGGCATCCAGGGGCCGGGCGAGGCCCGGTGGGGCTACGTGTGTCCGACGGTGGCCGACTGGAACGGTGACGGGCTACCGGACATCCTCATGAGCGGTGCCACGGCCGAGCACGTCGTGTACCTCAATCGCGGAAGTCGCACCAAGCCGGTCCTCGACGCCGGGCGACCGCTCTACCTCGACGGCTTCAATCTCCACGGCACCTGGCGCGTGCAGCCGGGCGTGGCCCGGCTGGGCGATCGGATGGCTTACGTCGCCCTCGACGACGATGACGCGTTCCACCTCTACTGGCGCCTCGATGACTTCAACGTAGTGGACGGAGGCAAGCTCGAGCTCGCCGACGGTCCGGTCATCACCGCCAACTTCCTCAGAGCCGGCGGTACCGGCCGGCTCAAGCTCGTCCTGTCGGATTGGGACCGTGACGGCCTCGTCGACATTCTCGTCGGCACACCCCGTCACGGTTCTGTCCCGAATCCCGAGACCGGCTTGCCTCAGTCGCTGGGCCTGCCGGGGTCGGCGGTGCTGTTCATGAAGAACGTGGGCACCAACGCGGCCCCCGCGTTCGCTTTTCCGGCACTCATGGCGTTCAAGGGGGAGCCGCTCTTCCTGGGCCAGCACGCGTGCAGCCCCGCCGTTGCCGACTTCGGTCGCGCCGACGGGCCGGACCTTATCGTCGGGATCGAGGACGGACGATTCCTCTTTTACGAGCGTAGTGATCTTTCCTGGGTGGCCCCGTCTACGCGTAGCGCGGCCAGTCGCCCTCGTCGATGATCTTTCCGGCGCGTTCCACGTCGGCGGCCTTGACGAGGATCTTCATTGCGGTCAGCGACTCGACACCGTCGAACAGTGCGCCGGTGGACTCGCCGCCTTCGATCATGCATTTGATCCCCTCGGCGGCGAGGGCGTCGCGAATCGCCTCGGCTTCGAGCATGTCGCCCGGTTCGTAGATGTCGACCAAGTCCGAGATCGGATCCGTTCCTTCGTTCGCGTCCGCGGTCATGGGCAGGTTCTCCTTTGGGCCGCAATGCCTATCACGTTGCCGTCTGTGACGCAAGCCTCAGCCGCAGCGTTTTCGTGGCTTCGCAAGGGTGCCGGCTACCGCTACGGGTGCCTGGCGTCCTTGACGATCGCTTTGACGCGCCACGCGGCCTCCAGTCCCCATCGTTTGTGTGAGTGCTCCGGTGCGAAGACGGTCTTGTCGCCGTAGGTCATGCGAATCACGCCGGTGTACAGCGACATCAGCACCGCGGCCGCCAGCAGGCCCCGCATCCACACGCGCCCGAGGATCGGCCCGTACTGTGCAGGGACCTCGGTGTCGACCGTCACCGGCTTGCCCGGCAGGAACACGATCAGGAACGTGGCGAGGCTGGCGTTCATCATGATGACCCACTCGGTGATCAGCCGTTGCTCATGAAAGCCGCCCAGCGCCCGCTCGAAGTTCCCGATCACCATGATCCACAGCAGCAGGACGTAGATGAGCTGGCCCTTGCCCAACCACGTGGTCGGCACAACGTCGAGCCGCCGCTTGGTGTGAAGGACCATCAGCAGTACGAACACGACGGCCGCAGCGATCCAGGCCAGGTTGAACCAGGTCATCGCGCTCCACTCGATGGATTCGATCAGTGGTGCCTTCATCATGGCCGGCGCCTTCGTACGGGCGCCGATCCACTCGCGCACGTTCTTGAACAGATTCGCATAGGTCATGAAGAAGACCACGAATCCGACCGACAACACCTCCGTCCAGCGCCGTACCCGCGGCTCGTCGGTTTGTGGCGGAAGCCGGCGCCAGAGCAGCCCGATGGCGATCGCAATGGCGATCCCGTGCCCGAATCCGTGCGACTGTTCAAGGAAGCTGTGCCAGTTCGCGCTCTGCCAGTGCGCCCATTCCGGAGGTGTGCCGCCCTCGGTGCGATAGGGATGCCCGGGCAGAATGAGCATGGCCCGCAACACCTGGGCCGAAGCGAACATGATCCCGCCGATGATCCCGGTCACCGCCGCCGCATACGCCACCGGAGCGAGTCTGTTCCTCAAGCAGTAGATCGATAGCGCGACGAAGACGCCGAGGATTCCCGCCCAGTCGTCGCTGCGCGGCGGCGTCATCCGGAACCCCCCGTACGACTGAAGCGGAATCGTGCCGAGCACCGGCATGATCAGAAAGGCGATCAACCACCCCAGGGACAGATGCAGAAACAGCGACGCGTCGCTCCGCCACCGGCCGTAGATCACGAAGTAGATGCCGGCTCCCACCAGCAGCCCGATTCCCCAGCCCAGATGCTGGGGGAAGTCGCCGAAGAACTGGGGCCAGTTGGTCAGGAAGTTGTCGGCTTCGAACGGCTTGCCGGTGGCCGGGTTCGTGGCATTGGCGTCGCCGAGCGGGACGACCAGCGTTCGGGCCACGGTTCCGGCGAGGTCGGTTGCGTTCAGCATCTGTCGTACGAGGTCTCCGGCGACGGCCCCGCCGGCGGCCAGCACCACGAGCCAGTGGGCCTTGGCGAAACGCCGGTCCCACAGGTCAAACAGACAAACGCCGAAGAGGGCCATCAGGGCTGAGAACCAGTCGGCGTCGAACCAGTAGAGCGGACTCTTGTGCCGGCTCCACCTGTCGTCCATGCCTTCCGCCGCGGCCGTGCTGAGCCAATGCTCGATGGGCTCTTCGATGAACTTGTGCAGGATGAGCATGCCCAGCACGAAGCAGAGCGGGGCGAACATTCGCGTGAGGCGCTCGCGGTCCATGGCGAGAGCCAACGCCACCCCTGCTCCGCCCAGCCCGGCCCACAGACAGCCGACGAAGAACACGGTGAAGAAGCCGTACCAGGTCGTGGCCAGTTGGTTCGATGCCGTGAACGAGAACGGGTACATGTAGGAGATCGAACCACCGAATCCGAGACCAAGCCCCCCGAACAGGGCGCAGTACGCGACTCGGCGGCGCCAGTCCTCGCGGCCCGAGAGCAGGCAGACCGCGATGGCGGCCAGGGCACCGGGAATCCAAGCTCCGGACTCATGGCCGAAGTTGCCGCGGATCCCCCAGCCGATCGAGAGGGACAAGGCAACCAGGAAGATGGAAGTGGGGTTGAACAGAGGGTTGCGGGTCGTGTCTTGCATGCCGGTTCCTTGATGTGGTCTGCGGTGGCGATTGCGCCGCGCCTACTCGACCGGGACCGCCGCGGCGTACTTGCCCATCATCGTGTAGATGTTGATCAGGGCGCGGTTCATCATACGCTCCCCGGCTCCCAGTTCCACCGGAGATACCCGCATGTCGGCACCGTATCCGCCTTCCGACGTGGCTTCGATGGTCGGGAAGTACAGACAGTGCCCATTGCAGTAGCCGAGGAAGAGCGTGTGCTCGATGTATGCCCGTTGCTTCAGGCGGACAGCGTGGCTGCAGAAGAACTCCCCCGGTCCGCTGACCAGCGCGACCTCGGCGTTCAGCAGGACCGTGTTCAGCTCGCAGGTGATCCCGTCGCGGAAGCTCCGGGAGTAGTTCCTTGCCAGCTCCGGAAAGAACGCCTTGCTGAACAGCAGGATGATGAACGGGTTCTTGAAGTCGATCCGGGAGTTGAACGTGAACTCGTCAACCTTACCTTGGATCGACGGTGCCGCCGGTTTTGCCGTCTTGATCGACTCGGCCAGGGCGAGCACCTCGTTGCCCAGCGCGGTCCCGAACGCCTCCGGCCCTTTGCGGCCGTCTCCCGGATTCGGGCTCAGGTCTCCCGCGGCGCCTTGAAGGAACACGCAGTTCGTCGAGAGCGTCTTCTCGACCGTTGCCATCATGAAGCCCGGGTAGTCAGCCGAGAACTTCAGCACACTCCCCTTGGTCATGACGGGGTGGGCGGCGTAGTTGGCCAGGACGGCAATCGGCGAACCGCTCTCATCGTCGAACCGGATGACGGCCAGCATCGGATCCGTCGGCTTGGGTTGGCGCTTCGTGTGCCGGTTGCGATTGAACTCGAGGTCCTTCTTGGCGATCCCCATCCTCGCGGGCTTGCGGTTGCCGTCCGCCTCGAGAATCGCGTCGCGCAGCAGCCCCGGCAGCTTCTCGATGTAGGCCACGGCGTCGTCGAACCTCCCCTTGCCGTAGCCCTTCTCGTTCGCCAGCTCGATCACCGGCCCGTGGTGCGTGTGGCTCCCGCAGATCATCACGTGCGTGATCCCCGCCTTCTCCGCGATCTCTTTGCGGATCACCTGCATCATGCTGCGGGTGGGCCCGCGGCCCAGGTCCAGGCCGACGAGGGCCAGTTTCTGGTCGCCGGCCTCGATCACCACGGCTTTGGCGTAGAGCGGGTCCAGCACCCCGTCCGAGAGCATGTCGTGCCGGGCTCCGTAGCCCCACATCGGGGTCGGCGCTTGCGGGGTGACATCACGCTTGGCGAAGCCGACCTGGAAGGCGGGAGGCGGCGCCGGCTCGTCCTGGGCGATGCCGGACCGTCCGGCAGCCAGGACCGCCACAAGGGACAGGACTCCAATGATGGCTCTCCCGCTGCATTTGGGCATCAAAATAGGCCTCCATTGTCGCTGACGTCACGGAGTGCGCCCGTGCCGCCGGGGCACCATGATAGCATGCCTGCTCGGGTGGCCGACAAGCCCTGACGTTGCCCCGGCCGGCCACGATGCGCCGCCAAGGACAGAGGATCGCCCTTGGCTTGGCCCCGGGGAGCAGTCGCGCCAGGGCTCTGAGGGCCTCGGGCGGGCCCTCAGGGCCCCAACCGCCCGATTCAGGGCTATCGAGGGCTTGACAGACCCGGCTGGTTCGCCATACTGGCTCGTTTCGACTGGTTCGGTTATCCCTTGGTGAGTTGACGGATTGCGATGCCAACAGCAGTGACGAAAACCTATCAGGCCAAGACCGGTGAGGTCCCGCAGCAGTGGCACCTCGTCGATGCAAGCGATGTCGTGCTCGGCCGGCTCGCCACCCGGGCCGCCACCATCCTCATGGGCAAGCACAAGCCGCAGTACACCCCCCATGTGGACACGGGCGACTTCCTCGTCGTGATCAATGCCGAGAAGGTCAAGATCAACGGCACCCGGAAGCCGGAGCAAAAGACCTACGGTCGGTACTCGTACTACCCAGGTGGCTACAAGGAAGAAACGCTGGGCTCGCTGATGGCGCGAAAGCCCGAGCAGGTGATCGAGTTGGCGGTTCGGCGGATGCTGCCGAAGAGCAAGCTCGGCCGACACATGCTCAAGAAGCTCAAGGTGTACCGGGGCAGCGAGCACCCCC
Source organism: uncultured Planctomycetales bacterium (assembly GCA_964391465.1). Classification (GTDB taxonomy): domain Bacteria; phylum Planctomycetota; class Phycisphaerae; order UBA1845; family CAYMME01; genus CAYMME01. The sequence goes on from CAYMME010000253.1 coordinate 12,881, forward strand.
ACCAAGCCCAGCAGCCCGAGCCGCTGCAACTGTAACTTGATTCCGGAGACGACGCAGTGAGTGACCAGCCGAGCACGCCCGAGGGTACGCCTCCGGCAGATACCCCGGCACAGCCGACACCGACGCCCCCGCCGGCTGCTGCCCCCGAAGCGACTCCAACGCCTGTAACCCCGACACCTCCGCCTGTGACGGAGGTGCCGGCCGCGCCCGCAGCTCCGGCCCCGGCGGCACCGGCCCCGGCGGCTCCGGCCCCGGCGGCTCCGGCC